>DASYAR010000374.1:0-12034 GCA_036501235.1 Planctomycetaceae bacterium
ACGAGGCTGGTGCTGGTCCCGGAAGCACGACTTCGACAAAGCGATCGCCGATTTCAGTGAGGTGATTAGCCTCAATCCCCGCGACTCGTACGCATTCCGTGGGCGGGCAGTGTGCCGGATGAATCAAAGGGATTACGACAGCGCGATTCCTGATTTTAGCACGGCGCTTCAAATCGATCCGCAAGACTCGGCGGCCCGGTCACACCGAGCACGATGCTGGTTCGAGAAGGCCGAGTACGACAACGCGATCGCCGATTACGGCGGCGCCATCAGCATCGCCCCGACGAACGCTGCGCATTTCGCTGGCCGGGCCAATTGCTGGGCTGAGAAACGCGACTATGACAGAGCGATTGCCGACCTGAACGAGGCGATAAGTATCGCTCCGCAGAATGCCCAATACCTCAAAAGACGAGCGAAGTGTTGGACTGGGAAATGGGACTTCGACAAAGCGATCTCCGATTACAGTGAGGCCATAACGATCGACCCGAAAGATGGCGACGCGTTCAGTCAGCGAGCCTCCTGCTGGCTGGGGAAACGAAATTACGACCAGGCGATTCATAACTATAGCGAGGCCATCGCACTCGATCCGAAAGATACGCACGCTCTCAATCAGCGGGCCATGTGCTGGGTGACAAAACAAGAATACGACAAAGCGCTGGCCGATTTTGGCCAGGCGATCGAAGTCGATCCGAAGGATCCGACGACTTTCGGGTACCGAGGGGCCCACTGGTTTCAGCGGCGGGAATTCGACAAAGCGATTGCCGATCACAGTGAAGCGCTCAGCATCGACCCGACGCACATGTTCTCCCTCTTGAATCGGGCGCTGTGCTGGATCGAGAAGAACGAATACGACAAAGCGATCGCCGACTACAATGAGGTGATTCGGATTGTCCCGAACGATTCGGCGTCGCTCGTCCAAAGAGCACAATGTTGGATCCATAGAGACGACTGCGATACCGCGATTATCGATCTGAACGAAGCTATCACGATTGACCCGAATAATGCGGAGGCTCGCCGCTGGCGAGCGTGCTGCTGGGCCAGCAATGGGGAACATCACAAGGCGATTGCCGATTTCAGTCAAGCAATCGATCTCGATCCGACGGACGCATATTCCGTTCACGGCCGAGCACATTGCTGGTTCGAGCAGGACGAATTCGGCAAAGCCATCGTCGATTACAGCAAAGCGATCGATCTCGATCCGAAAAATGCAGCGTATCTTACCAATCGCGCAATTTGCTGGATTGAGAAGGCGGAATATGAGAAAGCATTTGTGGACCTTAACGAAGCCATCAGTATCGACCCGGAATATGCGGAGTCATTCTTAAATCGCGCAAGGTGTTGGTCGCAGAGAGGCGACCGCGAGAAAGCGGAGTCAGACTTCATTGAGGCGGAAAAAGTCGGAGCGGATGATGCGGAGGCCCTGAACGACATTGCCTGGCTCTACGCGACCTGTCCGGACGAGAAGTGTCGAAACGGCCGAAAAGCGGTTACACATGCTATGACAGCTTGTGAATTGAGCGATTGGAAGCAAGCGAACATCATTGGAACGCTTGCCGCAGCGTGTGCCGAAGACGGTCAATTCGAGAAGGCGGTCGAGTGGCAGACAACGGCCCAAGAAATGTATTCCGAGTCGGCCAAAAATAAATGGGCATTCTTGCTCGACCAATACAAATCCGGCAAACCGTATCGGAACGTGAAGAAGTAGAATGCGTTTCGGGCATGAACGAGGTGCCGAGCGATCCTGCTCGTTCGATCTGCCGATGATTTCTGGCTTTGCCTTTACAGTCGGAAATCGAGTCTGCCGACGGCGTGCGCGTCACTTGGCCTTGGGCCGTGGGTCTTCGATCGTTTCACGGTAGCGCGTCGTGTAGACCAGGTGCGATTCCGGATCGGGCTCCTGGTGGACGGGGCCGCGCCAGACTTCGACGTTGTAGTGTTTCAACCACAGTTCACGGTTCGAAAAGCGAACCGGAGCGAAAAACCAGGCCGTCCCGGAGTTCGTCTTCCGGCATTCCAGCAGCAGGACCAGTTCCGGGTCGGTCCCTTTGGTCCACACAAACGTGAACAGGGCGCCGTCGACGACGGGACCGGTCTTGGGCTGATATCGCATGAGCGGCTGCGGCAAAAGCCGCAATTCCCATTCGCCCTGGGCCGTCATGTGGGCGGAAAAGTCGCGAAGGATTTGCCGCATTTGTGTCAGCCGCGCCACCGCGGATTCGGCCGGGTCCGGAACTCCTTCGAGCGGAATTCGTTTGAGCCCCTCGCGGGGCGACCAGCGCGACCGGTTTTGCATGTCGGCCGGTGCGATCGGTTCGGTTGCCAGGAGATGGAATTCCTGGAAGACGATCCGTTGGTTGTTTTCCGCCGGTCCCGAGAGCACACAACCAATCACTTCCGGCAGATCCTCCCAAGTCCAGACACAGACATCTCCCGACCAGTCGTCGTCGTTGAACCACTTCAGCACGGGCTTCTCGACGAACTTGAGCGGCTGTTTCTTGGCGGCGTCGCGGAAGAATTCGAACTTGGCCGACGCCGCGGCGTAGTACGTTCGCAATGGATCCGTCTTCTGCTTCGCGTCCTCCGCGGAGGGATCTTCACTGGCCAGGACCGGCGCCAGGGTGGGAAGCAGCAAGGCGGACGCGAACAGAAACCTACGCATGACGATATTTCTCCCACATTCCGCAGTCGCGGATCGGATTTCAGTGGATTCGGTGGCGTTGCGAATGAATTGTCGGCAATCCCTGCCAAATAAGACGCAACGTCTTGTATCCTGTTCAACTTAACAACCGCGTGCAGCCAATTCAACAGCAGATGGTAAATGTCGGTGTGAAAACATGCGGGCAGCCAATCGCCCTGGGTCCCGTAAAGACTCGACCCGCTCTACCCGAAAACCATCATATAATCGGCGATCGGAAAGGCGGACGATCCTCGAACACAGCGCAGAGCAATGACATTCACACAAAACACAAGGTCCTCGCCGAGACTGGATGTTGTTCCGACCTCGTGTTCTAATCGGATTCATCATGAACCGACGTATCTTCCTGCAAAGCGGATTGGCGGCCACGATCGGGTCGCCGTTGCTGGCGGCCTTGAAACAGGAGCGCCTGGACGAGGCGGCCGATGTGCTCGCGAAGGCCACGTCCAGCGGTCAAGTCACCTCGGCCGTGTTGCACGTGACGCAGCGCGAAACGTCGTTCACGCGACACTTTGGCAAAGCGCCGTCCGTGGACGCCATGTTCCTGCTGGGTTCAATCTCGAAGCCGATCTCCGTGACGGCCCTGATGACGCTGTTCGATCGAGATGAATTTCGACTCGACGATCCGCTGAAGAAATTCGTTCCCCAGTTTGCCGGAGACCGACGAGACGACGTCACGATCCGTCATTTGTTGACGCATGTCTCGGGCCTCCCGGATCAATTGCCCGAAAACAATGCGTTACGCAAGAAGCATGCCGGGCTCACGGAGTTCGCCGAACATGCGATTCGCACGCCGCTCGATTTCGCGCCTGGCACGCGATATCAGTATTCGAGCATGGCAATTCTCCTGGCTTCGCACGTGGCACAGATCATCAGCGGCGTCGGCATTCGTGAACTCGTGGATCGCTCGGTCTTGCAGTCGCTCGGGATGAAACATTCTGCGTTGGGACTCGGGCGATTTGGATTGAGCGACATGGTCCCCGTTCAAATCGAATTTGCGGCCCCCGAAGCCGGAGCGGGCGATCCCACGGCGAAGGATTGGGATTGGAACAGCTCCTACTGGCGGAAGCTGGGCGCCCCATGGGGCGGGGCCCATGCCTCGGCCCCGGATCTGGGTCGATTTCTGGCGGAATTCCTGTTTAAGAAGGGAGCCGCAGTCAAACCCGACACGGCACAATTGATGGTGCGCAACCATAACGCAGCGAAGCTCACGCCACGCGGACTGGGGTTTGACGTCGGATTGTCGGCCGGCAGCCCAGGCTGCTCCGAGAAGACATTCGGCCACACGGGCTCGACCGGGACGCTCGCCTGGGCGGATTCCGCCAGCGAAACAATCTGCGTCGTATTGACGTCGCTTCCCCGCAGGGCCGTTCAGCCACACCCCCGGGAACAGGCCGCCGCGCGCGTCGCCGCTGCGGCCGCCGACTGAGACCGCCTATCGGTCGCCGGACATCTTCGGAGTCATCCTGAGAGAATAAAAAGGGAAGAGAGCCGCGAATGACGCGGATACGCGCGGATAAATGCGGACAAGGTCATTGGCCCTATCCGCGTCCATCGGCGGCTCCGCCTTCCAGCCGGCGATCCGCCGGACTTGTTCGATTTCGTAGGGACGCAAGGAAGCCATCGACATCACTTTCGTGAAAACGAATGGATTCGAACTCGTGAGCGAACAATCGCCACTTCAAAAATACCGCGTCATCCGGAGAGATGCCACAATAAACGCGATCGGCCTCTGGCAAGCGTCGCCTCGGCAGGTCAGATCCTTCTGTGACGAAAACGGATTGAACCCACAGAGATCACAAAGACGACTTGACGTCAAACGAGCAACAGCAACCACATGCCATACAAGAGAGCAGGGATGATGACGAGCAGCGATGACGCCGGCTCACGACGATAGATGGAAACTGCCCAACATAACAGGGCAATCGATGCAAAGACCAAGCTGCAGGTTGTCGCGAGGTCAGATTTTTGAGCCAACGACTTGGCGTCCACCGGTGCTGAATTTCCGATCGTCCGATTCGCAGCCGCCTGGGCGGCATTACCAGCGAGTTGTTTCGCCCGGGTTTCAATCGCGAAGGCTGCCCAAAACGCGAAGGCGGCCGCAATGAGCCATTTGCTCGCGGCGATCTTCGGCATTTGGGTCCCTCATTCAGAAGAACTGGACAAATACGCCTTCGTAATACGAAACGTATTTGTTTGCATTACGGCGTCACGTCGATCACGAAACTCTGCGTCGCCGTGCCAACCGTTTCCGAACCGGTGGAGACGACTTTTTCGACGCCCCACTTGAGCGAATCGCCGTCCAGCCGGCGCAGCGGGCGCTCCAATGTCGCCGAAACGACGACTTCCGATTTTCCCATGGAATCGGGCGTACCCGAAAGCCGGCCGGTCTCCTTGTCGATCGTGAGCCACGACGGACCGCGCTCGATGCGGAAACGGGGCCTCTCGACGTCCCAGAAATTCGTGGTCTCTTTACCCGAAACGATTCGCATTCTCAAATCCCCCAGCGAACGGATGGCGGAGACAGCATAATGATATTTTTCCCCTTTCGTCGCCTTGGCCGGCGGCTTGCTGAAGATGAACGGCCGCGGTGTCGTAGCGTAATCCGAAGGGCCGCTCCGATTGCCCGCGGCATCCACGGCCACGACGCGATAGAACGCCTTGTTAGCCCGTTCGAGCGATAAATCGGCCCCCACGACCGGCAGCTCGGCGGTGTGGGCTTCCGCCAGGAAATTGGCAGGGAATTCAACTGGAAGTTCCTTCGAGATTCCCGTAGACACCGGTAACGGCTCGTCGCTGATTGAAAAGCCTTTCTCGTCGCTGGCATAGATGCGGTACGACGCCGGCTTGCGCCCCTGCGGATTCGGTGCCCAGCGCAGAATGCCCTGTGTCCCGTCGAATTGCAGTGTCAGGTTCTGCGGCGCGGCTGGCCCGCGGGACGTGAAACTCCAGGTTTTGCTCCAAGGCCCCCAAAGGCCGCGACTGTCCTGGGCGCGGACGTGCCAGAAATACTTCCGGTCGGGATTCAACTGGCCGGGGGCGGCCAATGTGAAGCGGGCCTGCCCGGCGTCCACCGTGCGCGAGATGAGCTTTGCAAAACTCATGGAGAGCGGCCAGCGCATATCGCCGTAGGACGAGAGCTCGAAATGATAGTCGGCAATCGCATCGCCCTCCGGGTCGACGGCCGGTTTCCATTGAAAGGCAAATTCCGATCCTTCGACGCCGCCCAATTCCGTGGGGAAGACTGGTTCCAGCGGCGCCGCCGGAGGTTTCGAGGCGGAGCGCTCGACCCATTCGTGCGTGATTTGCACCTTTCCGTCCACTGTCGATTGATCGGTATACACGAACGCGTTCTTGCCGACCTCCATTCCGGGAAGCGTAAGCGGAGCCATCTGGATGTCGTTGATGATGGCCAGCTTCCGCAGATGGGCAGCGCCGGAAAGTTGGCACCGCAGATGATAAACATAACGTGCGGTTCCCTGAGACGGGAATTTGGCGTCGAGATCGCTGTCGACGTCTTCCCAGGCCTTGCCGTCCCACGAGATGGCAAATTTCGCACCGCTTCCCTCGATTGCCAGTTTCCCTCCGACGAAGACGTACGGGCTGCGCATCGTCCAGGTGATCGTTCCGGTTTGCCCCTCGACTGCCGAAAGACCTTCGTCTCCGGCCTTGATGCCTTCGACGGCGGTTGCTCCCCGACGCCATTCGGGCTTGTTGAAATCGGGGCGGTATTCCCACAGCCCATTGCAGATGCGATCGGGAAACCGCGGCGGTCCGCCGCCGTGATACTTGACTGGATTCACGTGTCCCCAGCGCCAGACGAGCGCTTCGCCCGGCCGCAACGTCATGTTCATGCTGGTGGCACCGTCGGCATTACGGTCGCCGCTGACGTCCCCTTCGAAGACGTAAATGGAAGACTGCCACTCATCCCCCGCACGGCGATCGGATTCCAGAATTCCGTGAGAATGGGTGCGCTTCACGAGATCGTGGTCCCGCACGAGGTCCTGCTCGCCGGCGATCGTCTCGTTGTCGCGCAACAGATAAATCGAGTGCATGTCGCCGTCGAGAAGATGCCAGCCGCCGTCAAAAAACACCTGCGAGACGCAGTGCCCCACGAGGCGGGCGGGTGCGACCTTGAGCCCCGCCTGTTTCCACTGGCCGGCCAGGCAGATCGAGTCATTGCCGCACGTATTGTGTCCGTAGACGTTGAACACCTTGACGGGACTCGACAGCTCGTTGTTGTCTCCCTCGAAATGAAAGCGATATTGGATTTCCTGCCACCACAGGGCCAGCGCCTTGTCCTGATCGGTCATTCCCGGTTTGACGGCGCGGGCCACAATCTCCTGGAGGCTGCGGAAATCGCTACGGCCGTTGGAGAGCCACGGATTGACGACGTCGGTCGTCCCCACATTTTCGAGGCGGACCTGACGGTTCGATTCCCAGCTTTGCTGAAAGGGCTGCCAGACGCCATGCGGAGAACGGCAATTCTGCCCGTCCATCGTGCCTTCCTGCACGACACTGTATTCGGCCCGATGAGCGGCAATGTCGCGCACTTCACGCCTCGGCACGTCGGTCGGATGACGATCATTGCTCCACGGTGCCAGCGGTTCATCATTGGCCGCCAGCGGCAAGAGCGCGAGCGTCAGCAGCAGCGTCTGCATACGATAACTCCGATTTTATGAGCGCGCAGCAAGGAGCGCGAATATCTGAGTCTATTGGAACCAAAGACTTTGCCGAAAACCAGACTCAGCCGCGCGTGAACCGTGACAGAGTTCCACTGAACTGGGAACTGGCAGATCCGAGGAATCTGCGCAACCCCGGCGGGGTTGGGTCCCCGAGCGAACTCAAAGAGCGATCAATCGGCTTTATCGCCCGATTCCTCCATGCGTTCGACGTCTGGCTTCAACGAGCGCATGTAGGTGCGCCATTCCAGTTGAAGGCTCTCGTGATCGGTTCCAAAGGCGCTGCTGAAAATCTGGTCCAGCAGGTTGGGATTCAGGCCGACGTCGCGGGGCATTTCGCCAAGCATCTTGTAATAGGCCATGAGCTCCGGGGCATGGTTCTCGAACAGGAAATGCGTCAAGGCCCAGACCTGGGCCGATTTCGCCGGACTGGGTCTGCGAGAATTCGCGTCGCCGAGGGCGCGGTCTTCGACGATGAAATCGATGCTCGAACGCAGACGGTCATCTTTGAGCGTGCGATAATCGTCGATTCGAGATTCGTCGACGGCGCCGCTGCCGCCCCAGGCCTCGTCGGTGGGCGACTCGAGATACATCGCCAATCCTTCGAGCACCCACTGGGGAATCTCGACGCGTTGCGGCAAGAGGCCCGTATTGGCGGCAAGCTGGTGCGTCGCCTCGCGGCTGACGCTGGCGATGTCGGAATTCAGACGGTCGATTTCAATCAGCACGCTATTGATCTTGATCTGGCGCAGTGTTTCGCTGTCGCGCTGCCGCTCCAGGCTTTTGCCCGATTTTTTGGCGTCAGCGGCGGTCTTCTCGAGTTTTTCCCGCTCGCTCTGGAGATCCTGAGACTCCGCCGTGTTGCTGTCGTCGAAGAAACACGTGAGATTGCAAACGGGGCTCCAAAAACCGGCGTCATCGGATAATCGCGCTTCAAGGCGCGTCGCGCATTCCTGAAAATCGGACTGGTTCTTGAAGAGGACGGCCATCAATCGCTCTTGCGGAAGCTCGAGATCGACGCGCTGCACCTCGAACAAAAACACAAACCGCTCGTACATCTGCTCCAGCAATCGCAAGCGCCATTTCGCCCGGTTCAAATGGTGGCCCGATTCGGCCTTGGCATCGGTGTCGTGCAGCAGCAGGAAATGATTGCTCGTTTCCACGTGCATTCCCGGCTGATTGACAACGCTCCGCAATCTTTTCTCGATGGCTGGGTCAGGTTCTTCCGGAAGCGGCGTCGCGATGCGCTGCTTCAATTCCCGGATTCTCAGCGCCGTTTCATGCTGCGGATCGAGCGCCAGCACTTTGTCGATCCCCAAATGGAATTCGGTGAGCAGTCCCTTTTTCAGCGCCCAGCAGGCGGCATGCAGCACGGCTTCGGGATCCTTACCAGCCTGCCCCAGCATTTTATTGAAAGTCATCTTCATCGTCGGGGCGTGCTTGATTTCCACCTGGTTGGGTTGGAATATCAACGGTTCGCCGACATCGGGATGAGTGTACATGATTCCGCCGCCGTCCTTTTTGATCTTGCCATACAGCACGACCTCGCGTCCCGACCCGGAATTCCCGCCTCCCATGCCATTCATACCGCCAGCATTGGGTTGCGGCGCTCCGGTGGCGCCCACCCCGCGGCGTTGTCGCTTTTGCCCTTTCGTACCCAACTTATAAATGAGAAAGTCGGCGCCGGCTTCGGGAACCAGAACGACGGCCAGCAGCAGGGCGGAAATGCACGCGATTTTGCTATTCATGGTGATCCCCCTTGATATTTTGAACCCGAAGCATAAGTTTAAGCGGATCGCTGTTTCTAAGAAATCTTCAGTGAATTACAAATTCGACATGGAAGCAAACGGATGTGTCCGGCTCGACCGGTCATTCGACTCTTCTCCCGCAACGGATTATTTCGATGGAAGCCCCTCAATCTGACCCCGTCATGTCCCGGCCGCCGTTGCCCGTTTCGCCCGCACTCGAGGTGATGCTGGGCGGTGCCGACGTTCCTCCAGCTGCGGTGCTGCTCGACCGTCGGGTACTGCAAATCTCGGGCCTGGCCATCGGGACGGGCATTGCCGCGGCCCTGATTGCCCAGGTTCTGGTGCGGATGATCCATTTTTTCACGAATCTGTCGTTCTATGGTCGTCTGGCAATCAGCCCCGTTTCACCCGCCGAAAATCAACTGGGATTGTGGGTAATCTTCGTGCCGGTGATCGGGGCACTCCTGGTGGGCTTGATGGCGCGCTATGGTTCGCGGGCCATCCGTGGGCATGGAATTCCTGAGGCGATGGAGCAAGTGCTCGTCAACCAGAGCCGCATTCCGGCCCGGATAACCTTTCTGAAGCCATTCTCAGCGGCCATTTCGATTGGGACAGGAGGCCCGTTTGGGGCCGAAGGCCCGATCATCGCCACCGGGGGCGCTCTGGGCTCTTTGATCGGGCAGATTGTGAGCACGACCGCCGATGAACGGAAGACGTTGCTCGCCGCGGGCGCCGCGGCCGGGATGGCAGCGACGTTCGGCAGCCCCGTTTCGGCCGTGCTGCTGGCGATCGAACTGTTGCTGTTCGAGTTTCGCCCGCGGTCGATCATTCCGGTGGCGCTGGCCAGTGCTTCCGCGGCCGGAGTTCGGACGGTCCTGGAAGGTTTCGAGCCGGTTTTTGCGATGCCCGATCTGGACCACCCCACCGGGGCCGCGCTGGCCGTTTACATATTGCTGGGAGCGTGCATGGGATTGGCCGCGGTCGCAGTCACGCGGGCCGTCTACGCGATCGAAGACGCATTCGAAATACTGCCGATCCACTGGATGTGGTGGCCGGCGCTGGGAGCGACCGCGGTCGGAGTGATCGGTTATTTCGCACCGCGGACGTTGGGGGTGGGGTACAACAACATCAGCGACGTGATTTCCCACAATCTCTCGGTACAGGCGATCTTGTTTCTCTGCACTCTGAAATTCATCTCGTGGTCGGTTGCCTTGGGGAGCGGCACGTCGGGCGGGACGCTGGCTCCGATGTTTACGATCGGCGGTGGGTTGGGAGCACTGGCGGGCACTGGAATGAATTGGATGTTTCCCGAAATCGGCATCGACCCTCGGATCGCAGCGCTGGTGGGAATGGCGGCGATTTTCGCGGGGGCGTCGCGGGCCCTCTTGACGTCAGCCGTGTTTGCCTTCGAAACCACCCTGCAACCCTTGGGTCTCTTGCCGCTCCTGGGAGGCTGCACGGCGTCGTTCATGGTTTCATGCCTGTTGATGAGAAACACGATCATGACCGAAAAGATCGCGCGCCGCGGAATTCTCGCTCCCGCCGAGTATCTCGCCGATGCCTTGGAACATGTGCTGATCCGCGACGCCATTTCCGGAAACCTCGTGACGTTGAACGCCGACGACACGTTGTTGAAAATTCGGGCGTGGATCGCTTCGGGAGCCGACGGCGCCACCTATCAGGGATATCCCGTGATCAATGAAAGAGGGATTTTGACGGGCGTGCTCACTCGGCGAGATTTGATCGAGTCTGCGGCGGCTGATTCCAGCCGCATGGAGGAGCTCATCACGCGGCCGCTGAAATTCATCTATGACGACTGCACGGTGCGGCAGGCGGCCGACCACATGATGAATCACGACATCGGCCGGCTGCCGGTCGTGCTGCGAAACCAACCGTCGAAGCTCATTGGAATCGTCACACGGAGCGACATTCTGGCGGTACACCAGCGGCGGATTGAAAGCTCGCGGCGTGAGAAACCGACGCTCAATGTCTGGATGCCCCAATTCGTCAGTGCCAACCGCCGCGCCGGCAGGGCCTCTGCGACAAACAAAACAAGCTAAGTCGCTTATTGTACAGGCATTGCGTCCGAAACAGGCAATCCTTAGTCGTGTCAAACGACAGGAATTCCGGCGCTGGCCTGGACGCTCCCGATGGAACAGATTGCGCCACTCGGCCCGCGGTCTAATTCCTCAATTGCCGCTCATCGCAGGCTGCCATTCTGCAAAGCCGCGAATAGATTAAAAAACTGCAAGATTCCAAAGAACCAGCTTTACTTGCAACAATTTTGTTTTATACATGAAATATATATTTTGAGTTAAAAATACTTGGCCGTTACAGAGCTTGCCGGCGCAGCGAAAGGCTGCCACCAGGCGATCAGAAAATCCGACAGGAGACTTGCCATGCTTTCTGGTTCTCGTCTGTTAATACGAGCTTCCGTCGTATTCTGTCTTGGTGTGTTGTGCGTGTGGAGCGCCGCGGGGGAAACTGGCCCTGAAACCGCAAATCCGGTTTCAAGCCTGGTCCGCTTCGACGTTCCCGGCGGGGAAACCGTCTTCGCCCTGTCTCTAAAGGCCGGCACTACTGAATCGGCTGGCGCGCGGGATGTCGCGATCGTGATCGACACATCAGCCAGCCAGGCAGGCGAACATCGCCGACAGGCATTGGCCGTTCTCGAATCGTGCCTGGCGTCGCTGAATACCTCCGATCGAGTGCGGATATTCGCCGTCGATACGCAAGTCAATCCGCTGTCGGCAGACTTCGCCGCGCCGCAATCACCGGAAACGAAAGCCGCTCTGGCCGCCTTGCAGCAGCGCGTGCCGCTGGGAGCGACCGATCTCCAGCCGGCGCTGGAAACGGCGCTGCGATCGCTCCAGAGTGATCGCTCCCATTCGCTGATCTACATCGGCGAC
>DASYAR010000375.1:0-4969 GCA_036501235.1 Planctomycetaceae bacterium
CCTGAACCGGTGTCAGTTGTGAACGTCCCCCATAGCATCGTGCACCTCTGCTCAAATCACTTCTTTCAGGCATTTCGACTCTACTTCGCATCTGAAGAATCGAACGATGGCCGGGTCGAGCAGATGCGCAATTTCGTCCAACCCTGGGGAATGTGAGAGGCACGCACATCGGCCACCGACAACGCGTTGTGGCAACCGCCCCTCGTTCGACTTCACGCGCCCCTCGTTGATCGTGATCTCGCCGGCCGGGTAGAGGCACAGATTGACGGCCGAGTCGCGGCCCGCTTTCGTGGCGCGCTTATAGCCGTTGAGTTTTCCGAGCCGCTACCTTTCCGAATCCAGCATAGCGCGGGCAAATCTCGCGGCGTCGCTGTCGTCGGGGACCTGCTCCAGCGCAGACTGCAACTTCGATTTCAATTTGTAACGCTCGCCTTGCGGGCTCTGCTGATATTGCGCCGCCGTGAGCAAGGTGACGTTCGTGAAGTTCTTCGTGCCTGCGAGCCCCGCCACCTGCGTCAGCTCCGGCACGCGATTCGATCCCGAAAACGTCACGCTGAACGGTGCGCCGCTGGCGACGGTAAACGAGTATTTGCCGTCGGAGCCGGTCTTGAAGGGGTTCTTCAGCAGATTCCCCCCACGAATGGCCTGGATCGAGGCGTTCGCGCACGGCACGTATTTGCCGCCCGGGTCAATTTCGAATACGACCCCTTCGACGACAACCGGGTTGGCTGCCGGGTTCTGTGCTCCGAGGGGAGTCATCGCAGCCACACATAGGGCCAGGCAGAAAAGAATCCTCGGCGTTTTCATGTTACCACCCTTAATGATGATTACCCTGGCCTGTCTCCGGCCAGGACGTCTCGATTGCGGACTCCAGGGTCCAGCCGCGATTGGTTTGAATTCTATTCAGAGTCTTTTCATTTACGGGAAAAACAAACAGCAAGAGATGACATCCCGCGTGGACGTGCTGTTCGCCGTGGCTGATCACGATTGACGAATCGACCTGTTCCAGTTTGCGCGACGTCCCGCCGGCATTGAGAAACGCGACACCAATCCGCGCATCGAAACCGCTGGCGCAGCGCAGCTCCGTCGGGCAGCGGCACAGCCTGTTCGACTTGAAGCAGATGTAGTTTTCGCCCATCAACTGCTCGGGTTGACCTGGCTGTCCTGTCGCCACTTCGTACCCGCCCTTTCGCCGCGCCTCGGATAGCGCATTGAGATCCTGCACTTGCGCAAACAGGTTGCTCAACAGAATATGGCCGCCGATCTGATCTTTGAACGGTTCCAGGTCGCTGTCGCCGTCATGAATCCCCACGTGTGTCCAGGTCAGGTACGGCTCCGGCGGCGGGCGAAGCCAAACGTACACAGCGACGAACAGCGCGGCAGCAGGCGTCGCGAACAAGGCGACGCGGCCGACGCGACCGGGGGGCTGCTTCCAATTCCAGATCGCGCGAGCACAGATTGCAGACGTCACTGCGAGAACGCTTGCCCAGGGGCGCCAGTCGACGCAGACGACGGACGGAGCGATGGCGGAAGCGTAGTGGGCGCAAGCCGCGATGGTCTCAGGAATCACGTGAATGAGCACGTAGGCCCACTCAACATATTCCTTGACCCGGGGGCCCGGACCCTGGTGCGACATGAATGGACCCGCTCAGTTCTGAAATTTAACGAAGGCCCAATTAAACAAACAACGCCGAAAGACCGCATCGTGACGCGATGATCGAATGTTCACGGCACCTCAGATATACCCGGACGCGGTCGCACTGCCAAGCGAATCGCATCATTAACGCCGGTGCTTCGCCGCGCGCTGCAGATTGGAGAGCTTCACACGCCCCTCGTTGATCGTGATCTAGCACGCCGCATAGATCCACACGTTGACGGCCCAGTCGCGACTGGCTTTGGAGTCGCAGTTGCATCCGTTGAGCTTCCCGAGAAGCTGCCCGATGCCCAGGTGCAGTTTGAGCGCCTCTTCGAAACCGATCGTGACGTTGATCGCCGCCGGCCAACCCTCTGTCGGGCGCGGGCTGAAACTGTTGATCGTGACTGTTCCGAACGATTCATTGGTTTTGATGGATATGGACATATTGAGCGTCCGTTATAAGAGCAGTGGATCTAGGATCATTCGGATGTCGGCGGGGACGTCCGGACTCCAGTCGGCCAGATTGATTGGCCAGTCGTCAGGGTCGATCGCCGGGTCAAGTTTGAGCAACAGCGGCTTGACGATCTGTGGGTAGAAGTCCTTCGAATAAATGCATTCACGAAATTGCCGCCGATGATTCCGCTTCAGAGCGGACGTCCGCAATTGATCGAATCCAGTGAAAAGATGCTTCGGATCGAGTGTTTTGGACCATGCCGCCAAGCGCCGTTTGATCTCGGCGTCCGCGGGAAGCGGGTGCTGTCCGTGAAAGTTGTTCGGAAACTGACCGTCGTGGGTTAATTCAGCATGCGCTCGTTGCAGTGTGACCCACAGCGCCCAATGCGGAACCCAGGTCTCGCGGGCTTGACCGATCGCAATGCGCAGGTTGGGCAGCTCCGGTCCGTAGTTCGCCACGTCGCGAGACTGAAGAGCCGCATCGAGCTCATCTGGGTCGCAGAAGTAACTTTCCAAGCAATGTCGCGATTCGTTTACCAGCAGACGTGGTAGAGCCTGTTTCACCAGTTGCGCAGCTTTGCTCGTCCATTCATCGCGGTCGACCAGACCGAAAACATGAGCCGGGTCGCCGGCATGGTCGCGAAGCCATTCAAGCCCGCCGATGAGTCTGGTCTTTCCGGCGGTTTCAACCACGAGCACTTTGCTCGACGGGAGCACGTTCAATTCCGCGGCCAGCTTGTCCAACCACCGTTCGTACACCTTCAAGTCATCCAGCCCTTCGACGGCCAGAACCCTCACCGGCGTGGCACCGAGCCTCGGAATCACGTGGTTCTTAACCCAGTCCGGCGGCGTAAGCATTACAGTTTTTCCCCACGCCACGGGCTGAGTTCAACCTGCTCCGCTTTCCGCGAAAACCAGTTCCAGACTAACTGCGAATGAGCGGCCACGATGAACTGCCCTTTCTTCTCGCGGACAACAGCAGCAAGCATGTCTAGCAACTGCCGCAACAGTGAAATGTGAACATGCAGATCCGGCTCGTCGACGATCACGATACCGCCCTCTTGCAGCATGCAAACGGTGAACCCCACTAGCAACAGGATTTGTTTTTCTCCTGAGGAAAGCGCGTCGAGCGGATGATGAATTGCCGGCAGTGGCTCGACCTTAACCTCGATGGAATGCCGTTCTGTCGCGCGGACAGGAAGAATCCGTTTCGAACGATGCGACAGTCCTGAGTTGATCAAATCGAGGCACCATTTGTACTTCGCTGGATCTGACGCCTTAATCGTGAGCAGTAATGAATCCGGATCGACATCAGATGTGTAGCTCGTGGCCCAACTGTAGTCCTGGAGATTCAGGAGTCGCACGCTGTTCGCTTCGACGTTTGAAATCGTGCGATTCTCCGGCGGGAAATATACGACATTTGCCTGCGGGGCGCGGCCGATGATGCTTTCGCTGTGAATCGTCGCTAAGTCGAATTTGGGCAGCTCGATCGTCCATTTCTCCTTCCCTTGGGGACCGCCGCGACCAAAATTGAGCATCCCGGCAAATTGAGAACGCGGGTTTTCCCGCTTCAAGTCTTCCCAAGCAGTCGGTTTGCCGGCAACGGCGACCCAAAGCGATGGAATGCCCGTGATGAAATCGCAAAATTCGACGGCCGCAATTTCCGATTTTGCGAGGTAGTGCCGAAGGTGGTAGGCTGGCGGTCGCTCGCCGGGGCCTTTCTCGATCCAGTCGCCAAAAAAACTCCAAAGGTTCGCGATCGTTTCGAGTACGGTCGTTTTTCCGCTGCCGTTTGCTCCTTGGAACAAAACTCGGTGCCGGGCCGGTTCCGCGAAACTGTTGCGTTGCGGGATATCACATCTCAGATGTTTGACGCCGAACATCCGGATTCGATTTATATACACGGTTCAGTCATCCTCCCCGTCATTGTCGAAAGAGCTTGGCGG
The DNA here is from genome assembly GCA_036501235.1 of Planctomycetaceae bacterium. Lineage (GTDB taxonomy): Bacteria > Planctomycetota > Planctomycetia > Planctomycetales > Planctomycetaceae > JACQFH01. Next base: position 4,036 of record DASYAR010000375.1, read on the forward strand.
CAGGCGCGTCGAATTTGTGAGGACGGCCTGCTCCGAACCGCTGAGCTTGAACAGCGACCCAACAAGATCGTTCACTTCATTCTGCAAGTCAATTCGATTCGGGCAGCTCGCAATTCCCAACTGCTGCGACAGTCGCTCAAGTCGCTTCTTTTCCGTTTTACCCGGGTCAGGAATCGGCAGAGTTTCCATATATTGCACTCGAAGTTCGTAGCGCCAGAAGCCGCCGCGCATCGCGGGACAGATTCTGGAGATGACGTACCACAACGGAAGCGATTGAAGGACGGCGAGCAAATAATAATCTTCGCTCGGAATGCAGTATGTCTTATCGTTCCCATAGAACCCTTTGGTGTCCATCGAGAATTTGGGCAACCGCGAGAAGTGTGGATAAAAGATCTTCGGCTTTGCAAATGCGGCCGAATAGTTGGACTGGGGCTGCTGCAACTGGTACCACTCGTGGTTGCCGCTCGTCGCGCGCTTTTCGAGTCGCGATTTGAACGTATTCAAGTAGTCCATTACTGCGGGATATTTCTTGATCTCGACGTCGTGATGCGCGTAAATCAGCCATAACCCTCGCCATTCGTAGCGCCAGGGCTTCAGGTCTTTGCCTTCGAGAAACGGCTTGAAGATCTCCGCACTGCGTTTGTCTTGCCGCAGGAGTTGCTCGCGCGTCTCGTTGCTGATGACGAATGCTTCGTTGAGCCCCGTGACGATTCCGCGGTATGGGCTCGCGCCACAGTACTCGTTCAGCGGTGTTCCGGTCCCACGAATCTTGTTGAATAGATCCGTGAGCCGCCGGTCCTCGAATCGCCACCCGGCCGGGTCGAGCTCCTGCTGCGAGACATGGACCGCTGAGCGAAATAAGCTGTCGTAGTCGGTCACCGTCAGATCGGGAACGAGGGCACTTGCGATTTTGTGTTCGGGCGTCGGCCTCTCT
>DASYAR010000376.1:0-7085 GCA_036501235.1 Planctomycetaceae bacterium
CCCGTTGCCGCCCGTCGGACGGCAGCGCGTTCCCGGATGACGGGGGCAACGTCCGACCCTCGGAAAAAATCTCTTCATCGTCGGCCACGCCGTCCGCAATCGCCCGCATTTCCGGCAGCAGGGCCATGAACAGATCGACGAGTCGAGGGTCGAAATGAGTGCCGCGGCCCTCGGTCATGATCTTCAGGACGACCGGCTCCGGCATGGCCGGCCGATAGACACGATCGTGCGTCAGTGCGTCGTAAGCATCGACGACGGCCACGATTCTGGCCGATTCCGGGATTTCGATTCCCTTAAGGCCCGCCGGGTATCCCTGGCCGTCCCAGCGTTCGTGATGACACCGCGCAATTTCCTGCGCCATGCCCAGGATTGCCGATTGAGATCCGGAAAGGATTCTCGCGCCCAATTCGGCGTGAGTCTGCATGACGGCGAGCTCGTCCAGAGAAAGCTTTCCGGGTTTCCGAAGGATTGCGTCCGGGATGCCGATCTTGCCGATGTCGTGCATCGGCGCGGCGAGCCGAATCTCTTCCACATGGACGGCGTCCCAGCCTGCTGCGGCCGCCAGCAACTCGCTGTACCAGCCGGTGCGCTGGATGTGGGCCCCCGTTTCGGTATCGCGAAATAGAGAGGCCCTCACCAGTCGATGAATCGTTTCCTCATGAGCGATGCGAATGGCGCGGGTTTGCTCCCGCACTTTTTCCTCGAGTCGGTGGGTGTGCTCGCGGTTCTCGATCACCAGTTGGCGGTGCTCGAGTCCCTTCCCGACTTGAACGAGCAGTTCCTCCCGCTCGATCGGCTTGATCAAGTAGCCGCACGCCCCCGCCGTCAATGCGCGGATCGCCTTGGAAGCGTCGCCTTCGGCAGTCAACATGAGCACTGCCGTATCAGGCTGCGTTTGCTTGAGTTCATCAAGGAAGTCGAGCCCCGAGCAACCGGGCATCGTAATGTCGAGGGTCACCAGGCCGACGGAATGCTGCTGCAGATATTCGCGCGCGGCAGGCGCACCGGTGACCGCCTCGCTGAAGTAACCAGCGTCGTGCAGCCAGCGCGATAGCAGTGCGCCGACGATTGGCTCGTCGTCGACAACGAGCAGCGCGCCGTCGCTCGCTCGATCTACGTGATGCATGAAGCGGCCTCCACGGCAGTACACGCGTCCAGGGCTTCCCGCACGATTCGCAGCAGCACCTCCGGGTCATACGGTTTTTGAACCAGTCGCAACCCGTCTGTCATGAGCGATTTTACCGATCCCGTCTCTGGGTCGTAGCCGCTGCAAAACACGACCGGCAAATCGGGGTTCGTGAGTTTGATGCGATCATAGACTTCACGTCCGGTCAGCTTGGGCATCACGGCATCCAGGAGAGCCAGCGAGACGACGTCGGCATTTGCCGCGAGTTGGTCGACCGCCTCAGCTCCGTCGGCGGCAATCAAAACCGAGTAACCTGCCTTCGTCAAAATCCGTTCGGCCAGATCCCGCACCATGGGCTCATCTTCGGCCACTAGGATCGTTTCCACCCCTCCGGCACTCGGGGCGGGCGTTTCCAAATAGGTCACGGAATCGTCGTCGGCCGTAATCGGCAAATAAATACGGAAGGTGGTTCCCAGCCCGACCTCGCTGTAGACATTGATCACGCCCCCGTGTTGCTGCACACAGCCGTAAACCATGGCCAATCCCAAACCAGTTCCTTTCCCGACCTCCTTCGTAGTGAAGAACGGTTCGAAGATGCGCTCCTTGACGTCGGGAGACATTCCGCAACCGGTATCGGCGACGGAGAATACGATGTAGGAGCCGGGTTTGACTGCGGGATGCAACTCGCAATATTTCTCGCTGAGCTGGACGCGCTCCGTCTTTACGACCAATCGCCCCCCATTGGGCATGGCGTCGCGGGCATTGATGCACAGATTCAGCAGCATCTGATGCAGCAGGCCGCGATCGGCGCGCACCACAAGGAAGTCCTGAGACATCAGGACTTCCAGCTCGATCTGCTCGCCGATCAGAGGGCGCAGCAACTTCGTCAAATCGGTGAGGAGTTCTCGATGATCGAAACTCGTGCGTTCCAGCACCTGGCTTCGGCTGAAACCCAGGAGCTGTTTGGTGAGCGCCGCCGCGCGATCGCCGGCCTTGATGACTTGTTCGAGGTCCTGGTGTCGCTGTTCGTCGGGCGAAAGCCCTTCCATCGCGTATTTTGCATATCCGCGAATCGCCTGGAGCAGGTTGTTGAATTCGTGGGCGATGCCACCGGCCAGCGAGCCAACCGCTTCCAACTTCTGCGACTGACGCAACTGCTCGTTGCGCTGAGCAAGTTCCAGGGCCATTTGATTACGGTCCGTGATGTCCTGCGCGAGACAGAGCAGCCCGTCAAACTCCCCGTCCTCCGAATGCAGCGGCGTATTCAGCCACTCACAGGTGATGATGCGGCCATCTTTGGTCAAATTCTCATTGGTCGAATGCGCCGACATATCGCCATTGCGGATTCTTTGGAGCAGCGCTTCTCCCTGTAGCGCGAATGATTTCGGGATGATCTTTTCGAAGGGAGGCTGCATCCCCAGCACTTCCTCCCTCCGGTATTGGAAGATTCGCTCGGCCGCAGGGTTCCAGTCGATTACGCAGAGATCGGCATCGAACAGAATGTAGGCGAGGGGCATTCGCGCGATTTGCAGCTGCAGTCGCCGCAGCAGGCGATTGCGGTCAGACGACAGCCGTTGATTTTCCTGTTCAGCCTGCTTGCGCTCGCTGATGTCGGTCAGGGAGCCGGCAAAACGATAAGGGCGGTCGGACTCGTCGTATACAGCTCGGCCGCGGCCCTGGACCCACAGATATGCGCCCGACTTCGTGAGCATCCGAAAATCGCACTTCGTCATCTGGTGTAACCGTACACTCTCGGCGATGTCGGCCAGGACTCGCTCGCGGTCTTCCGGGTGTATTCGCGAAGACACGGCACTGAAATTGTCCTCAAATTCCAGTTTCGTGTAACCCAGCATTTCCCTCATGCGTGGCGACCAGGTCGCTATGCCAGTGTCGAGATACCAGTCGCCCAGGCCGTCGCTTGATCCGCGCACCGCAAGTTCAAATCGCTCCTGGCTGTCTCGCAGAGCTTGTTCGACGCGCTTCCGTTCGCTGATATCGCGAGCGATTTTCGAAATCCCGATGACCTTTCCCTCGTGATCATTGATCGGCGAAATCGAGAGCGAAATCGCGATTCGCTGCCCATCCTTCCTGATGAACTCCGAATCAAAGTCGCGAAAAGGCCGGCCACCTCGCACAGCAGTCCGAATCTGATCGAATTGCTCAATGAGATTGACGGGGAGCAGAAAGGTGACTGTCCTGCCCAGAACTTCCTCGGAGCTGTAACCGTACATTCGCTCGGCGGCCCGATTCCAGGTCGCAATCCGACCATCCATTGTTTCGCTGATAATGGCGTCATCCGAGAATTCGACAATGGCGGCCAGTCTTGCCCGAGCCTCCAATTCCAGATTCCGTTCGATTTTTGCGGCCAAAAGCTGTTGCCGTTGGACCGCATAGCGAATCGATCGCTGCAACGCATCTGCGGTGAGTTGCCCTTTCACCAGGTAGTCTTGAGCCCCCTGATCGAGGGATTCAAGGGCCATTTTCTCGTCATGAAGACCCGTCAGAACGACAATCGGGATCTCGGCGTTTTGACGGCGGGCTTCCTGCAGGGCTTCCAGGCCGCTGAATTCCGGAAGCCCCAGGTCCAGCAACAGCACGTCAAACAGCCCCGACTGCAAGGGCTTCAGAATCTCGGAAAAGTGCCCGGCGCAACATAATTCGAAACGCGCTCCGGTTCCGGCGGTTAGCGCCCGTCGTACGAATTCCGCGTCCGCCGGTTCGTCCTCGACCTGCAACACGCGAATGATTTCAGTTTCCATGAGGGCAATTCCCAAATCGCCACGGCAGCAATGCTTGTCGTGTGGCATAAGATCCAGCTAAGATCCCTTCGCGACTCGCCGGGGTCTGCGGCGTACTTCCTCAGGATTCAAACCTGACGACGAATGAACACACGAGGGAATGTGGAAGAGTACGCGCAATCACCTGCTGACCATTCCTTTGTCGCCGGCGAGGCGCGCACCCGCGCTATCCTGAACGCCGCCGTCGACGCCATCATCACTATCGACGAGCGCGGCGCGATCGAGTCAACGAATCCGGCGACTGAGCGGTTGTTCGGCTATTCCTCGGCCGAATTAATCGGTCAAAACGTCAAGATCCTCATGCCCCCACCGTTCCGGAACGAGCATGATGGCTACCTGTTAAACTACCTGACGACCGGCCAGAAAAAGATTATCGGGATCGGTCGGGAGGTGGTTGGTCGCCGCAAGGACGGCAGCACATTTCCGATGCATCTGGCGGTGAGCGAATTCTGGCTGGGGAACCGGCGGATGTTCACCGGCATTGCCCGCGACATCACCGAATTGAGAAATGTCATCCAGCGTCTGCTGGACAGCGAGGCACGAACCCGGGCCATCGTCGAGACGGCTGTCGATGCCGTGATTACGATTGATGAACTGGGTCTCATCGACTCGCTGAATCCTGCGGCCGAGCGACTGTTCGGATATGCCGCCAGCGAGCTCGTCGGCAAAAACGTCAAAGTTCTTATGCCCCAGCCGTATCGGGCGGAGCACGATGGATACCTCGCGAATTATCTGGCGACAGGTCAGAGGAAGATTATCGGAATCGGCCGGGAAGTTGTGGGTCAGCGCAAGGACGGCGCGACGTTTCCAATGGACCTTGCCGTGAGCGAAGTGCAACTGGGAGACCGGCGGCTGTTTACGGGCATTGTCCGCGACATCAGCGAGCGCAAGCAGGCCGAGGAGCAGTTTCAGTTCTACGCAGCCGAAATCCAGCAGCGAAACGCCGAACTGCTTCGCAGCAATCAGGAATTGGACGACTTCGCGTACATCGCCTCGCACGACCTGAAAGAGCCGTTGCGAGGCATTCATAATTATTCCTCATTCCTGCTTGAGGACTACGGCGCCCGGCTCGATGAGCCGGGGCGCGCGATGCTGGAAACACTGAAGCGCTTGACGCAGCGGATGGACTCGCTGCTGGATTCATTGCGGGATTCCTCTCGCGTAGGACGGCTCACGTTCGCGATCGAAGAGACGAACCTTAATAATCTGTTGGCCGAGGTGTTTGATTCTTTGAGGATCAGCCTCCAGGAACACGGCGTCGAGATCCGGGTTCCACGCCCGTTGCCCACTTTGCGTTGCGATCGGGTCAGAATTGGCGAGGTCCTGCACAACTTGGTCACCAACGCCATGAAATACAATGACAAGCCCCAGAAGTGGATCGAGATTGGCCAGTCTCTCGTTCCCAACTCGGAAACTGCGTCTGCCGCGGAATCGTCCGACAGTCATGTCGTGCTCTACGTTCGCGACAATGGCATCGGTATTCGCGAAAAGCATTTCAATTCGATTTTTCGTATTTTCAAGCGGTTGCACGGCCGCGATCAATTTGGAGGCGGCACGGGTGTCGGCTTGACCATCGTCAAGAAAATCGTCGAACGCCACGGCGGCCACGTCTGGGTGGAATCTACGGTCGGCGAAGGAACTTCCATCTATTTCAGCCTCGTCCAAGAAGGGTGGCAGCCGTGAATGAAAACATTTACCCGATTCTGCTGGTCGAAGACAGTCCCGAGGATACCGAGGCGACGATCCGCGCCTTCAAGAAGGCTGGCGTGCCGCAGCCGATATTTCATTGCGAGAACGGCGACGAGGGCCTCGATTTCCTGTACCGCCGTGGCAAATATATCGAATCGAGCCAGGCGCCTCGCCCGTCAGTCATTCTGCTCGATCTGAATTTGCCGGGCACGGACGGGCGCGAGGTGCTGGCTGAAATCAAGAAAGATGAACGACTGAGGACAATTCCGGTCCTCGTGCTGACGACGTCCACGGACGAACGGGACATCGAGAAGTGCTATCAGATGGGCGCGAACAGTTACATAAAAAAGCCCGTGGATTTCGACAGTTTCCTGCGAGCTGTTGAGCGTCTCGTCGATTATTGGTTACGGTTCGTCGTGTTACCACGGGGCGAATAAATTTCTTCGTAACGCCAAGGGTGAACGGTCGCTTTCCATAGTCATCCGCCGGTTCGCAAGTCGCAGTCTGCCGTCCTTGAGTTCCTTGAACTCTCGAAACTGGATCCTGAACCGCCCTGTGCATTTCGAAGGGCGGCTTTTTCGAATCGCTTGTCCCGATTCTGAGAGGGACGCGGTGAACATGGGGCACGATAAGGGGCCATCCATGATTTGCCGTGACGCAACGCCTCGTTGCATAAGCAGTTACGAATCGCAATCCAGCGATTACCAGATTGAAATCAGGGGTGACCTCTCGCTGCGTTTCTGCAGTTCGCCAGCAGTCGGCCCGTCTGCTACGGAACCGGCGAGAGCAGCCTCTCCGCAACTGACGTCCAGACCAACGGTTTCGGCATTCCGTGGGGACATACGTGGAGTTTTTCGAGCCAGCTTTCGAGCCCCGTCAACCCGGGAAATGGCTGGCGGCGGCGCGGCGGAATTTCCGGCGGAAGTCGTGCACCAGGTTCAGCCAGCCCGCGCCCGATAGTTGCAGCCGTTCCAGGATCGGCGCCAGGTCGCCGGGAATGGCGCACTGACTTGTCTTCGCGAACCTGCCGCCCCGTCCAGTCGAGAAGTTGCAGGTACTCGCTGAACTTCATCGGCAAGCAGCCTTTGTTCGAGTCCGGTCAAAAGAGAACGCTGTCCAGACGATCGCAGCCCAGTTCGATCCCAAGTTCATGACTCTAAAAGTATCACAGCGACTCTGGAGAATCATCCATCGAAATTCTTCCGATTTGATATTGACATATTTAGTTATTATTTATAATATCAACGGAGTGGGGAGGCGCGCGGCCATCCCAGGCAGCGTGTTGAAGAAGGGGTCACGTTGAAAAAGGGGACAGTCCCTCCCGGCAATATCGATTTGTTACGGAGAGCTCTCTGTTCGGAAAAGGACAGTCCCCGTTTTCAACAGGTTGCCAGGACCATTTCGCTCGTGCCTCGTCGGGAGACGCTCATCCGCGCGGATGTCGATCGTTCGTCGTCAGCGTTTGTCGCCAG
>DASYAR010000377.1:0-4736 GCA_036501235.1 Planctomycetaceae bacterium
CCAGGTCAACAAGGCGCTCCGCAAATGTTTACCGTCTTTAACGGCGTAGCGGATGCCGACGCGATCTTTCTTGAGTTCCCAGACCCATTCGGCTGTTTCGCTCCATGACCCCTTGTTCGAATTGCGAACCGGCTGCCCGACGCCGCGCCAGCCGCCGACGAGCGGGTTGAATTCCGCCAGCGCCTCCTGGATGGCCGCACGCGCTGCCTGCGCTGCCGGGTCAGTTTTCAATTCGTCGGTTTTTGGGGACTTGTCATCCGCCAGACCGCACTTGACGACGAAGAGTGCGGATATCGTCAGGGCCGTCAACACGGCGGTGATTTGCAGGTGGCGCAGCATTTTGACCTCGGAAACGAAATCCAGAGCGAGACAAGACAATCTGACTTAAATCGTACCGCGGCACCGAAAAATACGGAAGTCCATCAGTCGCGCAGGCAGGTTTCGGCGACGCACGCGATGGGGCTGAAGCGCCCGGTGCCTTAACCAATTAACCCCACGACCTCGCGCTTGGCTCGGACGTTTCTAAAGAACAAAGATTAGGAATGCAGGAAGAGAGGAGAACAGGAAATACGATGGAAGGCCGTTCTGATCCCATTGAGACCAGGGTCTTTTTCCGGCCTTCCTGTGTTCCTGCCTTCCTCAATTGAAATCCTGAGACGCTTTCCCGATGGACAGGGGCGGAGTGGGAAGGTCGAATCCCCTTGAACGCACACAGGATAACCTTGGCTTACAGCGTGCAGGCAGTGTTCAGTATGTTTCACGAACGGCGGCTGGTTTTGCAGATGACGAACAACGTGCCACCTATCAGCGCTACGGTAATCAGCGTTTCCAAGACGTAGTTCTTGGTCCCTGCTTCCGTGACCTTTATTTGTGCGAAGACGGGCGCCATCGCCGCCTGGACTTGGGTGGCGGTCGTGCACAGCAGTCCCGCGACAGCAACCCCTCGACTCAGCCAGGTGCGAATCATCGCCCGTTTGCTCCTGTCTTATAAAAAATCGCCGATCGGCGCCCGCAACTCGCGGAACGCCGCGCTGGGGACAGTGACCGTCTGCCAGCTTTCCGATCTTGTGTGCATGGCCTGTTTGTAATCTTCGGCCCACACCCCGTAAAACGCATAAGTCCGTTCGCGATACGAAAACAGGTCTGCGAACTTCCCGCGCTCGTCATCACTGACGATATGATAGGCAAAAACCAAGAGCGCCCGAAAGTCGTTTCCGAACACGTCCTGCCATTTGAGCAGTGCCGGGACGTCCTCGGCGGTGGCCCAGTTCTCCCAGCGATGCCCCGATTCGGGATCTCCCGAAGGAAATCGGCGTCCTTTGACGTCGACCAGCAGGTTGGCCGCCCGTGGAGAATAAACGATGAAATCCATCGACTTGAGCGACTGCTGTTCGAGCAGCGCCCGGCGTTGCTCGTCGACGGCGACATAAGGGGTCCGCCGCGTCCGCAGAAACGCTTCGAATGCCGCATCATAATGATTGCCCCGCAACGCCACGATTCCTGCTCCCCGCGCCGAATCGAAACACACGTACAGGTTCTCTATCATTTCAAATCCGCAAAAAAACGCAACAGCGGATCGGCAAATTCGACCGTAGGGCATTTTGTAAGCTAGATTTGACCTGCAGGACAATACCCCAGCCGGGAAGGCTGAAGTCGAAGATTACGAACCTGCGGTATTGGTGGGCTGATGGATTCCTATACGCCAGACAGCGTTTACGACGCGCACTTCCATTCAGTCGTCGAATCTGCGATCGGCGCCGCTGTCACGCCTGCGTTCGCCGAACATACAGCGGATTCCCTGTGGGAACTGACGGGCAGCCTGACGCCCCAGGCGCCGGCCCAGCGGGTGCGGATTTCGGGCCAGCCGTTTACCGTCGGCAGGGATTGCGACAACGCCTTGCAGTTGGCGAACCCCACGATCTCGCGGCGTCATGCCGAACTGCTGCTGGTCGAATACGACCTCTATGTTCGCGACATCAGCAGCCGAAACGGGACGTTTCTCAATGGTCGCCGGGTCGGGAATTTCGAAAAGCTGAACAGCGGCGACATGCTGCAATTCGGGACGGCGGTCTTCACGGTTCGATCCCCCCGTGCCCAACTGGCCGAACAACCTTTCAATCCGAATGTGACTCAATTCGAATCCGATCTGGAGGATTTTGCGCTGGCGAACTTGCAGTTCGACATGCTGCTGGAAGGACCGGCGCTGATCCCGTTCTTTCAACCGATCGTGAGCTTGAGCGGCGGACCACCGCTCGGATTCGAAGTGCTGGCCCGCAGCCGGTTGGTGGGGCTGGAAACTCCCGCTTCGATGTTTCGCGTGGCCGGCGAGCGGGGACTGGAAGTGGAGCTCAGCGAATTGGCGCGTCGCCAGGGTTTGCGGATTGCGCAGCAGCAAGGATTACAAGGCGAGCTCTACCTGAATACGCATCCGTCCGAGCTGCAGCAGGATCGCCTGTCCGCTTCACTGCGTCGCTTGCGGGATGAATTCCCCGACGCGCGGATTGTCATCGAGATTCACGAATCGGCCGTCACGTCCCTGAAGATGCTGTCGGGCTTGCGCGGCCAACTGCAAGAGCTCGGCATGCGTCTGGCGTACGACGATTTCGGCGCCGGGCAGTCGCGGCTGATGGAATTGGCCGACGTGCCTCCCGACGTGATCAAATTCGACATGTGTCTGATTCGCGGCGTCTCCAATGCTTCGGAAGAGCGGCAGAGCATGATCCGGTCGCTGGTCAAGATGGTGCGGGATCTCGCGGTCATTCCGCTGGCGGAAGGAGTGGAGACCCGAGACGAGGCCATCGCCTGCGCCCGACTGGGTTTCGAAATGGCGCAGGGATTCTTTTTCGGACGACCGTCCGCATCGCCGCATCGCCCCTTAGGACAGAATTCGATTCATCCGACCGTTTGATCGGATTCGACCGATTCGGCAGGCCCGCAGTCCGCCCCCGCAGATTCAGGCGGGGGTCAAATGGCTGCTCGCAAATCAGCCGGCTTCCGGCCGCTGGTGGGCCCACTCGCTGAATACCGACAATTCCCACTTCATCACTGACAGTGGCACGGCCTATCCGCTGCTGGCGCTGCCGCTGTGCGACGCGCTGCCGGCCGTCGAACCGCAGACGTCCTCGCGGCAGGAGGACATTCATCGCGCAGTTGTCTGCCTGTGCGGCGGTTGCTAGAATTCGAATCGACATTCGAGCATAGATTTTGTTCCTCAGTCTTTCCTCGGGTGGCGACGTTTCTCTTAGCATCGTCGCCGTCCGACTTCCGTCGTGTGGTTCTGATCACGGCAGTCGAGGTGGTGAATGACAGCGGGGCCGAGTGCGGCGATGCAGTCGAGCGTGTTGGTTTTGAACCGGCTGTACATGGCCGTGCAGGTCATGTCGGTCCGCAGGGCATTTTGCCTGTTGTTCAAGGACCTGGCTGAAGTCATTAACATCGAGAACGGCGCCTACGTCTCGTACGATTTCGACAGTTGGCGCGAGGTCAGTCGCTGGAAAGCGGCGGTCGATCAGCCACAGGAACACGAAGACTGGATCCGGGCGGTGAATTTTTCGATCCAGGTGCCGCGCGTCATCCGCCTGCTGCGGTATGACCTGTTTCCGAAAAACGTGGTCAAATTCAACCGGCGGAATATCTTTCTGCGTGATGAAAACAAGTGCCAGTACTGCGGGCACCGCTTCTCGACGCAGCACCTCAGCCTCGATCATGTGGTGCCCCGCAGCCGCGGCGGCCTGACGAACTGGGAAAACATCGTCTGCGCCTGCCTGCGGTGCAATGTTCGCAAAGGGGGCCGCACGCCGCACGAGGCGCAAATGCGGCTGATCCGCCGGCCCGTGAAACCCAAACGCAGCCCCATGCTGGCTCACCAGTTGACCAGCGTGAAATACGAATCGTGGAAGCAATTCCTCGATGAGGCGTATTGGACGGTCGAACTGCAAGACTGATTGCAGTCATCAGGGGGAAATGATACGCTTAATGACAGGGACGGGTGTGTGCGGATCATTCGTGCGTCCGTGCCCCATTCGTCAAGTCGAAATGAAGTCTTGCGGGAGATTTCCGATGAAGGGTCGTGCTCAATCATTCTTCTGCCGGAAGGCACCCCCGACCGGCCCTCGCGCTGGGTTTACGCTCATCGAGCTCCTGGTCGTCATGGCGATTATCGCCGTGCTGGCCGCGCTCCTGTTGCCTGCCGTGCAACAGGCCCGCGAAGCGGCGCGCCGTTCGCAATGCCTCAATAACATCAAGCAGATCGGTCTGGCGGCGCAAAATTACATGTCATCGAACCGTAGCTATCCGTCGGGTTGGATCTGCTCGAATCCCGGCTGCAGCCAACTGGCTCCGGCGGCTTCGACATTTGCCACGAACAGCGGAACCGGAAAGTTCAAGCTTCCCGATAAGAGCATCGCCAGCATGGATTCGATAAGTTGGGTCGTGGGACCGGATTGGAGCTGGCAGCAGCTCTTGTTGCCCCAGATGGACGTCGGCACCGCGGCGCTCAATTTCAGCGCCCCCAAAGGTGGGGGTCTGAATGGTCCCGCACTCGCCATGAAGGTTTCGAGTTTTGTCTGTCCGTCCGCCAACATTTTGGGCGGAGGAATTGGTTACTGCACGTATCGTGGCTCGCCCGGATCGAAGCCCATCCCAGTTGCCGGCACCGCGCCGCCATTCTATTCGACTGACGGCATCTTCTTCATGAACAGTGAGATCTCTGATCGCTACATCAAGGACGGCACGAC
>DASYAR010000378.1:0-9452 GCA_036501235.1 Planctomycetaceae bacterium
CTTCCATCATCGGCCCAAACCAATCCAAATGTCTCGAAATACTGGCGCAAATCCCCTTCTCATAATACGTTCGGCACGATACTACGTCGGCTGATCTCCCTCCCGACTTCGTTACTTTTGCGAAATTGTGCTCCAGGTTGCGCGATTTCTGCGCTGGGCACAAAATGATGTCCGCAACATAAGAGATTGCCCCATAATCACATGCGTCGTTGCGGTTCGCGCTCATCCGCTCGATCGGAATTCTTAAATGGCACAAAGCGAACAAATCAAGCTGTGGACAAAGGCAGGTGGCTACTCGCAACTTTTGCAAAGACCGCGCAGCAGGATCTCGGTCACGCTGCCGATCTGCTTGCCTCGCGACGTCAGTTTCGGAGGGAGCTTGACTCCCTCCAGGCAGGTGACGCTGCCGCACGTCACACACACGAAATGCGGATGCGTCCCCGGTTCGTCATGCCGGCGATCGGCGATTTCGAATCTCCAGACGTGATCGCCTAGCTCGGTTCGCATGACCAGCCCGGCGTCGGTCAGATCGTTGAGATTGCGAAAGACAGTGGCCTTGTCGAGGCCGCGCGGCGTCAACTCGTCGGCCAGTTCGGCATGGGACAGGGGGGATGTTGCTGATCGCAGCCGTTGCAGCACGGCCACGCGCGCCGTCGTCGAGCGCAAGCCGGCTTTGCGGAGCGAATCCTGCAAGGCGGCAACTTCGCCGACGGTCGCATCAGGTGGAGACATGCAGAAATTATCGCATTTCAGAAGCGGCTGCGAAAGCGACGCCACCCGACGCGAGCCCGGCAAATTCGTCAAAGGTGTTGCAATCGTCGATCGACGCGTTTGACTCCCATGCCGGATGAGCTAGGTTTGTCAATCAATCGGAAAGATGAGATCCGGGGCGCGCCGCGCGCAGGGATCTCGACGCCGGAAACAGGGAGAATGCGTCCGTGCAGATTACCGAACTATCGACATTTGCAGACATCAACGCGCTCGAAGCGGCCTCGGCCAATCGTCCGAGCGCAGAAACGTCGCGCTTGCTCCTGGCGCTCGTCGATCTGTCGCGCCAATCCAGGACGCCGACCGCGGTCGAAAACCCGGCGCTGGAAGGCATCATTTCACCCGACATCCTCAAGCGACTGCTCAATACGCTCAATCTGCGAGATCCGACCACCGTGCAGCATTCAAGGCGAGTGTCGAAGCTGGCGGTGGGAATCGCCCGGCACTTGCGCTGGGAAGATGCCAATTTGCGGCGATTGGAAGTGGCCGCCCTGCTGCACGACATCGGCAAGATCGGCGTTCCGGACACGGTTTTGTTCAAACCCAGCAAACTGAACCACGACGAGGCCGACCTGATGGCGCTGCATCATCGCGTCAGCGTCGATGTTTTGCAGGCCGCCCGCGTCAATCCCGAGGTGATCCAGATTATCAGCCAGTCGCGAGATTTCTCGTGCGGCGCGGCCCGCGGACCGGGTATCGCTCCGGCAACGCTCCACCAGGGGGCGAGGATCCTGTCGGTTGCAGACGCCTACGATTCTCTGCGCAGCGATCTCGCGTATCACAAAGCCAAGTCGCATGATGATACGGTCAAAATCCTGCAGGAGAACACGGGCACTCAATTCGACGGCAATATCATCAACGCTCTGGCCCGCTGGGCGGGAACGTGCGGACTCAACAAATGTCGGGATTACCAGGCCGAGCATCGCCCCCCGGAAACGGGCCCGGCGACAATCGACGCTCAAGACTCGCGCGATGCCGACGAACTGGCGCGGATCTTCTCGCATCTGTATCTGCTGGAAAACCTGTATGACGCGTTTTACCTGATCGATGCCGATTTGCAGTTTGTCGTGTGGAACGAAGGGGCGCAGCGGCTGGTGGGGCAACCGGCCGAACGTCTGATCGATCGTGTCTGGACGAGTCATACCATTTGCTATGCCGACGAAGACGGCCGCGAGCTGCCGGAGGAGGAACTCCCCTTGCGCGAGGCGCTGGCCTCGGGCCAGCCGGCGTCGCGCAACGTCAAGATCCTGAACGCTGCCGGCCGCTGGACCGACGTCGAGCTGCAATCAATTCCGTTGATCGACAATGCCGGTCAATTACGCGGCGCCGCCGAACTGCTCCGCAACAAATCGCGACAAGATCTGGCGCCGCGCGAATACCGCGACAAACAGCGGACTACCGGACGCGATCCCCTCACCGGCGTCGCCAACCGCAGCGAGCTCAAGACGCAGATATCGCAACTGCTCGACAGGGCGGTCAAGGAAGATTGGCAGTATCATTTCAGCGTGATCTTCGTCGAGATCGACCATTTCAAGCAAATCAATGATCGGTTCGGCCACGAGACCGGTGACCAGGTGCTCATCGAGACGGCGCGGTTGCTGCAACAGGAAACGTATTCGGGGGAAATCGTCGGACGACACGACGGCGGCCAGTTCATGATCGTTTGCCCCGCCACCAGCGGCGAACAGGCCTCGCAACGGGCCGATCGCATCCATTTGGCGCTCCGCAATCTGCACCTGGAAGAGCTCGACGAGTGGGCACTGACGGGATCGTTCGGCGTGACGCAGGCCGCTTCGGGCGACACGGTCGAAAGCCTGCTGAACCGGGCCGACAAGGCGCTGTACATGGCGACCCATGCGGGACGGAACCAAAGCATCTATCTCTCCCCGAACGAACATTCCGAGCCTTTGCTCCGCGAAAGCGACGGCGATCCGAATCACGGAGCTTTCGAGTTCGAGACGCAGTTTCTTTCGTGCACCGCCGCCGAGATGATCGTCTTCAAGCTCGGCGGTTTCGTCAGGGAAGTCGATGCGCGAGTCATGGAAGTGACCTCCGAACGGGTGCGACTGCGACTGGGGCGCACCGGGCTGTTCTCCGGCTGGGGACGCAGCGATGATCGCAAGCCGGTGGACATCGAAATGTGTTTCAGCTCCGAGGTCCCTTTCCGTTCGATCAACGGAAGGAAAGTGAAATCCACCCAGGTGCAGGTGCGGGTCAAAATCGTCCCAGTCGGGCGGGTCAAGAGCCGGGATGTGTTTCACGAACGGGCCCGCCAGGTCTTGAAAGATCTATCGAACTTTTTCATGGCCGACGTGGTCTAAGCGACCGGATAGGTCGAACGCAATGAGACCGGCCGGTCGTCACGTGTGTGAACCTCGCTACATGCTCATAGAACGTGCCGCGGCCAAGCGCTGCGCGATCAAGCCGGCAATAAAGCCCCCTTTGAAGCCGGCGTCGATATTTACCACCGTCACGTTGGCGGCGCAACTGTTCAGCATTCCCAGCAGGGCCGCCAGGCCGCCGAAACTGGCGCCGTAGCCGATGCTGGTCGGCACGGCAATAACCGGACAGGCGACGTGCCCGCCGACGACCGAGGGGAGCGCCCCTTCCATGCCCGCCACGACGACGACGGCGTCGGCCGTGCAGAACCGATGCTGTTGCTCGATCAGCCGGTGCGGCCCCGCGACCCCTACGTCGACGATCAATTCGACCTCGCACCCCATCCAGCGGGCCGTTTCGGCCGCTTCCTCGGCCACCGGCAAGTCACCGGTGCCGGCGGTGATGACGGCCACACGGCCTGGCGCGGCGGTTAGGTGAGCTGGGGATTGCGGCGGCGAGATACGTATTGTGCGTGCCGTGGAGTTGTGTTGTGCCGTCGGAAAAACAGCCAGCAGCTCATCCGCCTGTGCTGGCGGCACGCGCGTCGCCAGGCAGTGCTGGCCGTGAGCGAGTTGCATGTGAAACACGTCTGCGATCGCCGTCGTGGTCTTTCCCGGCGCGAAGACGACTTCGGGATAGCCGCAGCGGCGCAGTCGATCGAGATCGACCTGGGCGGCCGGAGTTGGTCCCGTCGGCGGAGTCGCCAATTCGCGAAGCAGCGCGGCGGCCGATTCCAATGGCATCTCGCCGCGTTGCAGGCGCGACAATACATCTAGCAGGTGAGTGTCGTTCACGGGATTTTCCGAGGATGCGTTTCGAACAATTGCAGTTTGACAGACTCAGTGCGGGTTGGGAATCGAAAGATGCCGCGGAAAGCCCGTTCAATCGTTTAATCCGCAGCCGGGTCAAACGAATCCAAGCCTGCTGGGACAGTCATGACGCAGACATTCCTCGATTTTCCGCCCGCGGTCTTCTATCCTCTGACGTCATGCCTGCTCACGACGTTGATTTTATTGCGGCCCGCCGCCGCATCGAAGCTGCTTATAGTCCGCGGTTGCTCGAAACCGCTGGACGGACGCTGGTCGACCTGCTGGCGGCACATCTGCAGAAAGTCGAGCAGTCGAAATCGGCGGTCCTGAATTGGGCCGATCCGCGGGCTTCTGTGGCGGAGGCGGAGACGCTGGCAGACGCCAGAGGTGCAGACGAGAGAAGAGAAAAGGGAGGAGAGAAGCGAGAATCTCGGACGAGCGATCTTTCGGTGGAGACGATCTCACAACGATTCGCCGAATTGGTCCGGATTTCTCTATCGCGGGGGATCAACCTGCATGATCCGCGATACGTCGGGCATCAGGTGCCGGCGCCGGTCCCGATCGCCGGGCTGTTCGATGCCATCGGCTCTGTGACCAATCAGTGTATGGCCATCTATGAAATGGGTCCGTGGACGACGGCGATCGAACAGGCAATGGTGGGCAAGCTGGCGGGATACCTGGGCTGGCAGGGGACCGACTACGCCGGCATCGTGACGCACGGCGCGTCGCTGGCCAACCTCACGGCACTTCTCGTCGCCCGCAACGTCGCGCTGCCGGAAAGTTGGGAATCCGGAACGGCCCTCGGCGGCACTCCTGATCCCTCGACCGACAGGTCTCACCCGGCGCGTTCGGCCCCCAAGCTCGTCGTCCAGTCCGACGCCCACTACTGCATCGCACGCTCGGCCGGCATTTTAGGGCTCGGGACGAATCACGTCGTCAAGGCGCCTCTCGACGATCGGCGTCGCATGGACCCATCTCGTCTCGATGCAATCCTGGCCGATCTGCGCAGTGCGGCGCATCCGATTGTCGCCGTCGTGGCCTGTGCCAGCGCCACGCCTGTCGGTGCTTTCGATCCCCTGGAGCAGATTGCCGACGTCTGCGCGAAACATGAGGTTTGGCTCCATGTCGACGCGGCCCACGGCGGCGCCGCCCTCCTCAGCAACCGGCACAGGCATCTCGTCGCTGGCCTCGAACGGGCCGACAGCTTCACCTGGGACGCCCACAAGATGCTGTTCGTCCCCGCGCTCTGCGCGTTTCTGTTCTACAAGAACAAGCGGCACAGCTTCGAGGCATTTCGCCAGAACGCGCCATACCTGTTCGACCCGTCCGCTCCCGACCTGGCCGAATTCGACAGCGGGCTGCGCACAGTCGAGTGCACGAAACGAGCAGCTGCCTTTGGATTATGGGGTGTCTGGTCGCTGTTCGGGCCGCAACTGTTCGCTGACATGGTCGACGTCACATTCGAGCTGGGCCGTGTCTTTTATGAAAAACTGCGAGCCGCTTCCGACTTTGCCGCACTGCATGAGCCGGAGTGCAACATCGTCGTGTTCCGACACGTTCCGCAGGAATTGCAGGGCGCCTCGCCCGAGCGCCTGGGTGAATTCCAATGGCAGCTTCGGCGGGCGGTGATTGAATCGGGAGAGTTCTACCTCGTCCCCACGACGCACGGCGGCGTCGCCGCGCTGCGCTGCACCCTGATCAATCCACTCACCACCGCCGCCCACCTGGACCTGCTGCTCGACACCCTGCGCCGCCGTGGCCGCGAGATATTGAACTCGTAGCGCCAGGCCGCCTGTAGTTCGCCGGGCTCTTTCTTTCTTGCCGCGACGTCTTCCTCTATCATGGGAGTCGCATCGATTTCGGCCGCGTATGAACGCAAATCAACGCGGATTTTGGGTGGACGATCAACACCACCGATTTGCATTCATTGCCATTGATTCGCGACTTCCTCCTGTTGTCCTTTCCCGGAAACTTAGACCCATGAACCGCACACTGAAAATCGCGGCCCTGACCGGAGTATTTTTTGGGGCGTGCCTGGCTTCTGCGTTGGCTGGTAACTGGGGCCAGTTTCGCGGGCCGAATGCTTCGGGGCGGGCGGAGAGCGAAGACCGGCTTCCCGATCAGCTCGGGCCCGAAACCAACGTCCTGTGGAAGGTTTCGCTCCCCGGTGGCCATTCCTCGCCTGCGATCTACGGTGAACGGATCTATCTGACCGGCGAGAGCGGCGACAGTCTGTTCACCTTCTGTCTCGATCGCGAGTCCGGTAAAGAGCTCTGGAGAACCGAAGCACCACACGCGACGCTCGAACAAGTGCACGAGACCGCCAGTCATGCCACCCCGACCCCGGCCACCGACGGCAAGGTCGTCGTCAGCTTTTTCGGTTCATGCGGCCTGTTCGGCTACGATGTCGACGGCCGCCAGCTCTGGCACGTTCCCATGGGACCGTTCAAGAATGATTTCGGCTCGGGCAGTTCACCCATCCTGGTGGAAGATCGCGTCATCCTGTGCCAGGACCACGACGTCGATTCGTTCATCATGGCGGTTGACAAATTCACCGGCAACGTGCTGTGGAAAGTCGATCGCTCGGAATTCCCGCGAAATTACTGCACGCCAATCATTTGGGACGACGGCGGGAAAAAGCAGGACGTGGTCGCCGCGACGCTGCGGATCGTCGGTTACGACTTCGAAACGGGAAAGGAAATCTGGACGGTCCGCGGCGTCGCGAGAATCGTCAACATGACTCCTGTCGTGGGAGACGACGGCATTCTGTACGCGGCCTGCTGGTCTCCCGGCGGCGACGAAACCGACCGCATCACGACCGGTCCGTTCGATGAAGTCATCAAGCAGCACGACGCCAATCAGGATGGCGCGATCAATCTCACGGAAGCTCCGGCCGGCCCCGTGAAGGAACGGTTCCCGCAGATCGACCGCGACAAGGATGGCCAGATTACCCGCCAGGAATACGAGTCGATGCGAAACGTGTTCGAATCGGCCCGCAACGTCGTCGTGGCGGTGAAGCCAGGCGGTAGAGGCGACATCACCGACTCCCACGTCGTCTGGAAGTACAGCAAACAGATTCCGTATTGCCCGTCGCCCGTTTACTACCGCGGCCAATTGTTCATGATCAAAAACGGCGGGATCCTGGCGGTCGTTGACGTCAAAAACGGCGCACCGCTCAAGCAGGGACGCATCTCGGCAACAGGCGATTATTATGCTTCCCCAGTCGCCGGCGACGGCAAAGTGTTTACTCTCAGCCAGCAAGGCAAGCTGACCGTGCTCGATGCCGGTCCGGGATGGCGCGAGATGTCTTCAGCCGACTTCGGCGAGAAGATCTACGCCAGCCCGGCCATTGTCGACGGCCGCATCTTCATCCGCACGAGCGGGCACCTGTACTGCTTCGGATTGCCCGCTTCAGCTCCGTAATCGCGAACTATTCTTACCGAAGCCCACGGGCGGTGTTCCGTGGGTCCGCGAGCCATGAACAAAGCCTTCGTCAAAGAGCAAGACAGCACCGCAGGACGTTGCCCCCGTTGCGGCTCTCCCGGAACCGTCGTCTATCAGTCCACGCTGAAAGCGCACCTCTCGCCCGAGAACCTCCAACACCTGACCGACTCGGCCTTCTTCTGCGGACAGCCGCGGTGTCCGGTCGTGTACTTCGACCTGTTCGATCGGGTCATTGAAGAGTCGGCCGTCAATGTACCAGTGTATCCCAAAAACCCCGCGGCCCCGTTGTGCGCCTGCTTCGGACTGACGTGCGAAGACGTGGAAGAAGACATCCGCGACGGGGTCGTCACCCGGACCCGCGCGTGTATTGAGCGGGCCAAGTCCAAAGATGCCCACTGCGGCACCGCCTCCCCCAGCGGCCAATCGTGCATCGCCGAGGTCCAGGGATATTACATGAAGCACCGCGGATTGACGTAGGGAGCGGCGTAAGGTCCGTGCAAGGCGATGAGGACGATGATACTCACTCTTCGGACCGGCGCGAGGACCTGTCAATCCGTCTTTTGATTTGCCGCGTGCCCGAGCTTCGCCGCCAGCACCGTGTTGGCCAGTAGCATCGTGATCGTCATCGGCCCCACGCCGCGGGGAACGGGGGTGATCGCGGCGGCGACTTCGTTCACGCGGGCGAAGTCGACGTCCCCCACGATCCGCTCGCCGACCCGCGTCGTCCCCACGTCAATCACCACGGCGCCGGGTTTGACCATCTCCGCCTTGATGAATTCGGGCTGCCCCATCGCAGCCACCAGGATGTCGGCCGTTTTGGTGATGGCCGCGAGATCGCGTGTGCGGCTGTGGCAGACTGTGACCGTGGCATCCGCTGCGGGCCCCTTTTGCATCAGCATCAAGGCCAGTGGGCGGCCGACCAGATCGCTGCGCCCCACGATCGCCACGTGCGAGCCGGGCACTTTGACGCCTGCGTGAATCAGGATCTGCTGCACGCCGCTGGGGGTGCAGGGCAAAAATCGCGGTCGCCCCTGCGACAGGAGCCCCACATTTTCGGGATGGAAGCAGTCGACATCCTTGAGCGGCGTCACGGCGTCGAGAATCGGCTGCGGATCGATCTGTTTCGGCAACGGAAGCTGCACAAGAATCCCGTGCACGTCCGCATCGGCATTCAATCGCTCGACGACCGCCAGCAGTTCCTGCTGTGTCGTCTCGGCAGGCAATTTGATGAGCGTGCTCTTCAACCCGGCCTTTTCACAGGCGAGATGCTTGTTCTTGACGTACACCGCGCTGGCCGGGTCATCCCCGACGAGCACGGCGGCAAGATGCGGAATGATTCTCGTGGCGGTCTGAAATGCCGCCGCGTCGCGCGCAATTTCAGCACGAAGTTTTTCTGCGATCTGACGTCCGTCGATGATGGTGGCTGGCATGATTCAGACATTAACCGAGCGGCAGCCAGCGGGCAATCAACCACAGGAGCGCCCCGGCGTAAACCGCCGCGGCATAGTCGTCAGCCATGATTCCCAATCCGCCTGGCAGCCTCTCCAGTTGGCTGGCCGGCCACAGCTTGGAGATGTCGAACAACCGAAACAGCGAGAACCCGGCGATGGCCGTGACCAGGTTGACGGGTACGAGCAAAAACACCACCGAGAACGCGGCGATCTCGTCGAGCACGACCGCACCGGGATCTTTCAGCCCCATCCGCCGCGCCGTGATTCCGCAGATCGGGATGCCGATCGCAAAGCACACCGCCGGCGCCGCGTAACGCCCCCAAGTCGGAAGCTGCCAGATCCCCCACGCCAGCGGCAGCCCCAGGAGACTCCCAAATGTCCCCGGCGCTTGGGGTGCAAATCCGATTCCGAATCCCGTTGCGAGGAACACCATCAACCCGCCGAGGCGGGATTTGTCTGGCTCAGATTGTGGTTGAGTCACATTCAAGGTGATTGGTAGGGTCGAAGAGAGGAGCCTCGGTGCAGTAGTGGTCCGTCTATCGTTGAGTGTCAGCCATCGTTTGGGTCATCGACCCCTGCCGGTTCATCCGGCAGGTGAGCG
>DASYAR010000379.1:0-22688 GCA_036501235.1 Planctomycetaceae bacterium
CGTGCTTTCGAGACCGATTCCCAGATAATAGCAGTCGAAGCGGCGACATGGCCCCTCAATCCGGTATCGGCGGAGTCGTCTTGTGCGGAGGTTTGAGCACACGGATGGGGCGGCCCAAGGCGTGGTTGCCGTTCGGGGACGAACTGATGCTGCCGCGCGTCGTGCGGATTCTGTCCGAAGTCGTCTCGCCGATCGTGGTGGTCGCGGCGCGCGGTCAGGATATTCCCCAGATGCTCTCTGACGTGCACGTGGTTTGTGACGAGTATGACGCCTACGGACCGCTCGCCGGATTGGCTGCGGGGCTGACGGCACTGACCGGCCGCTGCGGCGCGGCGTATGCCACGTCCTGCGACGTACCGCTGCTCAACGCGCAGTTCGTCGAGCGCGTCGTGGGGTTGCTTGGCGATTACGATATGGCGATACCGCGCGACGCAGAATTTGCCCATCCGCTGGCGGCTGTCTATCGCACGAGTTTGGCAACGACGGCGCGAGAGCGGATCGCGGCGGGGGAACGTCGCTTGCTGAGCCTGCTCGATGATTGTCGAGGCCGGAACATCGAGATGTCTGAATTGCGCGAGGTGGATCCGGAACTGCGATCGCTACGAAATCTCAATTCTCCTGAGGACTATGCTTGGGCGGTGCGCGAGGCGTTGTTGCCGTCAGTCGTTCCTGGGAGGAGTGTTGCCGAAACGCCACATGCCGGCCCCTTGTGACGAATCGTCATCCTGGACAGTCGCGGCCTACGGGTCTTGCGGATTGCAGTGCGGCGGCCATGTGGAATGCGACGGGTTGCCGTGGGTGGGGCTTGCCCCTGCCGAATCTCACCCAATAATTCTGTTGGCCAGCCTCTGTTTTCCGCCAGTTGAATGCTTGTCAGTGAATTCTTGCCTGCGAAGGTTGCACCTATGCCCATGCGAGTGATCGTCTATGAAGACGGAGGTTGGGAGCGGTTGTTGCCGCTCGTCTATTCGCGGGCCTCATTTCAGCTCCTGTGTGGAACGAGCGATCTCGTGTCGCGCGTGCAGCGGCTTGTCGAGTCGCGACCTTCGGCCCACTTCGGCAACGGCCAGCCGCCGCAATTCGAAATCTGGTGCCGGCCGGGACTGGCGCAGGTCGTATCGCGGCAGACTGGTTTTCCGGCCAATCGGCCGGTGCCGGGGGCGGGGCTGTTCCTCAACGGACGCGGCATCTGGCACTCGATCCCCGCACTCGACGGCCGGGAAGGATCGTGGGTCGGCACTGTCGGCCTGCAGGGGCGCATTGCCTGTATTTACGCCGATGAATCGCTCGCCTCGAAATTGACGACCGAAGGACTGCTCGACAACGACCAAAGCCGTGCCCTGCTCGCCGGCCTGCCGCGCCGCGACGTGGGCCGATTCGTGACCTTGCTCGACTGGCCCTGGCAGTTCGTGAACGCCAATCGCGAACAGCTCATCGCCGATTGGCACGACGACCTGGCGGGCATCGCCGGAACCGTCGGCGAAGGGAGCCATCTCGTGAATGCCAGCGGCATTCATATCGGCTGGGGGGCCAAGATCAAACCGTGCGTCGTGATCGACGCCGAAGACGGTCCCGTCTGGATCGGCGACAACGTGACGGTGCTTCCGCACAGTTACATCCACGGTCCGGCGTTCATCGGCGACGGCTCGCTGATCCAGCCCGGCGCCGTCGTGCATTCGGGAACGACGATCGGCCCGCGCTGCAAGATCGGCGGCGAGATCGAAGCCAGCATCATGCAAGGTTACTCGAACAAGCAGCATGACGGATTTCTCGGACACAGCTACATCGGTTCCTGGATCAACCTGGCTGCCGACTGCATCAACAGCGACCTCAAAAACCCGTACGGCAAAGTTCGCGTGCCGATTAACGGCCGCGACGTCGAAACGGGGGAGATGTTCGTCGGCATGTTCATGGGGGATTTCTCCAAGGCCGGGATCAACGTCGGTTTTCCGACCGGCGCGGTGGTCGGGTTCTGCAGCAGCGTCTTCGCTTCGCGCAGTCCGAAGTTCGTCCCGAGCTTTTCCTGGATTGACGGTGATTCGATCGAGGCCTTCGACGAACGGCGAGGCCTGGCCGTCGCGCGCAAGGTCATGGAACGCAGGCAATGCACGATGACAACTGCCGAAGAGCAATTGTTCCTCGCCGTACGCGAGCAGTCGCTGGCGCTTGAAGAGCCCGCCGGCGCATCGGCAATATAACGATTGACAATCCGCCTCCCGCCGCATACGGTTGAAAGCAGGTCGAGGCTGGTGGATGGGAATTCGACACGGCGAGCGGGTCTTTCCGCAGCGTGGGATCCTGTCCTGAATTCACCGCAGGATGACCCTGCGGTGACTGACGATGGCGCTTCTTGGGGAAGATGTGGGTCTTTCCTGAAAGAATTCGCTGGAAATTCAAGCAAATTTCGGCGGCGGCCGGTTCGTCGATTACACCCGGCCTCTTCCCTGTGCGGCATATTTTGCCTGATCCAGCGGGTTTTTGCGGTCGGTCGTACCCACAGAAGCCCCCGAGTCTCGGGGAGGAAATCAACGGGAATTCGTGATTCACGACGGCAGTCGCGGGTTCATCGGTTAGAGTCGTATGTGCGGCAGGAAATTGCCGCACGCTCTTCTCTGTTGAAGAGTAATTGCAATCGCTTTCCGGACGGGAGACGGTTGCCTTTGAATGACGAAGTGGGTTAGTCGCGGCGCGACGATCGCTGGTTTGGTCAATTCGGGAGATTTCCATGAGAATCAAGACGGTACACATGCTGTTGTTGGGAGCGATCGTGGCATGCGGCGGAAGCCGGGCCTTCGCTCAGGAATGGGCGGACAAGATGTTCGAGAAGCGCGAGCACGACTTTGGAGTGGTCGCCAAGGGGGCCGATGCCCGCTATCGAATCAAGATCACGAATACGTACAAGCAGCCGGTGCACATCGCTAGTGTCACGACGAGCTGCGGGTGCACGGCGGCCAAGCCGTCGAAAGACACGCTGTCCAGCCTGGAATCGGCCTACATCGAAATTGTGATGGACACCCGTAAGTTTTCGCACCAGAAGGATTCCAGCGTCACGGTCGTGATCGACCAGCCGCTGCGGGCGGAAGTCCGTATCCCGATTCACGCCTATATCCGCACCGACGTGGTGCTCACCCCCGGCGGCGCAGAATTCCCGCCTGTCACCAAAGGGGAAGACAGGGATTACAAGCTCGACGTGGCCTATGCCGGCCGCGGCGATTGGAAGATCAAAGACGTCATCAGCAAAAACCCCAACGTCTCGGCGAAGGTTGTCGAAACCCGTCGCAACGGGACCAACGTGAACTACAATCTGGTGGTGACTGTTAAGGGAAGCGCTCCGCTGGGTGAGCTCCGCGACCAGTTGACTCTCGTCACCGACGACGCCGGGAACCCACATATTCCCGTGCTTGTCACGGCGACAGTCGAGCCCGAATTCGTCGTCAATCCTGACGTTGTCTCATTCGGCAACCTGACTCCCGGCGAAAAGAAGACCGTCAAGGTCGTCGTCCGCAGCAAGAAGCAGTTTGCGATCGAGAAAATCGAGAGCGAAAAAACTTCGGGAACTTACGAAGTCCGTTTGCCGAAGAATGCCAAACAGACCCACGTCGTCGACCTGACTGTTCTCGCCCCGAATGAACCCGGTCCCGTGGACGAGCAGTTTTCGGTAACGATTGCCGGTCATAACGAACCGGTGACGTTCAAGGCCCACGGCAAAGTCGTGGCCGGAACGGCAGCGGCCCAGTCGGCCGGAAACGGAGCATCGACGGCACAGAAGAACAACCCGTAGGACGATTGGTCATCGTTGGCTCATCGTTGATTCCCGTCGGGAATGCCGGTGCAGCGCGGCGATCACGATTGACCAACGGGACTCACACCCGGCCCCGATTTCGAGGCCGGGTGTGTCTGTTTGTAGGTCAGGTTTTCCAACGCGGCAGCTACGGATTCGCTGGCGAGTTCGCCCCGCAGGCTCGATTTCTGAGGTAGGCTTTCTCAGTCGACCTTGGTTTTGAGTTCTGCCAGGTTTTATTCGCATGCAGACGTGCATTGCCGCAGCAGTGATGGTTGGCACCACGCTGCTGATGTTTCAGATTCTGACCGGCAAAGCCGTGACGGCCGGGCTCTCGCTCGTGCCGCGCAATTTCGATCCCGTGTCTTTCTGGAGCAGCCTGCTGCAGCAATTCGTGGCGATTTCCGTGACGGCCGTCGTCGCCGCGGGAATTTGCCAGATCGATTGGAGAAAGGTTCACGAGGCGACAAAGCCGCGACGTCGCGGCTGACGCCCGCAATCGTGCTCTGTCGGTCGACAGCTACAAACGAAAATGCCCCGGCCGCAGGACCGGCCGAGGCATCCGGCTTGAGTCTAACCCCTCTGCAGCGCTCACTTCGCGTTGATCGTCACTCCCGGCCAGTCGTCGGTGCGGAACGGGGTGAGGGGGAGTCCGGCGGCGCTGTACATGTTGACGACCGGGTTGTCGGCCCAACCGTAGCGGACGGAGGCCGGGCTCTCGATGCCCGACGCCGAGACTTCGATCTTGCCGTCCGGCAGGATCTTCGCAGTGCCCCATACGAATTTCTTGTCTTCGCCGGCAATGGCAAAGCCGCGCGGCTCGTTAGTGTCGAAGGGACGCCAGCCGCCGTCGACGTAGTCGAACGTCAGCACGACTTTGTTTCCCTTTGTCTCCATCGATTTATATTGCGGGCTGTGGTACGCAATGCCGATTCCGTAGTCCTTCGCCAAGGCCCAGCGAGCCAACCGCTTGCCGACGTCCAGCTTGTTCTTGGGGTGAATGTCTTTTCCCTCGCCAATGTCGATGATCACGGCTTCGCCCGTGTGGGAGAGTTTCGCCATAGTCATCGTCTGGGCTTCGCGAAGCTCGGCCCAGGCGCTGTCGAACTGGTTAGGATTCTCGGCCAGAAAGTCGGCCAGTTGCACCCAATAAAACGGGAACTCTCCCTGACCCCATTCGTCACGCCAGCTCTTGATCATCAGCGGAAACAGGTCGCGATACTGATAGGCGCGGCCGGCATTCGATTCGCCCTGATACCAGATCGCCCCCTTGATGCCGTAACCGAGATGCGATTTGAGAACGCCGTTGTAGATATTTCCCGGTCGGGAATTGCCCCCCATCGCTCCCTTCAATTTGTTGAACTGGTCCTTCTGTTCGTTATTGAGATCGGTCTTGCCGGACAATTCCTTGACTTGCGACTCCATCTGCGTCCAGCGATCCATCAGGGGCTTGTACTTCTCATCAGCGGCCAGCAGGTCGCGGCGGATCCAGGCTTCGCAGGCCGAGCCCCCCCAGGCGTTATTGATCATCCCGACCGGCACGTCGAGAGTCCGGTGCAATTGCCGGGCGAAGAAATAGCCGACGGCCGAAAAATTGCCGACCGATTCGGGCGTGCAAAGCGCCCACTTGCTGTTGGGGTGGGTCCAGATCGGTTCCTGCACGCCGACGTTGGGAAAGTTAATCATACGAATCTTGGGAAACTTGGCTGACAGGCGTTCGAGGTCGGCGTCGTTCGAGTTATTGACCGACCATTGCATGTTCGATTGGCCGGAACAGATCCAGACTTCGCCGACGAGCACGTCGTCGATCTTGACCTCGTTCGAACCTTTGACGTCGAGCACGTACGGCCCGCCGACGGGCAGCGGGTCGAGCATCACCTGCCAATTACCGTCGGCGCCTGCCGTGGCTTTGTGGGTTTGCTTGTCGATCGTCACGGTCACGGCTTCGCCGGCGGCGGCGGTCCCCCAGACCTTATTCTTCTGCGCCTGCTGCAGCACCATGTGATCGCTGAAGATGTTGGGCAATTTGATGTCGGCCTGCGCCGCGCCTCCTGCCAGCAAAGCGAGGGCCACTACGGCCGATGCCGCATTTCGAATACTTCGCCACGGTGCCGTCTGCATGAGTTGTGCTCCTGAACCAGAGTGTCAATCGTCAGGGGGATCCGCTTTGGGCGCTATCGGCCGGCGTTCCCCATAGTCGGAACGGATAACGGATCATCAGTATATCGGGGAGGGGTCGAGAGCAAAACCGACTGGCGGACAACTCGTCGGGGCCATCGCTCGTCGTCTGGCTCCGACGATATCGAGCTTGTTGCACCGCAATTTGGTGCAACACGGCATCTCCATTCGATGCTCTGACCCGCGCCACACAGTGGTGCGCCTATTTCGCCGCCGGGTGAATCGTGAACATCGGCGCCAGCCGAGTGATTCGCAGCACGTCAACGATGTCGGCGACGGGATTCAGCAATTCGACTGCGACGCCGCGTTTTTTGAGCGTGACCAACAGGCCCAACATACCACTGGGCAGGATCTTGATCCCCGACAACTCGAAGGCCAGGATCTTGCAATTGAAATCCTGCACGTACTTGAACAATTGATTGCGATAGGCCGCGACGCACAGTTCATCGGGAACCGATTTCGAGTTGAAACCCACGATGGCCCGATCGCCGTCACGGGCAAACGTCAACAAGTTCGGGTCGGCATCGGAGACCGTCAGCACGCCGGAATCGTCATCGGAAGAAGTTCCCTCCGCGGGTTCCGGCCCACCGAGGACGAAGTCGTCGTCATCAGGCATGATCTGAACTCTCCCTCAAGGTGAGTATGGCCCAAGCGCCAGCAGGCGCACAGAGTCTCCCAGTGTAACGACAATCCGGGCGGGATGCGATGCCACCGGCGGATTCGATAGGAGAGGTTGGTGGGAGCAATCCTCGCCTGAAATCCTGTGGCGCGGTAAAATTCGCCGACCATCCGAACCGCCATCCCGATCGACTTCCATGCGATTTCACCTCGTCACGTATAATATTCACAAGGGGATCGGCGGTGTCGATCGGCGGTATCGTCCCGAACGAATCATCGAAGCGCTCCAGCACCTTCGTCCCGACATCGTGCTGTTGCAGGAGGTCGACGACGGCGTGCCCCGCTCGCGGCATCATCGCCAGGTGGATTTGTTCGGCGATGCGCTGGAATTGCCGCACCGAGCCTTTCAATCCAACGTCCGGTTGCGAACGGGATCATACGGCAATGCCATCCTCAGCCGCTTTCCATTGTCCGACGTGCACCATATCGAGCTGACCATCCCGCTTAAAAAGCGACGTCGGGCGTTGGCCGGCCGCTGCCACATTGCAGGCAAAGATGGACACGTGCATTCGCTGCTGGTGATCAACGCGCATCTCGGTTTAGCCGGGTTCGAGCGGAACATTCAGATCCGGCGGATCCTCGAGGGAGAGGTGCTGCGGCGCACGCAGCATCAAACGGCGGTGATCGTGGCGGGGGACATGAACGACGTCTGGCACGGGCAGGGTCGCAGGCTGTTCATCCCTGCCGGGTTTCAAGCCGCGACTGGTCCGATTCGCACGTTTCCAGCGATTATGCCGCTACGAGCCCTCGATCGGATTTATTATCGGGGCCGCGTCGTATTGCACAATGCGCACGCCTCTCGGACGGCGGCGGCCCGCCGCGCATCGGACCACCTGCCCCTGGTGGCCGAATTCGAAATGACCTGACCGGAAAACCGGGAAAAAAATCCGCCGGTCCCCCATTTTTGCGTGCATTCGTTCGGGCAAACGGTATTCTGGACTAGGTCAACAGCGCTCTCACGTTTGCCAATTGTTCCAAATTGACTGAGAGGTCACTTCCAATGTGGGATCGATCGCTGTTCGCTGCTGCGCTGTTGTTGTCGATTTCAAGTTTGTCCCTCGCCGCGGAAGGGGAAGCCGCCGCGCCGGATCAATCGGTGTCCGCCAAGTCATTGGCCGGTGATCGGCCGAATGACCTCGAGGTGCAATCGGCCGGAAAAGAATCTGCCGAGAAGAACGCCTCCGCGGAAGAAGAAGATGCTTCCGGTCCTCGTTATCCGCGAGTGCTGTATATCTCGATGAAGGGTTGTCCCGCCTGTTCGCGCGAACTGGCACGTTTGCGCCGGCCTGGAGGAGATTTTGACGGAATGCGAGCCAAGGGCTGGAAGATCGGCACCACATCCGATTGTCATGTGCAAATCGTCGACCGCGACGCGATTCCCGAACTGATCGTGCAGTTTGGGATCCAGTCGTATCCGACCGTGATCTGCGTCAGTAAGACCGAAATCGTCCGTTCGTTCAAATCGGGCTGCACGACGCCGCTCGACTCATGGACCTTCGGATTTCTGCTCAACGGCCAAAACGAACGCCCGAAAGGGTCGATTCCCGAAGCCGCGCGAGTCGCCTGGACCGGCAGCTATCCGCTGCGTGGGACCCACTGGTCGATCGACGGCGACTGGACCCCGACGCGCGACCGTGTCGTGGGCCATCTGCGGAGCACCCACGGCGGGCAGATCGCCGCCACGTATGCCATCGAATCGTGGTCCGTAGAAGAGTTGAAATCGTTGCATGACGACCTGCACGAGCGCGAAATCGGCGCCGTCGGCACGGCGGGCTACTCGTATTCCGCCGGGTCCTATCAGCAGCCCACGCGCACGATCAACTTCTCGAGCGCCGGGCACAAGATGGGGTTTTAGCTCGAGATGGCAAGAAGCTCATCGAGGAGCAAACCAGCGCACAATCCGGGGGCTGACGCCCCCAGCTCGCCGGGGCTTTGTGACTTTTCGACCCCTTCGAATCTTCGACTCGTCTACAGTTGCCCGTTGTATCGCATGAACGCTTCCAGCGCGTAGAACTCCGGCAGGCCGAGTTGGTTGTAAATCGCGGCGGTGTGTTTCGTCCGTACCTCGGCACGCACCCAGAACTCGCGCGTGTCGGAACCGGGAAACAGCGGGGCGTCTTTCTGTGATTCGTGGCGGAAGATGGCTTGCTTCTTGCGCTCCACCAGCTCGGGGCTGAGAGGGACGGCCCGCTCAATGTCGTGCGGTTCGTACTCCTGCCAGGCGCCCCGATACAGCCAGACTTCGGGTACGAGCCCCTCGGCGGCCACCGTTTCGAGGGCCTGCACGATTGCCCGGGCGCACATGCGGTGCGTGCCGTGCGGGTCGGACAGGTCTCCCGCCACATAAATCTGCCCGGGATTCAGCTGGCGGAGCAAATTGGCGATAATCTCGACGTCGGCGCTCGTGATCGGCGCCTTTTCGACCTTGCCGGTCTGGTAGAACGGCAAATTCAGGAAATGCAGCTTGTCGGCGGGGACGCCCGCCGTTACGGCCGCGGTGGTCGCTTCGGTCTGGCGGATCAGCGCTTTGATCTGCTGGACTTCGATCAGGTCGGGCTCACCCGGTTGCTTGTGTGCGATCCCCTCGCGCATCCGTGTATCGAGATCGCGCGTACGGTCGGTATCGAGGCTGAAGATGGAGTTCATCTGCCGGACGAAGTTGATGTGTCGCAGCGCGTCGTGATCGAACACGGCCAGGCTGCCGCTGGTCTGATAGGCGATGTGCACGTCGTGTTTCTGATCGGCCAAGGTGATCAGCGTTCCCCCCATCGAGATCACGTCGTCATCCGGATGCGGGCTGAAAACGAGTACCGTTTGCGGCTGTTCCCCTCCCGGCTTCATGCAGATCCCGCCCAGCAGGCTGTCGAACGTCCGCTGGCGGATGGCTTCGATCGGCCCCTTCTCGCGCAGCAGTTCATGCAGGTGATGCTCCATGAAATCGGTCCGGCACAATCGCTGCAGCGGTTTCCCCGTTTGCTGCGCCAGCCAGATGACGGCTTTCTTTTCGAGCTTCAGCGTCCAGTTGACGCGGCCCACGAGCCACGGGGTTTGAACGGCGGTCAACTGACCGGCGGCCGCTTCGTCGACGACGAGGACGGCAGTAGGATGCTTTTGCAGGAAGCTCGCGGTGACTTCTTCGGAGATCTCTCCTTCCACCGCCTGCCGCACGATGGGCGCTTTGTGTTCTCCGAGCGCGATGATGATGATTTTCCTGGCGGAGAGGATCGTGTCGACCCCCATGGTGATCGCCTGGAGCGGCACGTTTTCTTCACCAAAGAAACTGCTGGCGGCGTCGGAGCGGGTTTGCGGATCGAGGGTCACCAGCCGCGTCTGGCTGTTTCGGGAACTGCCCGGCTCATTGAAGCCAATGTGGCCGGTGCGGCCGATCCCCAGTAGCTGCAACTGGATGCCCCCCACGCGCTCGATGGCCCGCTCGTATTCGTCGCAGAACGAATCGACGTCTTCGGGGAGAAGGTCGCCTCTGGGAATGTTGATGTTCTCTTCAGGGATGTTGACGTGATCGAAGAAATTGGCCCGCATCCAGCGGTTGTAGCTGTGAATGGACGTGGGGGCGATAGGGAAATACTCGTCGAGGTTGAACGTGATCACCTGCGTGAAGTCGAGCCCCTCTTCGCGGTGCAGGCGGATCAGCTCGCGATAGACGCCGATCGGAGTCGAACCGGTCGGCAGTCCCAGCACCGTCGGGACGCCTGCCGAGTTGTTCACGCGAACCAGGCTTTCCACTTCGAGCGCGACGTGTTTATCGACCTCGGCCGCGTTGTGCAGCATGAGGGTCGGAAGTTTGGTGTGTTCCAGATACTGCGACGAACCCGACAATTTGCGGCGCGATGGAGTGCGGACGGTGGTCATCGAACGAACGGCTTTCATATAATTGCCCCAAAATACCCGCGAGAGAACGCAGCTTTATTCTAGCGCGCGCAACCACGGCACACCACTCCACGGCAGAGATTTCAATGCCTTCCGCAGACGTCCAAACGCGCATCCTGGCGATCCACGCCCACCCTGACGACGTCGAATTTCAGTGCGCTGGAACGCTGGCCCGGCTCGGGAAACTGGGACATCACATCACAATCGCCACGATGACGGCCGGAGACTGCGGCAGCGCCGAACTGGGCCCGGCAGAAATCTCGAATGTCCGCCGGCAGGAGGCCCGCGCCGCCGCCGATCTGCTGGGGGCCGACTATTTTTGCCTGGAATTTCAAGACTTGGGGATCGTCCACGATAACGACTGCCGCCGGCGGGTGACCGAAGCCCTTCGCCGCGCCCGTCCCGACATCGTGCTGACGGCCCCTCCAGTTGATTACATGTGCGATCACGAAATGACGAGCCGGCTGGTCCGAGATGCATGCTTCGCCGCGCCCGTCCCCAATTACAAAACCCTGCAATGGGAACCGGCCGTGCGATTGAAACAGATTCCCCATCTTTACTATGTCGACGCGATCGAGGGCATCGACTATTTCGGCAATCCCCAGAAGCCCGAGTTTATCGTCGACGTGTCGACGACGTTCGAGCTGAAACTGAAGATGCTGGCCTGCCACGCCAGCCAGCGGAACTGGCTCTTCCAGCAGCACGGAATCGACGAATATCTCGAAAGCTGCAAAAAGTGGAGTGCCAAGCGCGGAAAAGAAATCGGCGTCGCGTTCGGTGAGGCGTTCGTCCAGCATCAAGGACACCCCTATCCGCACGACAATCTGCTGTCCGCCTTGCTGTCTTAGAGCCGACGACGATTGCAATTCATGATCCGTCTGCTACGCTGGCACACCGATCTCAATTCGCGCCACTGTCGACGAGCAACGTGACCACCGAAACCCGATCCCTGCCGGCCGTCTCAAAAATTCCATCGCGGCGTCGGCGAATGCCGCACCAGGTCAATGGCACCAATGCCGTTGCCCGGCCGGGTCCTGCCCGGTCAGGCGCGGGCAAGCGGACCGCGAAGTCGCTGTCGTTTCATTCCGAAGCGGAACAGCAGGCGTTGATGACCGGCGCCGGCGCCCGCCGAATCGATTCTCTGAAAATCGACTATCGTCAGCCGAATGTTTACGTCGAGCTCTCCGTAGGCGGCCATCCGCTGCTCGACGGGCCACTCGTCCATGAATTGACGATTGATGGACTGCCAGTCCCGACAGGTGGGGAATGGAAATCGGTCTGCTCGTACGGCGATGAAGACGGGGACTACCTCGAATTGCAGCTTTTTTTCGCCGAATCGCTGCGCATTGACCGCCAGTTATTTCTGTCGCGTCACGATCATTTCGCCTTGCTGGCAGATGCGGTGATCGCCGCCGGTGCTGCGCGGGTCGAGCATCACCTGCGCCTGCCGGTCGCGAAGGGGACGTCCGTCAAAGGCGACGGGCCGACGCGCGAATGGCAGATCGGTGCGGCTCGCGTCTTTCCACTCTGGCTGCCACAAGATCGGGTGCTCAGCACGGCCGGCGACTGCGTCTGCAATGATTCCATTCTGGAAATGTCGTACACGGTTGGAGGAGCCGGGCTCTATCTGCCGGTGATCTTCGACTGGCATCCGCGACACCGCCGCGCTGCCGCCGACTGGCGCTCGCTCACGGTGAGCGAACCGGGGCGCATCGTCAGCCCTTGCGGCGCAGCCGGGCATCGGCTGCGCATCGGCATCGACCAGCTACTGATCTTTCGCGGCTTGGCTGCAACGCACGAGCCTCGTGCCGTTCTCGGCCAGCACACCTGGTTCGAAACGCTGATTGGCCGGTTCGATTCCGACGGTGAACTCGAACCGATCATGGCGACTGAGGTCGAATGATCATAGGGAGCCGGGCTTCCTATTGCGCCGCGACTCATTCATACTATTGAAATGAGCCAATTATTGCTGGTCCGGTATGGGAATGTTCCCGAAGTCGCGCGCTTCACGCATGATCTGGCCGATCCTCCCGGGCGGCTGGAGCGCGTCGTCGTTTATACTCACCGCGGGCTGGAACTGGGGACCACGCTCGAAATTCTGCGCACGCCTCCCAAATCACAGAATGGCGCGAACGGCCATTCCGATCACGCGGGTGACGAGGAATCGGCCCAGCGCGTACTGCGGCGGGCAACACCCGATGACGAAGCCCGTCACGCCGAGCTGAGCCGCGAGGCGCAGGGGGCATTTGGCGAATGGCAAAGCCGCATTGCCGACTGGAAGCTCGATCTCGACCTGATTGATCTGGAGTGGACTTTGGATCGTCAGAAACTCGTGCTGTATGTGCTCGGCGGCCGCGGTCCGGAAACGACGAAGCTGGCGCTGCAGGCCGCGGCGGCTGGCCTGGCGGTCGTCGAAGTTCAGCCGGTCGACGCCAATGGCCCCGTTCCTGTGGCCCTCGGAAGCGGCGGCGGCTGCGGATCCGGCGGCTGCGGCTGTCACGACGAGCATCACGATCCGGATTCGTAACTCGCTATGAAGATTTCGCTCCTACGTTTAGCGCGAGGCGCAGCCGAGTGTCGTCAGTATCGACCCGCATTGCAATTTGAATCGAACAGCCCGAAGAACCCGCACCCATGAGCGATGCCACGTTTGACGAACTTCAGGCCATCCACGGCGACAAAGGGCCGGCGGCCGCGATCGATCATTTGATCGGCGTGCTCCGCGACGAAAAGCGTTTTCATCAGCTTTTCGACGCGTTGCTCATGAAAAAGCGGCTCGAGCTGGGCCTGGCCCTGGTGCGGCCGACCTCTCTCAAAGATGTCCCCGACGACCGTCGCGACGAATTCGAAAAGACGTACATCGACACGGCCCGTCACGTCGGCGAATTGCTGTTGGCCGACGGCTCGATTCCGCAGGCGTGGCATTATTTTCGCGCGATCAACGAACCCCAGCATGTGGCCGCAGCCATCGAAGCGCTTCCCGACGCCAGTTCGGTTCCTGAGGAAGTCGTGGAAATCGCCCTGTCGCAGGGAGTGGCCCCGGCCAAAGGATTGAAGCTGTACCTGGGGTCGCATGGCACGTGCAGCACGATCACCGCTTTTGACCAGGTCTCGATGCAGTTGTCACCCGAAATTCGAAAACAATGCGCGCAGATGCTCGTCCGCCGATTGTACGACGATCTCCGCGAAAACGTGCAACACGACGTGTTGCGCCGGCAGCCAATGAATCTTCCGGGACAACCTTTGCGCGAACTGATCGGCGGGCGCGAATGGTTGTTTACCGACGACAGCTACCATATCGACGTCTCGCATTTGAACGCAGTCGTCCGGTTCGCCAGGTTTCTGGACACCGGATGTCCGGAGCTCGACCTGGCGCTGCAACTGGCCCAATATGGAACTCGCCTGGCCCAGCAATATCAATACGCCGGCAACCCGCCGTTCGACGATTTCTACCCGGCACACATCCGGTTCTTCAAAGTGCTGCTGGACGTCGAACGCGAGCCATCTCTCGAATATTTCCGGTCAAAAATCGGCGCAGACGTTGCCGAGACAGACAATCAACTGACGGCGTACGTCGTCGTGGACTTGCTGCAGCGGATCGGGCGGCAGATTGAAGCTTTGGAGCTCGCTTGCAAGTATCTGGCCGAATCGGCCGACGAGTTCGGTTTGTCGTTGCCGGAAATGTGTGCTCAGGTCGGGCGGCTCGATCTGCTCAAGACGCTGGCCCGCAATAAGGGAGACGTCGTCAACTTCGCCGCGGCCCTGCTGGGAAGTCCGCAGCCGTGACGATCTTTGACGCCAACCGCACGGCCTGGAACCGCATGGCGGCCGGAGGCAGCCGGTTTGCGCGAGTCGCCACCGATGAAGAATGCCTGCATCCTCTGACAACGCTCGACGGGCGCGGCTGGCTTCCGGCGAGTGTTCACGGGCTCGAGGTGCTGTGCCTGGCTGCAGGCGGAGGCTGGCAGTCCGTTTTGTACGCTGCCGCAGGGGCCAGGGTGACGGTGGTCGATTTGAGTGCAGAAATGCTGCGCCAGGATGTGGATGAATCGCAGCGGCGCGGATTGGCTGTTCGCGTCATCGAAAGTTCTATGCACAATCTGTCGATGCTGCCTGACCAGAGCTTCGACATTGTTCACCAACCGGTGAGCACCTGCTACGTTCCTGATATTACGGCAGTCTACAGCGAGGTGGCCCGAGTTCTGCGCGACGGCGGACTCTACATCAGCCAGCACAAACAGCCGACCAGCCTACAAGTGGTCGAGCGTGATGCCGGCAATCGGTACGTCGTGGGCGTCAAGTATTATCACGCGGGGCCGTTGCCGCCGGTGGGCGACACCAGTTATCGCGAACCGGGGACGGTCGAGTTTTTGCACCGTTGGGAAGATCTGGTGGGAGGACTGTGCCGGGCCGGGTTGTTGCTGGAAGATCTCCGCGAGCCGTGCCGGGCGGACGATGACGCGCGCCCTGGTCATTTCGGACATCGCGGCCAATTTGTCCCGCCCTACGTGCGGCTGAAAGCTCGCCGGGCTCAGCGCCAGGCATCTGCCGCGCCGGTCCCCATCCTGTGGACGCCGTGAGTCGCGCGTGGGGCTGGTTTCCAGCCGGCATAGTTCGGGTGAGACGCCAAGTTCGGTTGAAAACCGGCCCCACAAGGTTTCGTCACGCGGCACATCTTCTCCAGTTTATCTGGTCGGCAAATTAGGTGCGGGAAGCAGGGGATTCGACCTATGCCTCCTGACCGAGCCTCACGGTCTGATGCCGGCCGATCGCACCTTCCGATACGGAGGGAAGAAGACTCTTCTCCCCGACAGACATCCCTCCCGGAACATCAGGAACGTCGCCGCAATGACTGCGCCACACGATTGTGCTGAGCTGGAACGGAAAATCCAGGACCTGCAACAGCAGTTGATTCAGGCCCAGAAATTGAGCACGGTCGGGGCCCTCGCGTCTTCCATGACGCATGAGTTCAACAACATCCTGACGACGGTCATCAACTACGCCAAGCTGGGCCTCCGCCACAAAGACGCGGCGACGCGCGAAAAGGCGTTCGACAAAATCCTGGCGGCGGGCCAGCGCGCCAGCAAGATTACGACCGGCATGTTGTCGTACTCGCGCCGTGGCAACGATCGCCGCGAAGAAACGAACCTCGTCGCACTGGTCCAGGAAGTCCTGGTGCTGGTCGCGAAAGATCTGCAGATGCACCGCGTGCGACTGCAAACCAACTTCGACGAACTGCCGGTGGTCGCCGAGATCAACGCCGGGCAGATCCAGCAGGTGCTCGTCAACCTGATCGTCAATGCACGACAGGCGATGGAAGGGGGGGGCCAATTAACGGTCCAGGTGCGGCGGAACAGCGAAGCAGGTGTCGGAGAAATCGAAGTGCGCGATGCGGGGCAGGGCATTCCCGCTGAAACGCTTCGCAAAATCTTCGATCCGTACTTCACAACCAAGACTGCCGATGCGCAAGGCCAGGGAGGAACCGGCCTGGGATTGTCACTCGCCCGCGAGGTGATCGAGGCGCACCACGGAAGAATTCGCGTCGAGAGCACCGTCGGCCAGGGGACGACGTTTATCCTCAAATTGCCGCTGTCCGGCACGAACAGCCGGAAGGCGCCAGCGACAAAGGTCGCGCCTCAGCCGCTTGACGCAGCCGGCTGAAGGCGCTCCGGCCACTGGAGTTGATGACGGGCACGAAGACCGATCCGCGGGCGGGTTGGAAAACCGACCCTCCTTCATTTCGTTCCGCGTTTCTTTCGCTCGACCTTGGGCGGTCGCTTCTGGTCTTGCAGGCGGAGGACTTCGGCGCGGGCCGATTCGGCGATTGGCGAATTCGGGTGCTTGCGGGCCAGGGCTTCCCAGATCTCGATCGCTTTGGGAATCTTTCCGATTCTCTCTTGCCCGCGGGCCTGGGCGGTGAATGATTGGCTGTCGTCCGCCAGGCGTTGGCGAGCGAGGATTTCGGCCCGAGCTTCGTTCCCGAAAACCTCATTCAAAAGTTCCCGTGACGTTGCGGCTGCCGCCGATTCGGGCCAGCGTTTCATGAGGCCTTGCGCCATCGCGAATCCTTGCCAGAGGCGCTGGTCGTCATGCAACTCGCCCCGGGCCGCGGCCAGCAGGCGTTCCGCCTGGGCGTCGCCGCGAAAGGCCTCGTCAAATTTGAGATTCAGATTCGGTCGGGCTTTGGCGTCTTCCTGCCGCCGCTTGAGGTCTGCCGCGAGCCAGGCGACGACTTCACTCATGATGTTCGCGTGCGGAATGTCGTGCCCCATTCCGGGAACGACCCAGAGTTGCGAGCGGATATCCAGCTCCTTCAAATACGGGGCCATCCACTGCTCGTTTTCGCTGCGATTGAAATCTCCTTCGCCGGTGATGAGGGCCACCGAGACACGATCGACGAGTCGATGGCGCAAATACGGAAGGCTTTTGGGGGGATTTGTACCGCACACCGGGATGACGCCGGCGAAAACCTCCGGCAGGGCAAAGCCGATTGAGCACGACATTCGCCCGCCGCCGGAGAAGCCCCCGATGTAAGTCTGGTGGGGATCGATGCGGAAGTTGCGGCGGACATCATCGACCATGTCCAGGATGATGCGGATCCGCAGTCCTGCCGAAATTGAATTCCCGGCCTTGTACGGCGAGCAAAAGAGAATCCCCTCCTTTTCGCATGTCCGCTGGACGCTGGTCCATCCGACGGGACCGGCGGCGGGAGATATGAATACGATCAACGGCCAGGCTTTGGTCGTCGTGTACCGGACAGGAACATACAGCTGGTATTTCTGCTTCTTTGAGTCATAGTCGGCCGGCACGTCGGCAGCCGGATCGTGGTCAAACCCACTGGCAGCGAACTCCCAATCGAGACGGGTTGGGCGAGAAACCTTGACGTCTTGCGGCTGGCCGCAGGCCATCGCCGTCAGGACCTGCCAGCCAACCAAAGCGAGCCCAATTCGGAATACTCCTGTGCGGTACGGCATCGGCACATCCTCCGCATTTTAGTCGGGGATCTTGACCTGAATCTCATCACCGTTGGTGCGCGTTTCGAAGACTTCCTGCCGGAGCGATGATTTGGGGTTATCGAGCCAGGTTCCCTCGGTGACGCAAAACCGCCAGGCATGCCACGGACACATGACGCCGCCGTTTTCTACGTAACCCGAGGCCAACGAGGCCCCCATATGCGGGCACGTGTCGTAAATTGCCGAGTACTTTCCCGCGACGTGAAATACGGCGATCATCCGCCCGGCCACCTCGTAGGCCCGTCCTTCCCCCTCGGGAATCTCACCCACGCGGGCGACCGTTCGAAATTCAGCCATGCTTGCGAAGCGCTCCTGCCATGAACTAAGGTGTTCCCGTATCGTTTTATATTAAGCCAAATCCCCACGCGGCGTCCAATCCCGTGCGCGTGACGTCGGTGCTCGAGATAGCACAAAACACGTGCCGGCATTTCGTTTGCGAGCTGGCAAGTGAGGCGTCCGCACAGCGACGACGAACCTTCCGCGAAAGATTCACTCATGAAGCGCAATGCGGTCAAAGCAGCCCTGAAGGCAGGACAACCGCAGGTGGGAACGTGGCTGTCACTCGGCAGCGTTTATGCCACCCGGGTGCTGGCCCGCGTCGGTTTTCCGTGGTTGACGGTCGACATGGAACATTCGCCGATCGGAATCGAGCAGGCTGCGGTTCTGTTCGGCGTGATCGCCGAAGCAGGCTGCGTGCCTCTTGCACGCGTGCCTCGCGGGACCCACGAAAATATCAAGCGCGTCCTGGACGCCGGTGCGTGGGGCGTCGTCGTGCCGATGGTGAATACGGTCGAAGAGGCGAAGCTGGCGATCGCGGCCGCGAAATATCCGCCGGTGGGGAACCGCTCGATCGGCGGCGGATTGCACGCGCTCAATTTCGACGCCCCGGCCGGAGACTATTTCAACAAGGCGAACAACGAGATCCTGGTCGTGCTGCAAACCGAGTCGCCGCAGGGGGTCGAAAATGCCGAAGCGATCTACAGCCTGCCGGGGGTCGATGCAATTTTCGTCGGTCCCAACGATTTGACGTTTCAAATGCGATCGGCCGACGGCGTCGATCCCACTCCCGATCAGCTCGAAGCCATGCTGCAGCGCGTGCTGGCGGCCGGGAAAAAAGTGGGCACGCCGGTCGGGCTGCACGTGCAGACGGTCGACGACGTGAAAAGACGCATCGAGCAGGGCTGGCAGTTTCTGGCCATCGGCAGCGAGCTGCGTTTCATGACGGCGGAGTCGCAGCGAATTGCGAACGGATTGAATTTAAAAAAGGCGGCGGACCTGGCGCGGTATTGAAGAGCGAAAAGAGAGAAGCGAAGAGAGACGAATATCGATGTCGCGCCGCCCCGAAGCCCACGGGCCGTGCCCCATGGGTCCGCTCATTCGACCTGCGCTGCATCAACA
The DNA here is from genome assembly GCA_036501235.1 of Planctomycetaceae bacterium. Taxonomy (GTDB): domain Bacteria; phylum Planctomycetota; class Planctomycetia; order Planctomycetales; family Planctomycetaceae; genus JACQFH01. Next base: position 18,937 of record DASYAR010000379.1, read on the forward strand.
TTTCCGGAGCGTTTGAATGACCACTGGCGAATACTGGCGATCGCTGTTCGAAAACTGGCCCAACAGCGTTCCCCGGCGAGGATTGCTCATCACGACATTCAACGAATCGATTCCATTCGTGAACTACCTGATCTCGGGCGGCATTCTGTTGCTCGACCGCGACAAACCCGATTCCAGCGGAGCACGCAAGGTGATGGTGGCTTACGATGCCATTTCCGCCGTGAAAATTACCGAGGTCGTCGAGTTGGCCAACTTTCAGGCGCTTGGTTTTCAGCCGCCGATGTAGTTGCCGCGAAGACTGTAAAAAAGGCATTAGCCACAGATGCACACGGATGGACACATCTGGGGCCTGAAATCGTGATGCTGACATCTGCAAGAGGGGAGCCTTTGCTCCTGGCGGCTTTTTTGAGTTCCCAAAATCCTTAAGTTCAATTTCGAGAGTCATCATGCAAGCGATTGCCGTTCGTCCGGGTCGTCCCAACAGCGTGCATCTGGCCGACCTTCCCAAGCCCCGGCTCGAAGACGTGCCGGGCGGCCGCGGCGTGCTCGTCCGCGTGTTGAAAGTCGGCGTTGACGCCACCGACCGCGAAATCAACGACGCGCTGTACGGCAACGCGCCTCCCGGATATGAGTTTCTCGTGCTGGGACATGAATCGTTCGGCATCGTCGAGGCGATCGGGCCTGCCGTGCGCCACGTGAAGCCCGGCGATTACGTCACGTGCACCGTCCGGCGGCCTGGCAATTCGATCTACGATCGCATCGGTCGATCGGACATCACCAGCGAAGAGACGTATTACGAACGGGGAATCAATCTGCTGCACGGATATCTGACCGAGTATTACGTTGACGATGCCGAGTTTGTCGTCAAGATGCCGGTGGGGCTGAAACACCTGCACGTGCTGGCCGAACCGATGAGCTGCGCTGCCAAGGCCGTGCAGCAGGCGTTCGAAGCGCAGCGCCGGCTGCAGGTGTGGGACCCGAAGCTGGCGTTCGTGACGGGGGCCGGGCAAATTGGTTTGCTCTCAACATTGATCCTGCGGCTGCGCGGGCTGGAAGTGTACACGTTTGCGCGCGGCGCGGCGCCATGCCTGAAATCCGAGATCGTCACCGGTCTGGGGGCGACGTACGTCAGCACGAAGGAAAAGTCGCTCAAAGACGTCGTCGCCGCGGCGGGTAAACCCGACTTGATCATCGAGGCGACCGGTTCGAGCGCCGTGGCGTTCGAAGCCATGGAAGTCCTCGGACACAACGGCGTCGAGGTTTGGACGAGCATCACGGGTGGCCAGCGCCGGATCGAAGTCCCCTCCGACCACATCAATATCAACTGGGTGCTGGGAAACAAATTGCTGCTGGGATCGGTGAACGCCAACCGCCGGCATTTCGAGATCGGGATTTCCGACCTGGCGCTCGGCGAGGTCACCTACCCCGGCGTCATCGAACGAATCCTCACGAACCCCGTCGCCGGTATCGCGAGCTACAAAGAGATGATGCGGTTGCTGGTCGAGGATAAAGATGCGCTGAAGGTGTACGTCGATGTAGCCGAGGGCTGATTTCTTGACGCACCCATAGCAGGTCGCCCCTCTCGTTGATTACAATTCCGACAGATTTGTGGTCCGTGCGGAAGTCTCCCACGAGAATAGCCGGCAGAATCGACGCGAGCGGCAAATAGCTCCGGCCGGTCGTGGCCATAGTTGCAGCTTAACAATACGACTTGCCGAGCGCGGGCAGCGCAATGAGAAAGGTGAAAGGACGAGCCGATGATGAAGCGAATTCTGGGGGCCTGCAGCGTGATTCTGGCGGTGGCCGGGTTGTGCCAGGCTTGGCCGGATGGAAAACCGAAACCTGCGGCGGCCGGTCAGCCTGTTGCCGCGCCGGGTACCAAGGCTCCGGCGGCGAAGTCGCCGCCTGCCAAAACACCCGCTGCCAAAACCCCCACGGAAAAGCCCGCCGCGGGTGTTGCGAGTCCGGCCGCGTCACCCAAGCTTTCGCCCGACGAAGAAGCCGTTCGCCAGTCGGCAGGAAACTTGGCCAAGGCGTTCAATCAGCATGATGCCAAGGCTTTTGCCGCCGCATTTACGGCTGACGGCGAATATCTCGACGAACAAGGGGCCGTGTACCACGGCCGAAAGGCGATCGAAGAGGATTTTACCGGATTTTTCAAGGAGAACGCGGAAGCCCGAATTGAATTGGTGATCAATTCGACACGTTCGATTGCCCCCGGCGTCATGGCGGCCGACGGCGGAAGTCGTTTCATCCGCGCCAAGGGAGCAGATCCCATCAACGGCAACTGCAGCTTCATCTGCACGAAAGACGGGAACAAATGGCTCATTGCCAGCTTGCGCGAAGTCGAAGCGGACGATCCCGTACCTCATCGCCGGCAGGTGAAACAATTGGAATGGATGGTCGGCGAATGGGTTGATGAAGCGTCCGACTCTCACGTCCATTTTTCGTGCCGTTGGGACGAAGGCGGAAATTTCCTGCTGCGCGATTTCGAAGTTCTTCGAGCCGGCCGGAAGACGATCACCGGGACACAACGAATCGGCTATGACCCGATTACTGAGCACCTGAAGTCCTGGGTGTTTGATTCCGCGGGGGGTTATGCCGACGGCTTTTTCCATCGCGAAGGCGACAGTTGGATATTGCAGTCATCAGGGGCCACGGCAGACGGCCAGATGGCCTCGGGCACGAATATCTTTACGCGGGTCGACGATCATCGCATGACCTGGGGATCGGTCGACCGGGTCATCGGCGGCGAGCGGATTCCGGATATTGAAACCGTGACGATCGTTCGCAAGCCTCCCGCTCCGGCGCCTCGCAAATGAGAAACGGTCGTTTGGTCTGCCGTGTCCAGGGCCCTTGTGGTTCAGGCGGACTCGAAATCGGCACGTCTCCCGTTCGCCCGGATTTTCAATAAGCACACCACGTCTCGGAGATTCATCATGTACTTTGCTTATCAAGCCAGATTAATGACGACGGCTTTGGTGGTGGTGATCGGATTAAGCCCCGCGGTGGCGTTTTCTCACGGAGGGGGTGGCGGCGGCGGGAGTGGTGGTGGCTTCCACGGCGGAAGTGGTGGGGGCAGTGGGAGCCATCCGAGCGGCAGCAGCGGAACGGTTCACGCGAGCGGCAGTGCCGGGAGCTCAGGAACCCGTTCTTTTTCCGGAGCGAGCGGTTCCACGACCCGCGCCAGCGGCAGCACGAGCACCACCACCAGTGGCAGTACAGCTCGGCTCCATACCGCCGGCACGACGACTCATACGGGCAGCGCGGCGACGGGCACGACATCGACAGCGCGCATCGGGAGCAGCACGGCCGCCAGCGTGCATACGGGAGTCGGTTCACACACGCCGACGTTCACTTCGGGAGGGACGTCGACATTTCATTCAGGCGCCACGACGTTGCATTCGGGCAGTACGGGAATTCACACCGGTACGACGGGCGTCCACACCGGTACCACATTCGCGCATACCGGCACCACGGCCATGCACACTGGAGCCACGTTTCATAGCGGGTTTAGTCCGGGAGTCCATGCGAACCCCGGGTTCCACAATGCGGGATTCGCGCACAACCCCGGAATGCACGTGGGCAACCTCGGCGTGGCGCATTTCGGGAATCAGAACCTGCATCTCGCAGGAGCCGGATACCATCCCTCTTATTTCCAGCACTCGTTTTACCATGGCCCCTGGAGTGGTCATGGTTGGGGCTGGGGTTGGGGTCTCGGCGCAGGACTCGGATTCGGATATGGATGGGGT
>DASYAR010000380.1:0-7837 GCA_036501235.1 Planctomycetaceae bacterium
GAAATGACTCTTCGAATCGTGGGCGCTGTCGTCGGCTTAGCGATGTTGATGCTGGGCATCCTGGGCACAGTGCGGCACTTTAATCGTCGCGACGATCCGCGCCATTGGCGAGAGCGAAACCGCCCTCCCGACGCTCCCTGACGCCGGCCACGTACCGCACGCCGCCGTCGGCGTAGGAACCAAGCCCTTCGAGCACCCTGCGATCGACGTCACCTGCCGCGGCGGCACCAACCAGGGCTTGGAACTGGTGATGCTGATCGACACGCTGCTGAACGTGACGATAGGCGACACGACGACGGCGTCGACGACAGGGAGATGCCCAGGTGGTTTCCCAGGTCTGGGGCTGAACGGAGGCGTGATTCCCGAACAAGCTGACTGATTCGTCGTTTTTACTGTGGCCATTGATTCAACAGAATGCGGGCGAGTGGCACCTCACGCCGCGGGATGCGAGAATCTCGGTTATGGGTTCACCTGCCACTCTCGTTGACGTTGCTGGTATTCGGATCGACGATTTGGATGGCGCCGGATTTACAGTGCGTGTCGCTTGTCGGCCGTGGGCAGGCGTCCTATTGCTCGTTCCGGTCCTGCTCATGTTCACAATGGCAATCGTCCTGACTGGGGGCGTCGCCGCGCTATGCGTCAATTTCCCACGCGACGGCGCGATCCCGACCCTTGTATTTATCAGCCTGTTTTCCGCAATGGCCCTGGTGGCGTGGTGGGGGTCGTTTGTCGGCACGCTGATGTGGTTGCGGTTCTGCTTCGATCGAGTGCTGGAGTTCGATTCCCGGCGGCAGGAGCTTCGCCTTCGCAATGTTCCGATGTTTTCTCGCGATTTTCCGCTACATCGCATCTCTGGCGTGGTCATCTGCTCCGGGACTCTTCAATGGGGTACACCAGTGGTTTGGCTTTGTTTAGCGATCGAGGGTATGAGGCGGAAGCTGCTGATCCAGTCTGCAGTCCCAACGACCCATGATGAGAAAACGCTGGCGAACGTGCTGACTTCAGCAGGTGAATTAATCTCCAGACGGCTGAATGTACCGCTTCACAAGGTGCCGCACGTCGGGCTGTTGGAAATCAGTTTCATTTGATCCGGTGAGCCTGGCGCGCGTGACTTCCGGTCAAGCTGAATCGACCTATTGTGGCCGGAGTTCGTCTCCCATGTGTGCAATCGCGAACATCAGGTCGACAACTCCCTGGTCGCTGATTCTTGAATCGGACCAGTACAGGTGCTGGAGACTACGTAGTCCCTTCAGATTCTTCAGCCCCGCATCCGTGACTTGTGTCTGGTCGAGATAAAGCGTCTTCAGTCGCGGCAGGTTCCCGACATGCGCAAGCCCAGCATCAGAAATTTGCGTTCCCGAGAGATCCAAGGTATCCAGGCTGGTCAATTCTCGGAGGTGCTCAAGGCCAGCATTAGTAATTCCGTTGCCACCGAGCCAAAGCCGCTCGATTCGAGTCAAACTGTTCAACCCGTGCAGGTCGTCGTCGGCAATTTTGCAGCCGAAAAAACTGACGACAGCAACGTCATCAAGGGATCGCCCCCAGTCATCTCCCAAAAGGCGTCGTAACCAGTCTGCGGTGTTCCGTCGCATCTCGACTTTGCCGCCGAGCCGTTCAATCTCCCGAATCGCCGCCTGCTGCCGGTAAATCGGCACGCCAATCCGCAGCCCGGTGCCGATGAAGACCAGCAGCCCGGTCCACAACAGAGGCCAGCGCCAGTGCGGCGGACGGAATGACCCCTGCCCGCTATTGACGAAAGCGATCAGTCCGATCGGCTTTGCAGGTCTCTTGCGGTCGGTCATTCGAGGTTCGTCGTTATCCTTTGTCGCCGAGTTACTTTGGCTTCTGGCGTTGGAGGACGAGATCTTCCAGGGAGTTTCCCAACGGTGAAAGACTGGAGCCATCGAGTACCAGGCGTTTCTGTACGTTTCCGCCGTACTGGGCCTGAAGATAGTATCGGCCCAGCAGTGGAATTCGATTGGGCAGCACGTACTTGCCCTGCTTGTCGCTTCTCGCGCTGAGAGACGAAATTGGCTGTAACGCCTTGACCGCGTCAAATTCCCAATCTCCAGCGTGCATGTCTGGTCCTGCGCTGATGAAGACGTCAGCAATTGGTTTCGCATCTTCGTCTACGATGCGCCCTGATATTTCGGCCATTGCCGACTCCTCGACCCGCAAAACGATGCCGTCCATAGTCTTCCAGGGTTCAATCGCAAGAACCTTCGGACTGGCACGAGTATCGTCCGCGGCCATCAGCGCCAAAACATAGTCGGCGTCGATTGGGCCGATGGAAAACTTGCCATTTGCATCAGTCTCGGCCAGAACGCGCCGGTAATATCTGGCCGGCCCTTCGACCGCAGCCGCCTGGACTTGAGCCAGAGCGACTGGGCGAGCGTCTGCATCGACGACGGTCCCCGTCAACAGGACACCTTGCTTGACAACGAAATCGGGCATCTCCAGATCGTTTCCCGCCGCGGGAAATTCCCCACTCAGACGATCCGTGTGCGCCGGCATCGACAGGGCCGGGAGCGGTCCCACCTGAACGAAGCCCAGTCCGGCACCGGGCGGGACGTAGACCTCGTAGCGGCCCTGCTTGTCGGTCACCACAGACCAGGACGCGGTACCCGCGCGGCCGCTGTTCAACGAGACATGCACCGGCACGGCGGCTAACGGCTTCGCCGATTCCTCCTGGATGACTGTCCCGGAGACTGGCACACCGCGAACTACGGGAACTTCGAGTTCGAGAGTTTCGCCGGCCTGTAACGTGCTCTTCAGTTCGTTTTCCAGGAATATGGAGGATCCCGGTGCATGTTCGACCCACCAGACTCGCACTTCGCCCGCGACGATCGCCGGGACCTCAAATCGCCCGTCCGCGTCGGTGCGGACATCCGCGAGACCCAACGCGTCACCTCGGGGGACTGGAATCGTCATGATCCGAACGAGAGCTCCCGAAGTCATTTTGGGATCGTCGGCCACGAGCCTGCCGCGCAACTTTCCTGCGCGCGTCAGGCGCAGCGGTGAGTTGGTTCCATCGGTGGCGCGATCGAGCATCTGGACGCCATATTCGGGAGCTTCCACGGTCAGACCGAAATAACCGAGCGGGTCGATGAGCTCGAACGTGACCGCCCCCAGTGCATTTGTCCGGTTGGTGAACGGAGCTGGGGGAAAGTACGGCAGCACAATATGAGTGCCTTCGCCCGGACTCGTGCCAAATCCGCGTACTTTGACTTTGGCGTTCTGCAGCGGTTCTCCGGCTGGATCAAGCACGCGTAATGATACGGGCGCGCTCCTCTGCAAATTCAGCGCCAGCGTGGGCACGGGCAGGAAACGCGCATCGACATCGGCCATGGCACTTCCAACGCCCGGTTTGTAGGCGAAGATTTCAAGCGAGTAGTTGCGGCCGTACGAAGCGTTCGCAGGGAGAGCCACGACAAATTGACCGTTCGCATCGCTGATCGCAGTTGACGCGTGCTTGCCGTCGGGTGACAGATGTGCTTGCCGATCGAAGAGCCAGACATCTGCCTTCGCGACCGGTTGACCATCTGGCCCGCGGACAATTCCCCGAACGACATTCGTCGCTGGCGCCGCCAAGACCGTCATCAACAGCACGAATCCAGCGGACATCGGCAAGTCCTCGTCTGAGATGGCAAGGCCAATAGAGACCGAAATGTCGGCGGTCGAAGTATACCACCGTCGTCTGTCAGCGTGAATTGTGATTACAGCGCCAGGTCCGACTCGATGAAGCCGGAAACACGTTCCGCGCTGCCGCAGGTCAGAACTTGTAACGGAATTGCACCCAGATCGTGCTTCGTTCCCCGTCCACGGCAATGTGAAACCGATCCCCCCTCCCTTCGAATCCATATGGGGACTCATAGAACGACGTTTGGCCGTCATCTCTGGGCGACCACCAGTCAGGCGCTCGTACATGTGTGAGAGGGGCTACATATCCTTCAAAAATGCCCCATTCTGGGCCGTCCACAGGCGTAAGTTTCCATCGACTCTCAAGCAACTCGAATAGGCCCGGCGCTGCGTCCATCCGCCAAACGAATTCCTGGTCGTATGCGCCGCCATTAAGACAATGGACCTGAATTGTCGACTCATCGATTTTGATTCCGCGTGACTCGTCAAGCAGTTCCTTCAGTGGCTGTGGCCAGTCGGCACGTAACGATACGGGGCCCGTGTTGCCAGCGAACACACCGTGCATGGCTTGGGACCACTGACGGTCCCACCAAACTGAAAACGCGATTCCGCCAAACAGGAACAACGCCACGGCAACTCCGAAAGTCCACTGCCGGCCTTTCTGGCTCGTCATCAGCAGCGTGATCGGTCCGCAGGGCGTGCCCAATCTGGCAGTGAGAATCCGATCGCGGTCCTGAACGACCGCCTCCGACAACCGTAGCAATTCCGGGTCCGCCATCGGCTTGCCCACATGGTCCCCTATCGAGTGTCGACCGCGGGACTGCTGCGCGATCATCATGTCTCAGATCATACTTCCGCTGGCCGGCAACGAAAAGTCGGATCACGCAAAATGGCGGCTGGTCTCCTTTCGGCGTCGTTGCTGCAGGTGCCGATGGCTCCGCTGCGAAATCCACATCGACGCGGTCTCGCAACTGTTGAAAGCTCCAGGGGCGGCCCGCCTTTGCAACGCCGCGCTCGTAGGGTTGCTGAATGTCGTCCCAATTGCGCGGTCAGCGATCGTCGTGCGTCTCCATGTAAGTCATTACCATGCCCGCGACCCATTCCTGCGCATACATATCGGGAATGGTTCCGTTCAAAAAATCATAAGCTCGCCAGGCCCATATCCCACGACCAACACGCCGCCGCCGAGAACGAACCAGCGCCAACGGAAAGAACGTCTGGCAGGAGGGTTCTCAGCCTTGGTCATGGCTACTCAAAGGAACAACTGTGCCGGGCGCCGTGACACCTTCAGTGACAATTCATGGAACTCGTGATCGAGTCATTCGATCGCTTCACGGTACATTTGGCAATGGGCGCAGCTCGAAAACGCCGACGTCCTGGTCTTCGGTGCCGGCAATGAAATCAGCTCGTTGGTCATTGAAAGGCGCGAAACCAGGGACGTTCATTCCGATCGAGTAGTGGCCGCCTGGAAGAAGCGCGGTGCATGCAAAATTCCCCTTTTCATCGGTCCGAACCGCGACTGCCGAAATTGTGTCTCCAGTCAACAGAACTTTCGCCGACGAGAGCGGAGTTCCGCTGACGCCATTGAGGACTCGACCCGTGACCGTCTTCATCGGAATGAGGCGAACATCCAGCGGTTGATCCATTGGAGCATCAGGCCCGATTTCTATGAGACTCCCACACGACCTGCGGCGGTCGAGAACGAGGACCTTTGCCGGCCGGGGGACAAAGGTGGCATCACCTCGAAACAAGTCGGGAAGCTCAAATGTTCCATCTGCTGTTGCTCGTTGTCGATAGGGACGCCATGCATTCTCCCCCAGTTGAATGACTCCCCGAATCTCGGCACGGGGAACAGGACTGCCGTCGGGGCCTGATACCGTACCACAAAACGGCGGGGATGATGTCAACTCGAACACGATGGGCTTCGTCAACTTTACCGAATCCAGGAAAACCTGGCGGCGCAGACTGAGGTCAACATCACGGTAGTCGACATGCACCGGCAAGATCGGTCGAAAGACGCCGAATCTCGGGTCGAGATACCGAATCGCAACAATCGCTTGCCCCGGCGCGACGACCATGCGAAAGGCGCCGTCGCGATCGGTCGTCGTCGTTCCATAGAGAATGGGAGCCAGGGCCTTTTCGAAAGCCGGCATTGTTTCCGGCGCGCCGATCAGGCTCACTTCGGGAATACCGCGTTTTGTGCGGATGTCAACGACGCGGCCTGTCAACTCCACGCCGCGCGCCAACCGCACTGTGACATCGTGTTCGAATGTTCCGTCCTCCAAATCAAGCGTTTGCGTCGCGCTCAGGTAATTCGCTCTCTCCGGCGGGTCGATATGGAGACGGAACTCGCCGTTCGCGATGTGCCGATAATCGAATCTCCCCAGTTTATCAGCGATTCCTTGGGGCGGTTGAATACCTGATGGATACGGAAGCTTTGCGTGAGCGGCCGGCTTGCCTGTATCGTCGAAGACGACTTTCACCGCAACGTGATGGCCGCGTTGGAGCGAAACGCGAATCTCGCCGAACTGTACGTTCCGTTTGCTTTCGGCCAGGACCTCAGGATCAAGCTGTTCGAGCGCTACAGCATAGACTGTTTCAATCTGAAAGTCGGGGTGATCGATCTCAAAAATGATCCCTGCGCCGGAAGGCAACCCTCGCGCTACAAATCGTCCGTCTTTATCCGTCTTGCCGACAAGATTTGGGAGGTGGGCTCCTACCAGACTCAGGAATTGACGGTCTTCGCTCTTGGGCCAGTCGCGAACCAGGTCCATCTGTAAGATTGCCTGAAGTGACGTCATGTACTTGACACGAATTTCCGCTCCGGGCACCGGTCTGCGGTTTCCATCGACAACGCTGCCGTGAAGTACCGCTTCCGGCTGCAAGACGATCTTGGACATCGTCATCTCGACCGCGTGCGACCAGGCGACCGCAAATCCCGGAGCGCTGACCACGAGATCCAGCCAATGCAGCCCCGGCTCGGAGTGCCGCATCCCGATGTCGTTGATCGGGACTTGGACGCGGCGGACCGCGAATCGGCCGTTTGCGTCCGTCTTCGTTGGGGCAATGTCTGACACGCCCCACGGTTCGTTGGAGGAACTGAGAATGCCTTCGTACTGCGTCCGCAGTACGACGCTCGCTTCCGGCACGGGTCGCCCAGCAGAATCGACGACGACGCCTTCCACGGGGTCGAACACACTCGACTCATCCGGACCGCCCTTCGTCTCGCCCGCGTCGGCGACCTCGGGGTTCACCGGTTCAAATGCCCTGAGTGGCACAAAATGCAGCGAGCACAAGAAGACCAATACCGGAATCAAGCGACGGGGACGGCGCAGCTTCTTGCTCGTGGTATTGGGATACTGGCTTGCGGTATTGGCCATGTCACCAGCATACCCCGGAATGGCGGGACAATGAATCCCAGGCACAGGAATCGGCAACGTCGATTTTTGCGAATTTGACCCAAGATTCCGGCTCGACTGTTGATGTGCTCATTTAAGGCTTGCTTGCGGATGAACTCCCGTGAAGTCATTCCGGCTTTATCTCACCAATCGACTAGAACGACCTGAAACGCCGAAGAAGTCTGCGATAAGTGGCTCAAACGGGGAACGGAGGTCAACTACCGGACTCGCTTTTGCCCGATTTGTGGCGTCAAGGTCGCTAATGACGGGATTTGACCCCGCAATCAGTCGATCGGGCCAGGGGGAGGCCGTTTCATGGAGCAGGGCCTCGCCACCAAAGTCGAATGCCGAGCAGCAGACCGCGAAAATGACGAAAACGACGAAAGACGCGAAAGTCGGAAAAGATGGGGGTTCACGCCAAGCCGCAAAGAATTCGCGGCGAAGTGTCAGTCGATCTGGAGTCCGCCGGCGAACCGGGAGCGCCAAACTTCGATTCGAAAAGAATCGATCTGCCTCGGGATTACTGCAACTCCCAAAATCCTTTGCGAAAGGCGCCAGCCAGTTTTTCACGGGAACTTGGGAAATTTGGGGGAGAAGCCGGTTGGCCAACCGGTCGTATTGGGGTTTGCGCCGAATCAAGGCGCCAACTTTCTTTTCGGATCGAGAAAATCGTTCCGGAATTTTGTTGACGAATTCGAGTTTCGTGTGGGATAATGCGAATGTCGGCTGTGTCTGCCGTCTGATTCGTCGGTGAATCAGGCGATTAGCAAGACCATCCCTCGGCACTTCCGGCCACGCGC
>DASYAR010000381.1:0-4636 GCA_036501235.1 Planctomycetaceae bacterium
CCGGCCGCCTATTGCTATTCCGGCCATCCCGACGTCGAACGGCACTTCTATTGCGCAGGCGACTCGAACGGAACGGCGGCGGGCAACGTCCTCGAAGAAGCGATCCTCCAGGCGTTTCTCGAAATCGTCGAACGCGACGGCACGGCCATCTGGTGGTACAACCGCATCGCCAGGCCCGCTGTCGATTTTGCGAGCTTTTGCGTTCCTTATCTGGATCAGGTTCTGGAACACTATCGGAACCTGGGGCGCGAGCTCTGGGCCCTCGACCTGACGAACGATCTCGGCCTCCCGATCATGGCGGCGGTCTCGCGACGCGTCGGAGGCGAAACCGATGATCTGCTGATCGGCCTGGGAGCTCATCTCGACGCGCAGGTCGCTTTGCTGCGCGCCGTGACCGAAGTCAACCAGTTCCTTCCCGCCGTCGCGTTGGATTCCCAGGGGAAAACCAATTATGCCTGGCCGGATGACGTCGCCGTCCGATTCTGGAAAGAAGAAACGCTCGACACTCAGCCACAGTTACGACCCGACAGGTCGGTTCCGGCGCGCACGCCCGCCGATTTCCCGAATCGAGCCGCGCCCGACCTGTATGACAATCTGCAAGTCTGCCTGCAGACGCTGCAGCGGGCCAATATGGAGATGCTGGTTCTCGACCAATCGCGTCCCGACATCGAGCTATCGGTCGTGCGCGTCGTTGTGCCCGGCATGCGGCATTTCTGGCGGCGGCTCGGCCCCGGCCGACTGTACGACGTTCCCGTCCAGCTCGGCTGGCTCAGCCGGCCCACGCCGGAAGAGAAGTTGAATCCGGTTTCCGTGTTTTTCTAAGCGAGGAGACCTTCCGCAGATCACCCGTACCTCTGCCGTAGCAGGACAAAGACCAGGAATTAAACTTCGGGAGGCTTCGGATTTTGCCGATGTCCGGACCGCGAAGAATCGTCATAGGGAGGTGCCGCCATGCCGTTGACTACGTCCACCATTGTGCCGATCTCATCCTTGAACGCGGGCGGAGGGGGAACGCCCCCCTCCGCGACAGCGCCCGCGCAGAGTGGCGGCACGGCCAATGCAACGCTGTCACTCACCGATCAGGCCAATCAGTTGTATGCTCCGAGTTCGACGACGACGAATTCAGCCGCTTCGGCAGGGGGCGGCGCCGCGCCAACTTCGGGTGGACACTACAATCAGTCGTCGATCTCGCCTCTGGCCCGGCTGCAGACGATGCTCTCTCTGATAGGAGGCGATGCGCTCGGAGCGACGCCCACCTGGAAGGTTCTGTCGTTCCTCGTGCAGCACCAGGAGCAGCATCAGTGGTGCTGGGCAGCCGTCACGGCCAGCCTGGCGATGTACTACAATCCGTCGAGCGTCTGGACGCAGGGCCTCTTGGCCAACGATCAATTCAGCCAGACGATCTGCACGATTTCCGGTTCGTCGCCCGATTGCGACCGCCCCTGGTTCGTGGATGTCGCCCTGCAGCGGACCGGCAACTGGGTCAGCACCAGCGCCAGCGCGGTGCCGATCTCTCAATTGAGGTCCGAAATCGACTCGGGTCGGCCGCTGGCGGTCCGCGTCGGGTGGAACACCGGGGGCGGACACTTCCTCACTCTCATCGGTTATTCCGACTCCAACTGGGTCAGCATTCAGGATCCGTGGTACGGCGCTTCGACCCTCGATTACGACGTATTCAGCACGGCGTATCAGGGAGCTGGAACTTGGACTCACTCGTTCTTTACGAAAGGATAGACTCCCATGCCACTCGAACCGGCGCCCCAACCTTCCGGAGCCCCAAGTATTGTTTCTGATGCGCTCACGCGGCTGGCCACGATCGGCGGCGGAGCAGCCGACGCCATCAAACCGGAGGCCCTGAACCGTCTGGCTCTCGCCTCGCCCCACCCCGTCTATCTTGTCGACACGGCCGACATCACCAGCACGAAGCAGCTCGCCAACGCGAAACTCGTCGCATGGCGGTATTTGATCCTGGATCTCCAGGCGCCAGCCGGCGGACAGGCGCCGGCCGGGGGAACGCCCGTCGGCGCGATGGAGCTCGCCTGCGACCCGCAGGGAAACAACCTCAAATTTGCCAGCTTCAACGTCGGGCCGTTCGTGCTGGAGACCCTGAAGGCGATCAATGCGGCGGAGCAATTTGACGGCGTCAAGAACGGTTCCTTTGAATTGCGCGGCCTGCGAATGCCCAGCGTTTACGTGATGGCGCTCTGGCTCAAGAACAAATCCACCGATGCCAACAGCCAGGACATGATCGTTCCCATGCAGCCGGCCGGTACGATGGGCGCTCTGCCGCCCAGCACTTTGGGGGGCGCGGTTACGGGAACGCAGATGCGCGTCGACGACTTCTTCCGGATCGTCAGCCCGGCGGCCCAGACGGCCCGCATCACCAATAGCGCACCCGACCTGCGCGCGGGGGGGGGCGCACCCCCCCGGTAATTGCTGATGGACCCTGCCTTCCTCACGCCAAGGAGAACCACGCATGCCGGGGTATGCCGCTGGCTGGTATCTGGTGGCTTTTGAAAAATCGTTGGGCAAGGAACTTTCTCCCGCGGCCGTGGGAGCGCGGCGGCTGTTGCTCGTCGCCAATCGCGGGACGGTTCGCGCCTTCAATGCCGACTGCCCGCATCGCGGCGCCCACCTCGCCCTGGGAGGTTGCTTGCGGGACGGTCGCGTCGTCTGCCCGTTTCACGGTTATTCGATTCGGCTGGGGGCCCGTGCCGGGGAAAAGCTTTCCGTAGCGGAATATCCCACGCTCGTGGCCGGTGGAATGGTTTTTGTGCGCCTGTCGGAAGGCCATGACCACGGCTGGAAGGATCAGGCAGCACTTCTCGACGGCGGTTACTGGTGCTTCAATGGCATCGAGATGACCGTTCAGGCCCCGATGGATCTCGTCATTGAAAACGCCTTTGATCGCCTGCACTTTCGGTCGGTTCACGGCATTGACAACGAAGAATTCGACGTCACGCGCGGCCCCAGCGACGAGCTGGAAGTGAATGGCACATTTCATATTCCGATTCGCACGACTCGACCGAATGAGTCGATGCAGAAGAAGCCCACGAAGTACTGGGGCATCGCCATCAGCCCCGGCCTGGCGATGACCGAACTGGCCGGCGACGTCCCCTACCGGATCATCACCGGCGCCACCGATCAGCCTGACGGAAGCTGCGTCGTGCGCGTCACCGTAGCATTTGCGCGTTCGGCTTGTGCTGCGGCGCCGGGCCCCGAATTCGTTGAGCCTCTTCTCCAATACTTTCGCCGAGGCCTGGAGCAGGACCGCGTGATGTGGGAAAGCCGGGCGGAGGGCCATGCTCCCTGCTGGATGCCCGAAGACGAGAGCGTCCGTCAGTTCCAAGGCTTCTGCGACACGTTTCGCAACTGAGATGGCACGTCTTGCAGACATTTTTCCTCGGGGTCCCTCATGTGCAGCGACCAGACGCCAGGCAACGCGACGATGACCGAAATCCATCAGTGCGAACTGGATTTTGCGAGAACCCTGGTCACTGGCGACGTCGAGGTCTGGCTGACAGTGCGGATAATCAACAGTCAGGAGCGCGCTGGGCGAAGTGGACACTGGCGGTGGCCCGAAAGGGCCACCCGTACGAGGACTTCGGCAATAACCGGGATCGCTGTCGAATCGCCCAACTGAGCGACAAGTTCGCAGAGTTCACCTTGGTTGAATTTTCTGGCACTGGGGATGTGTTTCAACAGCGGAGCAACAGCCCGTTTGTCCTTTTTCTCGAGAAAGTATTGGCCAGCGGTAACGCAGTCGTCCGGCTTCGCGCTAACTCCAATTACTCAGGTTGCGTACTTGACACTTTGTGTGCGAGCTTCTGCTGCATTTCTCGCCATCTCGTCATCTGCCTTTTATCTGCGACGTCTTCAATGGAGGACAATAACGCATCGATGGCAGAAAGATCATTGCGATACTGGATTTCCTGGGTGATCCTCTCTTGGCCCAGCAGTGCGGCATCGGTGAGAATCGCATTGACAGCCACTTCCCACAAACCAGGGTCGTCATCGCTGGTCAAGTGTTCGGAGATGGATGGGTCAAGCATTGCGAGACTGTTGTCCAGCATGAACAGAATAACGGGGATGGCACGGTCTCGTAGACACCACGCCCCAGAAATGGTTCGCCCAACAGGAGCACCTCCAGACCGGTGAGTTCACGAACGTGCTGATATTTTGGGTGCCCAAGCGCGGCACAGCCCATTCGTCAACGGCTCCCTGCGATTAGCCAATGCCCATGACCGACCGCAAGAAACCTGGCTGGACGTTCTGGACGACGGTGGTGCTGCTGTCGTCACCGGTGCTGTATGTGCTGAGCTTCGGGCCCGCGTGCTGGTGGTTTTCGCCACGCGACCCGCTCGATTTGGGCTATTCCGCATTCCAGTATTGCAGGGTGCCGCGAGTCCGGTTCCACCAACCCTTCGAGAGCGGCCACCAATCCCGGCTGCTCCTGCTCGCGCGACTTCCTACCACCTCCCACTCGCCGCTGGCAATTCGACGGAAGCGGATTCGGGTCTTGGAGCTCAAGGATCCCATTGCGAACCGTTCGATCGGAAATCCCCGTGGCGACAGCAACCGCAGTGATTCCACCTCTCCCCAGGGACAGCGCTTCGGTGGCGGCCCAACGTCGCCG
>DASYAR010000382.1:0-16616 GCA_036501235.1 Planctomycetaceae bacterium
TCGAGCGGCAGGTAATGAATCGACTTGTCGGAGGCGGTCTCGGGTGCGACCCATTGGATCGTCATCGTCGTCGTCGGATCGCGCTGCCAGGTGAGAAACAGCGTATCGGGAGAGAATTCTTTAGCGCCCGCCTGCGGCAGATCTTCTGCAAATGCCGCGCTCCCAGCCGGCAATCCGGGACTAAACGACCAGGCGGCCGCCAGACTTCCAATAGACGTGCCAAGAAATCCGCGACGATTCAAAGAGGGCATGGCGTGATCTCGCAAGGGTGATCGATGAGAACCAGCACGACGGTCGATGCAACCTAGAACCGGCGCGTGCGAGCGTCAACGTCCGGCGCGGCGGGTTCACGAGAGTTTCACAGGGTTCACGCAACATTCACAGAATGGCATGAAATTGGCCCGATTGTGACAAGATCGTCATTGAAATCGGAACAATTTACCGCACGGCGGGCGCCTGAGACGCCGCCGGACGCTGGAGCGGAGCTGGATGCAGTGCAGGGCGGGCATCGAGCATCAGCGACTGGCGGCCGACAGACCTCTTCTGCAAAAACAGGTAGAACCCGAGGCCGCTTGCAAACAAACCCATGCTGACCCACTGGGCGATCGTCAGCGATGTGCCGAATTGTCCCGGTTCGTCCGAACGCAAGAATTCGATCATGAACCGGTTGATCGGGTAGGCGATCCAGCCTAGCGCCACGACCTCCCCGTTCCAGCGCCGATAGGGATAGTAGGCCCACGTCAAAAGAGCCAGCAGCAGCGCGCTCGTGGCGTCGTAAAGTTGCGACGGATGCAGCGGCAGGCTGCACGCCGCGTTTTCATCGATCAGGCCTCGCACGACCAGCGCATCGAAGGGAACGCTGTGGGCCGGAAACGTAATGGCCCACGGCACCGAATTCGTGACACCCCCGAAGCAACAGCCGTGCAGCAGGCACCCCAGGCGCCCGAACATCACGCCGAAAAATACTGACGTGATCGCAATGTCGGCAAATGCCAGCGGTCGCACACCGCGATACCGGCTGTAAAAATAAAATGCCAGAGGAGCGAAGATCAAACCGCCGTACAGCACGAGCCCGCCGTCCGGCAGGTTGATCAGGGCCACGCACGTTTCCCATGCCGTTCGCGCTTTGCCATTGATCGGGTCGGGACCGAAAAACCGGTGATGATACTCGGCGATATAGAAGATCCTGGCGCCCAGGATGCCGCAGATGAAAATCCACATCGCCGCATCCCAGGCGATTTCTCCGTCGACCCCCTCTTTGCGCAATCGCCGTGAAGCGCACATGGCGGAAACGACGAACCCGACGAACAGCATTGTCCCATAGCCGTACACCGGAATGGCCTTGATCGGCAGCTCGGCCGCCTTGAAGATCGCCACGGCCACGATCCCCCACACGAACAGGCTGACGCCGCTGATGGCTTTCCATCCTTCGCGGCGTGCCGTGAGCGCGACGTACGCCACAAGGATCAGGCACCAGAGCGCCAGCAACAGCCCGACGCCGAACACGGGGAATTTGCCGAGCGGTCCCAGATCGACCTGGCCGTCGAGCGGAATGCTGAACAGGATCGAACGCATGTGCTACGCCTCGATGATGAGATTGTCGATGAGCCGCGTCGCCCCCACCCGGGCGGCGACGACGCCCACCAGACGCGGCTGGATTTCGGGGACTTCTGCGAGTGTTTCGGGATGAATGAGCGTGGCATACTCGGCACGAACTCGCGGAGTTTTCGTCAGCTCTTCGAACATTTCGCGGCGGATGTTCGCCAGGTCGGTGCATCCGGCGGCAATCAGTTTTTGCGCCAGGTGCAGGCTGCGAGACAGTGCCAGGGCCGAGCGCCGCTCGTCGGCGTTCAGGTACACGTTCCGACTACTGAGCGCCAGGCCGTCCGTCTCACGGACCGTTGGGCAAACCCGAATTTCGATCGGCACGTTCAATTCCGAGCACATTCGTCGAATGATCGCCTGCTGCTGGTAGTCCTTCTGTCCAAAATAGGCAAAATCCGCCGGTATTATGTGGAAGAGCTTGAGCACGACCGTCGTCACTCCGCGGAAATGTCCTGGACGGAATTTTCCTTCGAGCACGTCCGACAGCCCGCCGACTTCGACGAACGTCGCAAAACCGGCAGGATAAATAGTGTCCGCGGCCGGATGAAACACCACATCGGCCCCGGCTTCGCCGCACAGTTTGAGATCGACTTCGAGGTTTTGCGGGTATTTGGCAAAATCTTCCTGCGGACCGAACTGCGTCGGATTGACGAAAATCGACACCACGACGAAATCACATTCCTCGCGCGCGGCCTGGATCAGGCTGAGGTGCCCGGCATGGAGCGCCCCCATGGTCGGGACGAGCCCCACGCGCGAACCGCGCATTTGAGCTTGCCAGACGATTTGTCGCATCTGGGCCACCTGCTCGGTTACTACGAGAGGAGCCCGTCGGTCGGTTTTCAAGGCGGGCACAGTCTGTCCGTCAATTGTTAGCAGGTGATTTTGCGTCCAGCGAAATATCAATCACAAATTTTATCGGGAACCCTGAATTCTGGCGAGAGCAAACGAATGCTCTGCTTTCCCCCCCCAAGCCCACCGGGTCGTAATCCGTGGGTCCTGTCTGCGTGACCCGCCTCTTGCATCAACCATCATTTATTTGTTATTCTGCAAAAACTCAACCTATCTGGCCCGATCGATTTCCCATGCTGCGAATTCTGGGACGCGGAACGAAACCGTGTGACGGCGTGACGCGCCGCGAGGCGCTGTGCGCTGGCGGCCTGTCGCTGTTTGGTGGCGTCACGCTTCCCAACCTCCTGGCAGCGCAGGAAGCCAGACGCCCCATTCGTCCGGGACCGACGAAATCTGTCGTCTTGCTGAATCTGTTCGGCGGCCCGCCCCATGTCGACATGTTCGACATGAAGCCCGCCGCGCCCGAGCAGGTGCGCGGCGAATTCAAGCCGATCGCCACGTCTGTGCCGAACCTGGCGATTTGTGAATTGTTGCCCCTCACCGCGCAGGTAATGGATCGCACCACGCTCATTCGCACGTATTCGCACAAGTACAACAGCCACAATCCGTACAATGTCTATACGGGATTCGACGGCGGCGAAGATCGCGAAAACTATTTCGCCAAACGCAGCGATCATCCGGGGATGGGCGCGGTCTGCCAGTATTTGAACTTGGGGCCGAGCGATGTCCCGCGCTACGTGATCATGCCGGCCTACCCTGGTTACTCGCAGGCGCTGCGCCGGGCGGGACCATATGGTGGATACCTCGGCAGTCAGTACGATCCGCTGTTCACGGTCTGGGACAAGAAATTCGCGGGCAAAGGTGAATTCTACAAACCGACCGTTCCGGTTGGAGCGCCGCTGCTCCCTGCGCTGGGTAATCTGGCCGACGTCACGGCCGACCGGCTCGACCGCCGGCGATCGTTGCTCGATCAAATCGACCGCAGCGTGGCGACGATCGAAGCGTCACGCGCGGCCCAAGGGATGAACCACTTCCAGCAACAGGTGTTTTCGCTGCTCACCAGCGCCAAAACGCGGGCGGCATTCGACATCTCGCGCGAGCCCGACGCGGTATTCGACCGCTACGGCCGAAACCTGTGGGGTTCGAGCATGATCATCGCCCGACGGCTGGTCGAGGCCGGTTCGACGTTTGTGAGCGTCAACTGGGAAGAAGCCGACAGCGGGAACCACTGGGACATGCATTCGAACAATTTCGGCATGTGCCGGGTGCTCTTGCCGCTGCTCGATCAGCTTGTCTCCGGGCTGATTCTCGACCTGGAAGAGCGCGGTCTGCTCGACTCGACGCTGGTGATCGTGATGGGAGAAATGGGGCGCACGCCGCGCCTGAACGGCAGCGCAGGCCGCGATCACTGGCCGCAGTGCGGCTTTGTGCTTTTGGCCGGCGGCGGTGTCAAACGGGGTTTCGTGCTGGGGAAGACCGACGACCAGGCAGCCTATCCGACCGATCGGCCCGTCTCAGCCGGCGACATGGTGGCCACGATCTACCAGCTTCTGGGCATCGATCCACAGGTGACCGTTGATGATCTCTCGGGCCGGCCGATCGGGATTTCACATGGCGGAGCGCCGGTGTTCGAAATCATCGCATGAACGCGATTGAAAATTATAAATTGAGGATTTTGGAAGCGCTCCGGTTGGCGATGAACGCGCCGCTGCCGAGATATAAAGCGAAGCGGCAGGAACGGTGGAAGCCCGCGAAGGAAGAATGAGTAGGCCGATGGAAGCTAGATTGTCGCTGGAAACTCTGAAGAGCATCCCAGAGGATGAACTGACAGAGTTCATGTGGGATTTCTATCTTGATAATCTGATGGCCACCCCCGACTTCGATTTGCCGCGCGGATTTCGTATCGCCAAATTAACGATATTGTTCAGGTCTGAAATGGATAATGGCGGGATCCGGCAGTACATCACGAACCACACTTGCGGGAAGGTAGCCGATCCAACCGAATTGGCGAAACGCAATTCTATGGCGCTCGCAACGGTCAACGAATGCATTGAATCCTTGAGGCTCATCGGCGCGACCGAGAGCGCCGAACTGCTAAAAGAGGTTCTGTCCCTCTATCAGAAGTTCGGCTGGCCATCTGGGCCAGGTCCAGATGAAGAAGAAATCGACCCGCTCGAATTC
The DNA here is from genome assembly GCA_036501235.1 of Planctomycetaceae bacterium. Lineage (GTDB taxonomy): Bacteria > Planctomycetota > Planctomycetia > Planctomycetales > Planctomycetaceae > JACQFH01. The sequence goes on from DASYAR010000382.1 coordinate 4,636, forward strand.
GACGCGATTTGCGAACGTATTGACCACCGTTGGTTCCATCCAGATGGCGCAGATCAATCATATGCACGAGACTGGCGCTGCGGGGAGCAGTATCTGCGCGAGCATCTGGACGAATGTGTAATCGACTAAACTTCTGACGCCAAATTGCTTCCGGTTCACCAGTTAAATCGGGGTTGGCTTATTTACCGCGTTTGCTTCGGGAAGTACAAACTTCCGAAAATTTTCGATTGAAAAATGAGATCAGTCCGGCGCTCGATTCGCAATTTTCAATTCAAACTCCGCGGCAAAGCGGTGGTGTTTGCAATTGAAATCACGTTGATGCGCGACGAAATCCCGGGGCTGACACCCCCGGCTCGCCGGGGTTGTTCCCGGTTGACGTCGTTCCCTTTTCATAGAGGCAGCAGTGGTTCAGGGTTCTTTCCAGGGTTCCGTGGTGCCGTCGGCTTTTTCCTCCATCTTCTTTTCCAGCGACGGCGGCGGCGCCCGGAATCCAACCCAGAACAATCCGCACGTCACGAACGCCGCGATGGCCGGCCAGAGCCAGATGTGGAACCAGTCTTTTTGCTGCGCGACACGCCATTCTTCACGGGAAATCTTGCCGTCGCCGTTCCGGTCGGCCGACTTGAGGGCTGCCGCCAGATCTTCTCCAGCAAATGACTTGCTCCCCTGTGTGGCAGGATCGGTTTCGATGTAGGTTTCTGGAAGTTGGTCGATTGCCAAGACGCTGTCCTTCTTCAGATTGAGCTCCTTCGCAATTCCCGTGTCGCCCGTGGAGTCCCAGTTTGGGAGAACAACCTGCCTGATTTCCGGAGCCGCACTTTCGGAAGCTTTGACGGCCGCTTTGACGGTGATCTTGGATGGATACAAGTCGACGATTTCGCCGCCGACATAGGCGCCGACAAACATCCCGACTCCCATCGTCACAAAGGCAATAAAGCTCTGAGCACTGGCTCGCTGGTTGGCATTGGCTCGGCTATCGACATAAATCTGGCTGGCGACGAAAAAGAAGTCATAGCACACGCCATGCAGGAACAATCCCACCACGATCAGTGGAAACTGCAGGCTGCCGAAGCAGAAATATCGCGCCACCCAGGCGAGCATTCCCACAGCCAGCATTTTCTTGACCCCCAGGCGCCCGATGAAAAACGGCATCGCTGCCATGAAACCCACCTCGGACAACTGCCCGATCGTCTGCAGGGCCGTCGGAAACGGGGCGTCGATCTCAGTCAGAAAAACATTGGCAAACCCGTAATAGAAAGAGAGCGGAATGCAGACCAGGAACGAACACACCACGAACACCAGGAATGACGGATCTCTCAGCAGTTGCAGGACGCTGGCTCGATCGCCACCTGATTCTGCTGGCGCGCCCAAATCAACTTGCTGACGCCCGCGGGGCGGAGTGTGCGGCAGCGAAAAGCTGAATAGGCCCAGTACGGCCGACAATATCGCCGCCAGGAACACGGGTGCATTCCCATGTGCGATTGATTCCGGCAGCATCTTTGTAAAGTCCGAGTTCCCGAACACGAAGCCGACAATCCAACCGGCGACGATCCAGCCCCAGGTTCCGAAGACTCGAATTCCGGGAAATTCCCGCTCGGGATCGGTAATATTGGCAAAGCTGATCGAGTTCGTCAGAGCCAGCGTGGGCATGTAACAGATCGCGTACGCGACCATGATGGCCCGCAGAGTCTGAAAGTCGGTCACCACGGCAGCGGCGGCAAGCAATCCCGCTCCCAAGATGTGTAAGACGCCGATCATCTTTTCGGTGGCGAACATCCGATCGGCCAGAAACCCGATGTACAGCGGCGAAATCATCGCGGCGATCGCCGTAGTGGCGTAAATCGCTCCGATCTCGCCTCCCGAAAAACCCAGCGTTCCTCCGAGATAGCCTCCCATCGAAACGGCCCAGGAGCCCCAGATCGCGTATTGCAGGAACATCATCACGCACAACTTGATCCGCACGGCTGAGTTCATGAAAGGTCCTTAATTCAACGGATGTCGCTTCGCCCGGTCAGCACTCGATCATGTCCATTCCCCTGCTGCGAGGCAAGTTCGCGGCGGTCGCATTCTCCGATCCCTCCACCCTGTTGATCCCGTTCATACGCGGAGTGCGCTGCCAAATCGACAATGAAGTACCGATGGACTTTGCCGGATATTCCGATTGTATCGAATGAATCATTCGCAACGGCAGCTCCGGCGATGATGAGCGCTCACCCATTTCGCGTGGCGCAATTCCAGAAAGGGCGATGACGGCCATGACTCGTTGCGTTGGTGAGGTCGTCCCATACCGTGTCGCGCAGTTAAGAACTCGTGAAGATTTAACAGTTCTAATCACGAAGCCGGCGCATGGCCATTTGAATCGGCAGAAGCCGCATCGTTGCATTTTTTGACTGAATCGCGATTTCGAGACTATCCGACCATTAACGACAGGAAGTCGAGGCGCGCCTGTTCAGTTGGCTGCGGAACGTCTCATTTGCGATCTCAATAGGAATGGTGTTCATGTCTCAGCTCGTCCGCGACTCACGTGCACAACCAACCTCCCGCCGACATCGCCCGGGTGCGATTGTCGCCCAGGCGATCAGTGCACAGGCCGGCACGGCAACAACGACGGCCTCTGAGCCTTGGCTGCAAACCATCGTCGGTCGCCTGACGCCCCACGAATGGCGCCGCAGGTTGGTCCACATGACTCCCGGCGTTCTGGCGGCGACGCTTCCCTTGCTACCGCATACCGATCCGCTGGCCTGGTACTCGCAGGCGTTTCTGGTGGTCGTTATCTGCGGCACGGCCATGTACTCGATCACCCGCGCCAAAATGTTCGAACGCCGCGGCCAGGGAGGCTGGTCGGTGTCGGTCGTCAGCTATGCGCTGATCACTCTCGGGCTGCTGCTGGCGTTTCCGGCCCAGACGGAAATCGGAATTGCCGTGACGATGATCATTGCCTTCGGCGACGGGTCGGCGACGATGGCCGGGATGATCTTTCGGGGACCGAAACTTCCGTGGAACCGCGACAAATCGTGGTCTGGGCTGGCGGCGTTTGTAGTCTGCGCCGTTCCGCTGGCGACGTTCGTCTACTGGGCCGAATCGCATCCCGGCGTGTCGGTTGCGATCGCGCTGTGCTGCGTCACGCCGGCCGTCGTGGCCGCCGCCGTGGCTGAATCGCTGCCCTTGCGACTGAATGACAACATCCGCGTCGGCGCCACATCAGGGCTGACAATTTTGCTGACTCATGCTATGTTCGTCGGCTATTGATCGTGGTGGGCCGAACACGCAGGGATGCACGCTGATGAGTCTGCTGGAAGTCGTCGAATTGCGCAAGAGCTACGGCGACCAGATTGCCGTCAACGGGCTCTCGTTCGAGATTCAGGCGGGTGAGGTCTTCGGTCTCCTGGGGCCGAACGGCGCCGGCAAATCGACCACGATGACGATGGTCGCCGGGCTCAAACGGGCCGATTCGGGCACGATCAAGCTCGACGGCCATTCGATGGAGACCGATTTCGACAAGATCAAGACCCTGCTGGGGCTGGTGCCCCAGGACCTGGCGATTTACCCCGATCTCACGGCCCGTGAAAACCTCAATTTTTTCGGAAGGCTGCAAGGCATCCGCGGCAAGACCCTGCGAGCTCGCGTCGACAAGGTCCTCGAGCAGATCGGTCTGACGCAAAATGCCGACGGCTTCGGCCGCACCTTTTCGGGCGGCATGAAGCGGCGTTTGAATTTCGGCGCCGCGCTGCTGCATCAGCCGAAGCTCGTGATCCTCGACGAACCGACCGTCGGGGTCGATCCCCAGTCGCGCTCGCACCTGCTCGAGTGCGTCAAGCAGGTCAGCTCCGACGGGGCCGCAGTCATCTATGCCAGCCATTACATGGAAGAAGTCGAGGCCATCTGCCAGCGCATCGCGATCGTCGATCACGGCAAGCTGCTCACCTGCGGCACGATCGAGAGTCTACTCAACAGCACGCGCGCCGATCTGTACCTGAAAGTGCGCGGCGCCCAGGCGCGGCTCGGTCCGCGGTTGGTCGGGCTGGCGGAGGTCGAGACGCTCTCGGAAGAAGAAATTCGCGTCGTGATGCACCGCACGATCCGCGACACGGCCTTCGCCATCAACGACCGCCTGACGCTCGTGCTCGAAATCCTGAAGCAGGCTGGGGCCGAGCTGTTGGCGGTCGACACGCAAGAACACAACCTGGAGCGGCTGTTTCTGGAGCTCACCGGGCGCCGCCTGCGAGATTGAAGCATGAATTCCAGCCAGATCACCAAGAAGGACCTGCTGTTGCTGTCGCGAGACCGCCGCACGCTGTTCGTCCTCGTCGCGCTGCCGCTGGCCTTCATTGCGATCATCGGCTCGTCGACCGGCCAGCTTTTCAGCGAGGCGGAAAATTCGCGCAAGCACAAGCTGGGGGTCGTCGACGACGACGGCAGCGAATTGTCGACGAATCTGATCGACGATTTGCACATTCTCAAAGCGCTCGAAGTCGAGTCTTATCCGAACCAGGCGTCGGCCAGACGGGCCCTGTCGGAGAACAGAATTCATATCCTGCTCCATATCGGTCGAGACTACGACGACCGGGTGGCCGAACTCGAGGTCTACGACATCTTGCACGCCGGTGAAGGTCGTTTGCAGGGAAAACTGAAGAATTTCGATATCGAGGTGGAGGCCGGATCGTTTCTGGCCAATGCGTCGCAGCTCATTGAAATCGTCGTGTTCAGCGCCGCGCTCAAGACGGTCAGCCCGGTCGTGATCAAAAGGAACCCCAAGCTGGCCCTGCAGATTAAAAAAGCCGGCAATCAATCGAGGCCCGACCCTGAAGAACAATTGGCGCAATTGCCTGCACCCTCCCAGAACGAGGCCGAACCCTCCAGCATGAATTCGATCGTCTACCAGACGGTCGTCCCGGGCTACACCGTGATGTTCGTGTTTTTCATCGTCAACTTCATGGCCCGTTCGTTCATCGGCGAGCACGATATGGGAACATTGAGTCGGCTGCGCCTCGCGCCGATCACCCGTTCGGGAATGATGATCGGCAAGACGGTGCCGTTCCTGATCATTTCGCTGATCCAGACGTCGATCCTGTTTCTGGCCGGCAAGGTGCTGTTCGGGATGAGTTGGGGCAAGCAGCCCTGGCTCCTCGTGCCGGTGATGCTCTGCACGTCGATGGCGGCCACCTCGCTGGGACTGATGGTCGCCACGCTGGTCCGCACCGAGGCCCAGGTTTCCGCGTACGGCAACTTTCTCGTGCTGACGATGGCCGGCATTTCGGGCTGCATGATGCCCCGGAGCTGGCAACCCGAGTTGATGCAAAAGCTGGGACTCGTCACACCCCACGCCTGGGCGCTGATCGCCTACGATCAGATCCTGAACTCGCCGACGCTGGAAATCAGCGTGGTCGTCCACTGCTGCCTGACCATGGTGGCTTTCTCAGCCGCCTATTTTGCGGTAGGCTGGTGGCGCTCACGCGACATGGAGTAGCCGCAGTTGGAGTCCTCCCTTCAGGCGGCCGCTCGAATTCACGGCGACTGACGCGAAAGGACTCGGCATGAAAGTCCTGCTGGTGCATCCAGGCAGTCTGATGTATTCCGAGCTCTACCTGCGGCTCGAGCCGCTCGGATTGGAGCTGATCGCAGAGGCTTGCCGGCAGGCTGGACACGATGTGCGGATCATCGACTTGCAGGTTTTCAAGCCGGCCGATTACTTCCGCCTCGTCGATGAATGGCGTCCCCAGGCCATCGGCTATTCGCTCAATTACCTGGCCAACATTCCACAGGTCGTCGATCTGGCCCGTGCGACACGCCCTAAGATTCCTGAGGCGCTGCTTTTTGCCGGCGGGCACAGCGCCAGCTTCGTGGCTCGCGAGATTCTGGAGCACGCGGCCGGAGACGTCGATTGCATCGTCCGCGGTGAAGGGGAAGAAGTTCTTCCCCGGTTGCTCGAAGCCTCTCAAGACAGTCGCGCGGCGCTCGAGACGCTGCCCGGCGTCGTCACTTTGCAGGGAGAAGGCCCGCATCCCCAACTGATCAAGAGCCTCGACGACCTGCTCCCGGCTCGCGACTTGATCGCCCGACGCAAGAAGTACTTCATCGGCTCGCTCGATCCGTGCGCCTCGATCGAATTCTCGCGTGGCTGTCCGTGGGATTGCGTGTTTTGCAGCGCCTGGACGTTTTACGGCCGCAGCTATCGCAAAGTCAGCCCCGAACGCGCGGCCGACGACATGGCCCGCATTCGCGAGCCGGGCGTGTTCATCGTCGACGACGTGGCCTTCATCCATCCCGAGCACGGCCACGCGATCGCCAATGCCATCGAACGCCGCCGGATCCGCAAGCAGTATTACCTGGAAACGCGCGGAGACGTGCTGCTCCGCAACAAAGAGGTTTTCACGCGCTGGCGCAAATTGGGCTTGGAATACATGTTCCTCGGTCTGGAAGCGGTGGACGACGAAGGTCTCAAGAAGTTCCGCAAGCGAGTGTCGCTGGGGACCAATTTCGAGGCGCTGGAATTTGCCCGGTCGCTGGGATTGATCGTGGCCGTCAACATCATTGCCGACCCCTCCTGGGACGAGAAGCGTTTCGCCGTCGTCCGCGACTGGGCCTTGTCGATTCCGGAAATCGTGCACATCACGGTGAATACGCCCTATCCGGGCACCGAAACGTGGATGACCGAATCGCGCAACTTTACGACGCGCGATTACCGGTTGTTCGACGTGCAGCACGCCGTGTTGCCGACGACGCTCCCTCTCGATCGTTTCTACGAAGAGCTCGTGAAAACGCAGCAGATCCTCAATCGCAAGCACCTGGGATTGGCTGCGCTGCGCGACACGTTCTGGCTCTCGGCCAAATTACTCGCACAGGGGCAGACGAATTTCGTGCGGATGCTCTGGAAATTCAGTTCGGTTTACAGCCCCGGCCGGCAATTGGCCGACCATCACCAGCCGATCAAATACGAAATCGGCCTCCCGCGCCATAGTGCCGAACCCGTCGCGAAAAATTCCCTGTACGTCCACCATCCGCTTCCGATTGCGCAAGCCGCACATACGTAGGGCAGGTTTTCCAACCTGCCCGGAATCGTCTTTCAGTCGATTTCGTCATCGAAGATCCGTGACAAAGCTGGATCTAAAACGAGTGCCAGTTTCCGGCGCTCTCAATTGGCTTCAGGTGAATATGTAGGGGTTGCAAAATATTGAGTCCATTGTCCACCGGTCGAACAGACCGGCCAGTTCGTCAATGCGTATCTGCACAGGTTCGGGCAGTAATCCACTGCGGCAGGCGGCCAGGCCGATGATTTCGGCGGGAGACAATCCCTGTTCGCGCAGGGCCCCGACCGGTGCTGCCGCATCGCGCTTGCTCAGTTTCGTGCCGTCGGGATTGACGATCAGCGGATGATGAAAAAAGTGAAGCGGCGCTGTCCGGCCGAGCAACCTCGCGAGCAGCAGTTGCCGGCCGGTCGAGGGCAGCAAATCGTCGCCACGGATCACCCAGTCGATTTCATCGTGCAGATCATCGACGACCACGACGAATTGATAGGTCCATTGCCCGAGTCGGTCGCGAATCACCGGGTCGCCGCATTGCGCAGCGGGTTGCTGTCTCTGCCAGCCGTGTCGCGCGTCATAAAACCGGACGGCGTCGTCCGGCAGCCGCACTCGCAGAGGCATGCCCTCCATCTCCGGGAGATTCAAATCCCGGCAATTTCCCGGATAGCGACGTTCGGTCGAACCCGCCGCGCTCGGTTGCGTCTCTGTGTCTTTGCGAGTGCACCGGCAGGTGTAAACGAGGTTTTGTTCACGCAGCGCGGCGAGCGCTGCCTGAAATCGGTCGTCATGTTCCGATTGTTGCGACCACTTTCCGCCGTTCATGGGAACGAAGCCAAACCCGTCGAGCACGTCGCGCAATTCCGCCGTGTATTCCGGCCGGCAGCGCTGCCGATCATGATCTTCGATCCGTACGTGCACGGCCGCGTTATGTCGCGCCGCCAGTCCCCAGACATGAATCATGGCCGCGACATGCCCCAGATGGAGCTGTCCCGTCGGGCTGGGGGCGAAGCGAGTCTTCAATTCGCGCGAATGTCGTAACACAACAGCTTGTCTTGTTCGCGCAGATAGAGCCGGCCGTCAACGATCACGGGGTGCGACCAGCTCGGGCGTTCGCCGCTGCCGGGAACTTTGAACGAGCCGGTTTCCACGTAATCCGTGGGGTCGGCCTTCGCCAGGGCCATCGTGCCGTCGGCATAGTGAAGGTAGAGGCACCCATCGGCGCTGATAATCGACGTAGAGCCTTTGCCTGATCCGCGCTTCTGCCACATCTTTTTCCCCGTCATCAGCTCGGCGCAATGCGGAATTCCGCCGTCGTCGGTGTCGCCGTAGACGTAATCGCCGACCAGCACCGTTCCGCCATGTTTATTGACGAGAGCGGAATTGAGCGGATTGACTTGCTCGATCGTTACGGCACCGTTCTGGCCGGCAATCTGTCGAATCAGCGTGCCGCCTCCGGTCCCGTACCCGACCGCATAGAAGACGAGATTGTCACGGACAATTGGCGTCGGAATTACGGCAGTGACCTTATTCATCGGAAAAGTCCAGAGAATTTGACCATCGCTGGCGCGAACGCCCAGCGGTCCGTTGGCGGTCAGTTGCACGTAGATCTTCGTCCCGGAGATGTTTGAGACGACAATCGATGAATGCCCAGCCCCTCGATCCTCTTTGCGAGCAACCTTCCAGACGACTTCACCCGTTAGCTTGTTGAGGGCGACCATCGTCGTCGTCTCACCGCCGGGCGTGCAGACCAGCAGGTCTCCGTCGACCAGAGGAGATTCGCTGTATCCCCAGTTGTCTCCCTTCTTGCCCTGGAAATCGTTCTTCAAGCTCTTGCGCCAGCGCTCCTGCCCGCTGCTCGTATCGCAACAGACGAGCTCGCCGTGAGGCGAGATCACGTACACCCGGTCGCCGTCGACAGTGGGCGTGCTGCGCGAGCCTTGCCAGTTTGACTGACCCGAGTTCCAAGCGGGCCCAGTCTTTGCTTTCCAAAGGGGCGCGCCGCTGTCGCGATTGAAACACAGGAGATATTCGTCTTTGTCTTCGGCGGTCGAAGGACCGTCGCCCAACGTGTAGATCTGATGGCCCGCAATCGCCAGACTGGAATAGCCGCGTCCGCCTCCCTGCGTTTCCCAGACAAGTTTCGGCCCTTCCGCGGGCCATGCCTGAAGCAGCCCCGCATCGCTCGAAACGGCCGTTCGCCCTGGCCCTCGGAATGTCGGCCAGTCGCCTGCTCTGGCGAGAGAAACCCACGATTCAACCACGATCGGCAGTGCCGCCGCGCCCAAAACAAACAGCGCACGGCCGCCGCGTACAAAGCAGTTCATCAAAGTCTCTCCTGTCAGGCCAATCGGGATGTAGATGGTGGGCGTCGCGATCAAATCAATAATGACCAACCCATCCTACCGCCCACCGGCAATGGAGAAAAGCGAAAGTAGATCAGGTTTTCCAACCTGTCAGGCTGGAAAGCCTGACCTACCCGCGATTTCGCCGGCGAAAGGGATAAAACCACACGCCGTAAGGCAGGAAGTGAACTGCTTGGGGCTGCGGGAAGCGCTGCGGGTTTCGCAATTCCCACGCGTAACTTTCCCGCAGGAGGTCTGCCGGAACACACGCGGCGCCTGTGTCGCGGGCCGTTGCCGGACGAGCATTCCAGATTTCGACGCTGCCCAGCAGGAGGCCGGTGGAGAGCGATTGGCAATCGAGCCGGTGTTCGCGTGCGGCGATGTCGGCGGCCGGCAGGTCCGAGAGTTTTTTTGCCGCATACAAGTAGATCGTGCCGCGGACTCGTGTATTCTGCGAGCGGACTTCAGTCGTCTTGACACCCATCAGGATCAGCTCGACCCACGGTTGCCGCACGCCCAGCGCGATAATTTCGGGGTCGGGATGGAAGGCGTTCAAGATTGTTTCTCGATGTGCGTCGAATCTTCGCGGCTCGAATGTCTCCGCGAAAAATGTGGCGGCATCGTAACACGAGCAATAGCACGCGGCCAGCCTCGGAAACTTGCGCGCAGCGCCCCGGCCGCCAGAAAAGCGGCCAGGGCACATTCTTCGAACGCCAGACGAGCTCAGAGTGAAGCACATCGCCTGCCGCTTGAGCGGACGTCAATCCGAATCGGGGCGTTGCGGCCGTCCCGGGCGCTCTCCACCATCCTGACGCGGGCCGCCGTTGCGACCGCGGGGAGGGCCATTGCCGTCGCGCGGCCCCCCCTGACCTCCCGGCCCTGGCGCTCCAGGACCACGCGGTCGCATTTGTTCCAATTGCTGCTTTTGTTCAGCCGTCAAGATTTTGCCCATCTTGGCTCGCACGTCGGCATCCAATTCGTCAATCTGTTTCAGTTGATCGTCTGTCAGACGCAGTTGCTCTCGCGCAAACGGCGGGAGCACCGACGGCGGGCCGCCGCGCCCGGGGCCACCACGTCCCGCACCACCGGGGCCACGTCCGTCTGGTCCCGCTCCACGCGGGCCGCCTGTGCCTTCTTGTCCAGGCCCATCCTGTCCGCGACCACTTGGTCCTGGCCTGCCCGGTCCTGCTCCACCGGGACCGCGCGGACCTTGACCGCCCGGCTCTTCCCGACCACCGCGGTCACCCGCAGCACGATCACCCGGGCCGCGTTCGGGACGGAGCTCGTCTTCGCTCAACTTGCCGTCGCCGTTCTTATCGAGTTTTTTCAACGATTCGCTGGCCGCCTGAATCTCATCGGCAGACAGCTCGCCGTCACCGTTCCGATCAAGTGTGGCGAACACCGGTGGCGGCGGCGGTGCATCGCCGCGAGGTCCGCCCGGCCGACCGCCGCCCGGGGGCTGCGCTGCGGTCATCGACAATCCGGCCAGGACAATCCCGGCACACAACAGGCCACCGATCGAGCGTCTCATCAGATGTCTCCTTAATTCCCTAGGTAATTGAAGTTAATGATTTCATTGGACCTTGGCCAATTGCCGTATGACATTTCGGGCAAAATTCAGTCCACGACGCGAAAGGCGTCATTTTTCTTGAAGACGATGGAACCGCCTCGCGATTCGTTGCCTGCGAATTCGATATGACAGTCGAGCAGCACTCCCACGGCCGCGTCGGCGGGAATGTCGATCTCGAACTTCACGTTATTCCCCTTGCGTTCGATCTGCGTCGCTTCGTATGGGCCGATCTGCACCCATGCTGGTTTTGACGATGGAATCCCACGCCGACCACCCCGCGTCGTCGACAGTTCCAGGGTCAACGAGCGTTTGCCGTCGCGCGACGCCGTGCCTGGACGGATTGCAGCGATCGCGCCCTCCAGCCGGCTCTGTCCCTGGGAATTGTTGACGATGGCGCCGCGAGCGCCGCCGCGCCCCAGCTCGCGGCTATTCGAGCGTTCGGGAACGCCCGCGTAGCCGCCGATAATGTAGGGGAATCGGCCCGGCGTCACGTGATAATGATAGCCCCGTTGTTGGTCGGCGTGGCCGTTGCAAACATCCAGCGCATGGTCGTTCTTGATGTCCTTGGCCATGACCCCCGATTCTTCGTAGGGTCCATGCACGGGAAAGCCGTCCCACGCAAAACCAATGATCGGCGAATGTTGTTTGCCGTCGTCGGGGAAGGGAGATTTCACGCAACTGGGATACTTGTGATAGTGATACACCCCATGCTGTTGCGGATGACCGCAACACGAGTCGAACCAGACTTCAGAATATCCCTCGACCGCATTCATGCCCCCCATTTCAAACGGGTTGAAAAACACCACGCCGTTAAGGGCCATGCCGATCGGGCCCATCGGCACGCGCGTCACCACTTCGGCCAATCGTGGTTCGAGAGGCAGGCGAAACGTGAAATCCTGAACGCGGATCGAATTAGGATTGCCGCTGTTGGGAAACAGGGCGGTCGGATGATTCGGATAGCCCTGACTGCGAATGATAAGAAATTCGGCGCCGTGGCTGAGTCGCAAATTGTCGATACCGTCTTTATTCGAGTCGCGCTGGTGATAC
>DASYAR010000383.1:0-3224 GCA_036501235.1 Planctomycetaceae bacterium
GCCCAGGGAATACACGTCGCTGCGTGGGTCGGTCTTACCATTGAAGGCTTCGGGAGACATGTAACGCAGCGTTCCCAGCACGTCGCCGCTGTGAGTGAGGTCCTGCTGGTCGTTCGTTTTGGCCAGCCCGAAATCGGCGACCCACACGGTTCCGCGGGTGTCGAGCAACAGGTTGCTGGGCTTGACGTCGCGATGCAGAATTCCCTGATCGTGGGCGTATTCCAGCGCGTGGGCGACTTGAATGCCAATGTGCCCGATACTGCGCCAATACGCCGGAATCCGCCGCCTTGTTCCCGACAGGCTCTCGCTATGACCGGGCAAGACGGCCGCGAGATCGGAGGCCGGAGAGGTGTCGGAGAGAGCCCCATTCGCGAGCGTGGCGTCATCGGCGGGGATCTCGCGCTTCGGTTCCTGAGCGTCGTCGGGACTGGAATTGATCGCGTCCTGCGTAGTATCTCGACCCTGCGCAGCGCCGGAGGCGCTGCGAATTGCCGAAAGTTGGTCTCGGCCCTCGATCATCGAGCGGGCGCATTCGGTGGGAGACAGCTCACGCCGCGGTTTGCGAAGCTCTCCCTTCCCGCCTCCGGTCGTCGGCCAAACGCCCGAGTCGCGCAGCCGTTGCAGTTCGCGGAGGACTTCATCGAGCCCCAGGCCCTGGATGAACTGCATCACGTAGAACGGCATTCCCTCATGCTCCCCGATTCCGAAAACCGGGACGATGTTCGTGTGATGCAACCGGGCCGCCGCCCGCGCCTCGCGCTCGAACCGACGGGCAAATCGAGAGTCGCTCCGCGCATCTCGCGGCAACAGCTTCAGCGCCACATGCCGGCCCAGCGACATCTGTTCGGCCTCGTAGACGACTCCCATGCCTCCGCGGCCCACTTCGCGAATAATTCGGTAGTCCCCGAACTGGTCGAAGGGGGCCGCAATCGATTGGGGCGACACTGGCGGACGTCCCGCCAACGATGCGTCTCCGGGGGCCACGCTTTCGAGGAGCGCCATCGCCGGAAGCACCTCGCGGATTTCTTCCGCCAGCTCCGGGAACTTCTCGACGTACTCTGCCACCGCGGGGCGTTCGCCACGGCGGTAGCGACCGATGAACTCCTCGGCGAGGTTGTATACGATTTCGGAATTTGACGGCGTCGTCATGGCTTGCTCCCTCTCGACCAGATGACCACTTCGACCTGCTGACTATTGCTCGAATCCCGGTATGCGCTCGAGAAACTCGCGCAGACGTTTAATCGCCCTTAAATACCGGCTGCCGGCGCCCGCTTTCGAGAGGCCCAGCGTCTGTGCGATCTCGCTGATGCTGAGTTGTTCGAAATGCTTGAGCGCCAGCACCTCGCGATCGACGGGGTCCATCGCGTTCAGTGCTTCCTGCACAAGAATCCGGGTCTCGGCTTTGGCGGCCGCCTGAGACGGAGTCGTCAACTGACCCAGAAGCTGGGCTGCCAGCGAGACCGAATCGGCCTCGGGCAGCCCGCCCCGATGCAGCGAGACTTCGCAGTCGGCATCGCGCATCTGAGCTCCCAGGTGCCGCCGGTGAACTTCCGTCAGTTTCAGTCCCGTCATGTGCCGCAACCACAGGAAGAAGGGCAGGCCGGGTTTCTCGGCGTACTCGGTCAGTCGCCGCGACACGTCCAGAAACGATTCCTGCAGGACGTCGGAATCATCAACGCGCCCCTGCAGCCTCCGGCTGAGCCGCAGCCGCACCATCCTCTTCAGCCGGTCGCGATAACGGCCGAACAGCTCGCTCAGCGCGGCTTCATCCCCGGCGACGGCCTGCCGCACCAGGTCTGCGTTCTCGTCCGAATCGCTCATGCTGAGTGCATCCACATGACTTTGTAAGTGCAATCCGAGGCGATTCGTCTCTATCGGAAACGGAGAATTTCGGACATTTCAGCGAATTTTAGAGAATTGGGATCCTGACGACGGTGCCGGATATCACCACGCGACCTCGTCGTGGACGTTCTGCGGAGTGATCTTCGACATCATTCAGAGATCATCGGGGGGCTGCTGCGACCGGGAGAACAAATACATCAGCCCGCCGACGATGAGAGCCAGTATCAGCGAACCACCGACCAGGACGACAATCGTCAGAATGCTCACGGCGCGTCTCCTGCGGGCGATGGAGAGTGATCCGATCCACTGCATCATATCCCGAAGGCGGGAAGGCGGAAACGGAGCAGCGGCCAGGGAGCGTCAGCCGGCGTTTTGCAGTCGCTCGCGCCGCTTCGCTTTGATGGCGCCGTGACGTCAGTCTGAAATCCGGCCCAGCGGAATTTCCGGCAAAATCCGCATGTCACGCCTCGGCATGGCACGTGCTTCCGTCATTGGCTCGGGCGGTTCCGGCTCCAGTTTTTCACGAACGTGGATGTTCCAGGAGAATCATCATGAGAACCGTGGTCTGTGCTGCGTTGCTGTCATTCGCCGCCCCGGTCCTCGCTGCCCCGGCCCTGGCTGCCGATGACAACTTCGCCGGCCCGCCGTCACCTCCGCCGGTCATATACGCCGTGTGGGGCTTTCGTTGGGATGGGCAGCGCTATGCCAAGCAGGCGAAGTACGATTTGAGCACGCCCGACATCAAGCAGGCCCAGGCTTACGCCACCCAGGTCACCAGCTATGCCGGCTGGCTGGCGACGACGAACATGCCCAAAGCGTGTGTCGTCCATACCGTCTATCGCGGCCCGGTCATTGCCGGCATGCCGGCATTCGGATTTCCAGCAAAGCCGACCTATTCAGTCTGGGCCTACCGGCGCGCGGACGGTAAATGGGTCAAGGACGAACAGCATTCCTGGATGACCACCAATCCCTCGAAGGGGCTGGAGTACGCGAAGAAAGTCAACGCGGCTTCCGGATGGTGCGCGACAACCAATTGTCCACCGGTCGTGCCCCAGGCGCAGCGGTTCGTCGAGGGCGGGATGGTACACGGCGCCGATCGGTATCAGAATCTTCCCATGCAGGCCTGCGACGTCAAATTCGGCCCTGACGCACGGGCGACATTCCCGGGGAGCATCTCGATTTCGCTGGGCCGGTACGGAAACTGGATCGTTCAGTTGAACGGCATCGGCGTTTATTCCTCGACGCAGGGATCGACCGACAACTCGTACGTCGCCCCCACCTACGACAGCACCAGCGACATTCAGAACATGGTCAGCACTCAAGACATGATCAATAATCAGCAGATGCAGAACAACATCCAGGACATGATCAACACCCAGAAC
>DASYAR010000384.1:0-2826 GCA_036501235.1 Planctomycetaceae bacterium
GGGCCACGTCGGGCGATGCCGTCGCCGAACCAAATTGGGACGAGCGGCTCACCGTCACCGTCGGTCCCCAGGACGCCCAGATCGTCGGCATGACCGACAAGGCCCTGCAAGGCGCGGTCGATTACGTCGCGCGACTCGGAGGCGGTACCGTTCATGTTTTGCCCGGCACATACCGGCTGCGGAACGCCGTGTACCTGGCGTCGAACGTGCGAATCCTGGGGAGCGGCGATGATTCTGTGCTCATCAAAGAGCCTTCGCTCAAAACGAAGCTGGCCGCCGATTCCGACTGGTTCGACCAGGAGATCACGCTCGCCGACGCCAAAGGATTCTCCGTCGGCGACGGAGTCTGTCTCAGAACCAAGAATCCGCACAACGGCGGCGCCGACGTCGCCAAGCGGACGCTCGTGGCCCGCTCGGGAAACCGCTTCAAGCTCGACCGGGCGCTGCGCCAGAACTTCTGGGAAATGGGCGACTCGACCTGTGCGACTCTGTTTCCCATTTTCTCGGGCGAGAACATCGCCGACGTCGTGATCCAGAACATCGCCCTCGACGGCAACAAGGCGAACAACGAAAATCTGGACGGCAATTACGCCGGCTGCGTTTTCCTGCAGGACTGCAACCGCATCACCATGCGGCAGGTGACGGCCCGCAATTACAACGGCGACGGACTTTCCTGGCAGATCTGCCACGACGTGCTCGTCGAAAACTGCCACAGCCACGACAATACGGGACTCGGCATGCACCCGGGCTCCGGTTCGCAGCGGCCGATCATGCGCGGCAATCGCAGCGAGCGCAATGACATCGGCATTTTCTTCTGCTGGGGAGTGAAATTCGGCTTGGCCGAGAAAAACCGGATCGACGCCTGCCGCAGTTACGGCGTCTCGATCGGCCATCGCGACAACAACAACCTGGTGATCGACAACGACATCACGGCCAGCGGCAAAGTCGGCGTGTTGTTTCGTCCTGAACGGGGCAAGGCGTTCGCCCCACATCGCAATCAGATTGAGAGCAACCGCATCGTCGATTCGGGCCCCGACGACGGTGTCGCCATCGATGTCCAGGGAGAGACTGATTCGATCCTGCTGTCCCGCAATCAGATTCGAGAGTCGCGAAATCCGATGCAGCGCATTGGTATCCGGCTGGGTTCACAAGTCGGCAATATTGAACTCGTCGATAACAAATTCGAGAATCTGGCAGTCGCCGTTTCCGATTTGCGGAAGGCGTGATGCGGAGGGCGGCTCGTGCCTACGCCGTCCAATGACCGTTCCAGCCCGCTACGCTTAAGAATTCATTTGAAGGTCGATCGTGCGCGGGGCTTCAATACCACATTTCACGGAGTGAGATGACTACATGAGCACGCCGGCGATCGGTTGGCCGATGACGACATTGTGGGGCCGGCCGGCGGCGTCTCGGATCTGGGTTTCGGGAGGGACGCCCAGCAGGTGGTACAGTGTGGCGACAAAGTCGGCCGGGTCGTGAGGGTTCGCGGTCGGATGCGCGGCTGAGTTGTCCGACGCGCCGTACACCGTTCCCGGCTGAATTCCCGCGCCGGCCAGGACGAGCGAATAGACCCACGGCCAATGGTCGCGGCCGGCCGAGCGATTGATCTTGGGGGTGCGCCCGAATTCGGAATTCACCACGACCAGCGTCTCCGCCAACAGGCCCCGTTCGTCGAGGTCGCGGACGAGTGCGCTGAACGCCGCGTCGAACGTCGGCGCGAGCGATTTTTTCATGTCTTTAAAGTGGTTCCCGTGCGTGTCCCACGAGCCCGACGGCGTGTGACAATAACTGACGTTCACCATCGGCGCTCCGGCCTCCGCCAGACGCCGCGCCAACAGGCACCGCTGGCCGAATTCGGTCTTGCCGTAGCGGGCCCGCAAGGCGGGCGCCTCGCGATGCAGCTCGAACGCACGCCGGGTGTCGTCTGAGCCGAGCAGGCTGAAGGCCTTCTGATAGAAGGCGTCTAGATTGCGGACGGACGCCGATTCGACAAGCCGGAGCCGTTCGGCGTCGAATTGCCGCAACAAATCCTGCCGGGCGGAAAGTCGCAGCGACGTCAGGTCGTCGTTGCGGGCCACGGCGGCGACCTGCACGTCGGCCGGCAACAGATTCTGGTCGATCGCGAAACTGGCATGTCGTTCGCCGAGGATCCCGGGAGTCTGTCCGTGGAGCACCGTGCCGTTGTTGCGCCGCATCAAGGGACCGATGCGCACCCAGGTCGGCAGTTGCTCCGTCGCCGGTCGGATGCTGTCGAGCACCGCGCCGATCGGGGGAAAATCGGTGGACGACGGCGGAAAATCTCCCAGCGCTTCGAGATTTCGCGGATGGGCGTGCCCCGTCTGAGCGACCAGCGCCGCCTGCACGTGATTGGCGTTGGGATGCGAAATCGACCGCACCACCGCCAGCTTGTTCATCAGGGCCGCGGAAGCAGGGAGTAATTCGCAAAACTGCACTCCGGCCACGTTCGTATCGATCGCGCCGAACTCGCCGCGCACTTCCGAGGGACCGTGCGGCTTGGGGTCGAACGTCTCCTGTTGCGGATGACCGCCATGCAGATAGAGCATGATGATTCGTTTCGCCGCACCGAAAGATCGCGACGCGCCTGGTTCGCCGCTGGCACGTGCTGCGAGCAACTGCGGCAGCGTCAGCCCTAAGCCGAACAGCCCGCCGATTCGCAGCGCTTCGCGCCGCGCGATGCGCTGCATTACGTGAAACCCATCACAGGCAAGCGTTGCTGCTGTCCGACCCGGCATCGACCGATTCCTGCTGGAGAGGCCTTAAAGGTTAATCCTTCAGGCTGACCGCCGAACACATCAACCATTGTAT
>DASYAR010000385.1:0-2583 GCA_036501235.1 Planctomycetaceae bacterium
AGTGCACCGGGCACTTCGACGCCGGCCTGGAGCGACGAGGCATAATCGGCCGGCGGCTGCCATTCCGTATGCGCAAAGGTCAGCCCTTCGAAATGCAGGTCATGAACCGGTGCATTCGCCTGCCCTGCGACCCTCAGCACCCGCGTCAATCGCGGCGCGATGATCCCGGCCGACGCCGCGTCCTCTCCCGGCCGTGGCAGATAGTAGAGCACTCCGCCTGGTCGATCGAGATACCATTGTCCCGGGGTATCGAGCGCTTCGAAGGCGTTCTCCACCCAGTAGAACCCGGGCTTGTCTCCCGCCAGGAGGGCAAACAGACTCGGCCGGTCGAAGGTGACGGTGCGCGTCTGCTCATCGACGCTTTCGATTGGCAATCGGTTGTCCAGCCATTTCGTGATCCCCACGATTTCCACGTCATGCAAGTTCCGCCAAGTCGGCACGACGTTGCCCGGGGCATAAACGAACTGCTTTGTCGGGCTTCTAAGAAAGTCACCGGTGTATCCCGGGAGCGATTCGATGCGGTATTCCCCTTGTTTCGGCAGTTTTGTCCGCGGGCAACGGATGCCGTTAACGAAGAGTTGCCGGAAGCGCCACGAATTCTGTTTCACTTCCGGAAGGTCGACCATCCAGGCCTGACGGCCTCCGACGCCGCCCCGGTGCGCTCCTTCCAGCCGGCGGCCTCCGCTGAGAACCACTGTCTCGCCCGCTGCCGCAGCGTAGACGACGGGGGCTTTCTCCGTCCCGGAATCGTCAGGACCAAATTCCAGCGGAGCGTCGAGATAATACGTTCCCTCGCGCAATACGACCCGTACGGGCCGCAGCTCGTTCTGCGACTTGCGCAATTGCCGAACGGCCTCACGGGCGCGTTCCACCGACGCAAACGGCCCGTCGTTCTCGCCCGGATCGGCCATTTTTCCAGACCACAAGTCGTTTCCGCGTGAAGAGACGAAGAAATCGGCGGCTGGTGGATTATCGGCAGGCGCCGCGGAAACGCCCGCCGACGGGCCCAGTGAGCTCGCGATCGCGAGAAACAGGCTCAGTCTCATTGTGGTCAGCATTTTGTTCCTTCCACGCTGGAGACTCGCCACCGAATTGCATGTCGGCACGTTACATACATCTGCACGTTTCGGGACATACATCTGCACGTTTCGGGGCAGGTGTTCGGCACTTCAATGCAGCCCACATTGCTGTCAGGCTGGAAAGCCTGACGTACGGACCGGGCTGGAAAGAGTGATCGCGGGCCCGAACGCTCGCGAATCAATCGGCGCCGGGGGCTTTGAGCGTCGCCAGCAAGCGGTCCTTTTCGGTGAAAGGATCGAGCGGCACGTAGGCTTCCAGCGCGGTGACTCGCGACTTGATCTGCTCGGGGGACAGCGCGGCGTGTTCGATGTCTTTGAGCTGCACCGTCGCCTCCTGGCTTTTGTGCCGGGCTTCGCGCAGCTCCGGCTGCTTCGCGGCAATGGCGGCGCGCAGATCGGCTTGGGCCTTCTCTTGCTGCTTCCTCGCGTCAGTCATGCTCTGTTTGGCGTTTTCCATGGTCGTTTTTAGCTGCTGCAGTTTCTGCTGTGCGGCGGCGAGCTGTGATTCGCGGGCCTTTTTCTCGCCGGCATTTTCATTGCGAGTTCGCATGGCCGTGGGAATTCCGCGATACGTTCTGACTCCGTTGGGCATTTGCTGGGGGACGGACAGATACTCGACTTTCTCTTCGGCGTCTGGAATGCCCCTCGCCGCGGCTTTGATCTTCTGGTTATTGGTGCGTTTTTCGATGGCCGCCTCGGCGATCTGCTTTTCGA
This sequence comes from Planctomycetaceae bacterium, assembly GCA_036501235.1. GTDB lineage: Bacteria > Planctomycetota > Planctomycetia > Planctomycetales > Planctomycetaceae > JACQFH01. Next base: position 1,794 of record DASYAR010000385.1, read on the forward strand.
ACGGTTGTTTGACGTCGTGGATCTCCTCTTCAATGCGTCTGACTTCGGCCTGCGCGGCCTGCATGGCGGTGCGGGCCGCCTGGCGTTTGGCGTTCATTTCGTTGACGACCTCTGCGACGGGGCGGGCCGCGAGGGCTTCCAGTTCCTGACGTCGCTTGGCGATCCATTTTCCGCCGCGTTCGTAGGCTTGTTTCCGTTCGCCGGTCAGACGTTTTTCGATGCTCGAGGCCGTGTCGCCGGCCTGGGCGGTGTGGTCCGGCGATGAACCGGGGCCGGTCAGAAATCCGAGCGTGCGTCCGAGCCATTCGGCGGTATGAGCGCGGTCGTGCTCGGTCGGCCACGCACCTTTTGCGTCCTCGATGCGGCGGGCCAGATCGGTCAGGGACGCCAGGGCCGGGCCATATTCGTTCCTCTCGAGCTGGACCCAGGCGCTGGCCTGGAGTGCCGGGAGATAAGTCCCCGACGTGTGTCTGGCTGCCGCACGAAACTGCGTGAGAGCTTCTTTCGTGTTCTTTTGCTCGAGATAAGCGAGACCGTAGGCATAGGCGGCGCGAGGGTCGCCGGCGACCGCGCGGTGCGCCGCTTCATAGTGCTTTTTCGCCGCCGCAGCGCCGTCGATGGACACGCCTTCCAGCAACAGGCCGCGAAGCGCCTGCGAGAACTGCATGTGCCCCGACTTCTCGACCTTCCCCAGCAGTTCGGCGGGAACGACCAGCGCCGTCAGGTCTTCATCGACGTCGGAGCCGACATCGGCGCCGGCCGCGTGCTCTTCGGCGTTCTCGTCGGTCTT
>DASYAR010000386.1:0-3717 GCA_036501235.1 Planctomycetaceae bacterium
GCTCAATTCCCGCAATCCCATCCCGACCAACAGCGGAATGTACATCGGGTCCGAGCTCATCTGCCCGCAGACCGAAACCGGACGGTTGTATTTTTCAGCCGCCCGCACCACGCCTTCGATCAGTCGCAGAATCGACGGATCGGCCGAACTGTACAGGTTGGCCACCGCCGGATTCGCACGATCGACTGCTAATGTATACTGAATCAGATCATTTGTTCCAATGGAAAAAAAGTCGACTTCGCGGGCGAACTCCTCGGCCATCACCGCTGCCGAAGGAACTTCGACCATCATTCCGACCTGCACCTTGGAATTGAACGTAACTTTTTGCTCCTCCAGATCTTCGATCACGTCCCCCAGGATCATCTTCGCCTGCCGCAGCTCCAAAAGCGTTGAAACCAGCGGAAACATGATGCGCACATCCCCTTCGGTCGCCGCCCGCAGGATGGCCCGCAACTGGGTCTTGAATAGCGGCAGGTTGTGCAGCGTCAGCCTCAGGGACCGCAAACCCAACGTGGGATTCGGGGTCCCTTCGATGATCTCCTGCATCGATGACGGGAATTTCTCGGCCCCCAGATCGAGTGTGCGGATCACGACCGGTCCATGTGGAAACGCGCGAATCACCTGAATATAGGCCTCATATTGGATCTGTTCCGTCGGTTCCTGGTCGGTCTCGAGATACAGGAATTCGGTGCGATACAGACCGATCCCCTCGCCTCCCCGCTCCACACAATGGGTGACCTCGGTGGGAAATTCGATATTCCCGTAGATGTGGACCGCTACGCCGTCTTTTGTCTCCGATGGCAACTGGCTTAGCGAATTGAGCCGTACCGAGGCCGACAGCCGCTTCTCGGCCGAATCGCGGTACTTGTTCAGACTGTCTTCATCGGGGTCGAAGATCACGATCCCCTGATCACCGTCGATAATGACCGTTCCGCCCCCGGAAGTGTCCGACAGGAACGACCCGACCCCCACCACGGCGGGCAATTCCAGGGCTCCGGCGAGAATCGCCGTGTGGCTGCTCTTGCCCCCCACTTCGGTTGCGAATCCCAACACGAATTTCTTATCGAGGTTGGCCGTCTCGCTGGGAGTCAGGTTGTGGGCCAGCACCAGCACGGGGACCGTCAGTTGCGACAATTCTTCCCGCCGTTCCCCCAAGAGGTGCCTCAGCAGGCGCTTTTCGAGGTCGAACAGGTCATGAGCTCGTTCGGCAAAATAGCGATCTCCCAGGTTCTGAAGGGTTTTGGCGTGCTTGCGAAGCACCCGGCTGGCCGCAAATTCCGGGGAGTAAGACTTCTGACGAATCAGATCTTCGATTTCGTTGACGAGCTTGGGGTCTTGCACGAGCTGGCGATGGGCCGCGAAGATCGCACTGTACTGCTGCCCCAGCCGTGCGGAGGCCAGTTGTTCGTGCCCCGTGATCTCGGCGACAGCAGCATCCAGAGCCGCGTGAAACCGCGCCAGCTCGGTGTCGATCGCATCGGCGCGCACGAAGCGTTGCGGAATGCGGACATCTTCGGATCCCAGCACCAACGCCGGGCCGATGGCCACTCCGGGAGCTACGGCGATTCCGCGTCTGACTTCCATCAAAGCTCCGTCGGCCTGGCCCGATCGTCAGGCAGGCGGATCGATTACGAAATTTCGCTCGAACAGGGCGGCTATGGCCTCGACGGCCGAAGCGGCATCCGTTCCACTCGCCTCCAGCCGCAGCGCGGCCCCCTGTTCTGCGGCCAGCGTCAACAGGTCGAGCATGCTTTTACCATCCACGGCACGGTCTCCTTTTCGGATCACCAGCTCGCAACTGAATTTCTGCGCCAATTGAACGATCTGCGACGAGGGCCCCAAGTGCAGGCCGTTATCCAGCTTGACGACGACGTCACGAGTGCATGTCGGATTCTGATTCATAAAGACAGCGCACCGTCCGTCGAACACTTGAACCGGGCGAAGCGCCGCTGCGGCAACCGACCAAGCCGAGTTAGGGCTGGTAGGAATGCGGCGGGGCTCGACTTAGGTTCAACCGAGTTGGTTGTTGTCGGCTTCCTCCAGAAGATCGATGACGGCCTGCGGACTTTGGGCCTGTTTGAGGAAATTACAGAAGTTGTCGTTCCGCAGATGACGCGAGATGTTCTCCAGGGCCCGCAGATGATCGCCTGGGCGATCCGGCGGCGAGACCAGCAAAAACAGAATATTCACCTTTTCGCCGTCGAGACTGGCAAATTCCACCCCGGACCTCGACAGGGCGATCGTCGCCACCAGCTTGTCGACCGACGGATGCTTGGTGTGCGGCACCGCCACCCCTTTTCCGATGCCCGTGGACCCCAGTTCTTCCCGCTTCAGAATGGCGGCGATGATTCCATCTTGATCCGCCGTTTTGACGCTTCCGCTGGCGGCCAGACTCTGGACCATCGAACGGATCGCGTCCTCTTTCGAGGCGGCATTCAAATCTGTCAAAATCGATTGACGTACCACGAAGTCCGACAACTTCATGAATCACTCCTGTATGAGGGGATCACGCGCCGCCTTCGTCTCCCTGGGCGGGAAAATCGCGGCGGTGGTCCTGGATTTTCTCTTTATATTTCTTGATCTGCTGTTCCATCTTATGCAACGTGACGTCAAACACTGGGGTCACGTCGTCGCCGTGATCGTTGGCCACAAAATTGTGCTTATGCTCGGCATCGACCAGAATTTCAACCCTGACCCCTCCATTCTCGAATGATACGGTCACATTGATGGCGGTCACCCGCTCAAAATATGTCAGGAGCTTTTCCGACTTCCGATTGATGTATTCCTGTTGATTGGCATTTAATTGTCCGTGCTTGCACGTAATGGCCACTTGCACGACGAAACGCTCCTTACACGAGAAAACCGCCGACCGGTTGGCTGCCCGATCGCAGCTGTTTGAACGATTTTTCCTCTTGACGCCCTAGTTTAGCTTCCGCGAACGGCCATTACCAGCGTTGCCGACGCGGGACGGCCTTCTCAGGTCGTTCGTGAAGCCGCGCGGGAAACATTCCCGTCGCACCCAGCGGTGTTTCAGTCGTACCCGGTCCGTGTGGGGGATCTGAGGCGCTTTCGCTAGCGGGGACTTCAGTCCACGCGCATTGCTTCTGCAGAACCCATGGCGCCGCAGGGAGAACGTCCGAGCGCAAACGGTTGGTCGGCATGACCTTGTCGCGTGAGACGATTTCTAACGCCGACAAAACGAGATCCAGGCAGCTTCTCAAAACTTCTCGAGCCGCTCATCCGCTGCTATCAGTTCTCGTCATCCTGACCGCCTGCAGCAGAGTCTTCGGCCGATGCGGAACGGGACGAAACGGGGAGGGGCTTACTTTTCGGCGAATCCTTGTCGCGACCGGGAAGCAATCGCTTGAGTCCGCTGACCGGCTTGGCCGAGCCTTCATCGTTCGATTCTTCCAGGCTGGCCGCCTGGACCGCCGGTGATTTCGAGCCAGCCTTTGCGCCAGCGTCGGCGCCTTCGACCGGGGGTTCCGACTGCGGCGGCACGTAGTCCAATCCGAAGGACCGTGACGGTCCGCTGTCCGCATTGTTCCTGCTGCGCCGAAATGTTTGGCAACCTCCACTCAGCGCAAGCAGCAAAAGCCCTGCCACGAGCCATGGCCGTTGGTTATTTTGCATGAGCATTCGATCTCCGGCGCAGGACGAAAAAGATGACGAGTAGTGCCGAGCTGGCCAGATGTCGCGGCCTCGTCGAACTCGCCC
>DASYAR010000387.1:0-18079 GCA_036501235.1 Planctomycetaceae bacterium
CCGATTCCGGTGATGACAACCTGCCGCTCAGATTCGCGATAACCGGCCATCGTTGGTCGTTAAATCCAGGCTACTGACGTTGAACCCACTCGCAGACTGGCGTCCTGCCGCGCTGCGAACGTAAACCCCGGCGCTGGCCCAGGTCGAGGTCGAACGAACTATGGTAGCGACATGGGCTTTTCCCGGAAAGCGAGATCTTCCGCTCTGAGGCCAAAATCGGGGCTCCCTGGCGACCGGCCCGAATCGCGCTATTTCCCTGAGTCATATGGATTTTCGCTGATTTGTTGTGGCCGATCTCGCTTTGGACGAGACAAATTCGGCGAAAGAATCCGTGTTAGTATCCCCGGCAATTCTGCATGGCCTGGATGACCGTATTGCTCACACCTTGCTGCTGCAGGTAGATGATCGCATTCGGGGACGTATCGAATTTGCCCCCATGCGTGCGGATTTCATTGCAAATGATGCCGTCATCGAGGTTGGCTTGCGCCATCCGGATCACCTGGTCATTCGAAATGGCTTTGTCTTCGCGAATTTGCCGGTCTTGCTGATAAGCGGCTTGTCGCTGGGTGTTATCGTTCTCTTCCTTCACGTCTTCACTGTTTCCGATAAGAGCGCCGGCAGCCAGGCCGGTCACAGCGCCGATGGCCGCTCCCGCCCCGGTGTTTCCGAGTTGTTTGCCGATAATCGCGCCCAATCCGGCCCCGCCAGCCGTCCCGACGACGGCCCCTTTCTGGGTGTTGTTCATATTCGAGCAACCGAGGCAGGCTGTCATCAGAATTGAGCCGGCAATGAAGCGTTCAAAGGCCATCCGTGAACCCCGCATGTCATGCACTCCCTTCGACGGTTCGAAAACCAGGATGTAACGGGCTTAGTTGGTAATTTCGGCATTTGACGATGGCGTTCGTGATATTTCCGGTTAGGCGAACATGAGCCAGCGAGGAAATACCTCGGACCCGATTACATTGGGTAGCTTGGAGTGAATGCGAATTCTTGAATGTCGGTTTTTCCAGCCTGACCTACACGGCTCCAGCCGGTAAACTTGTCGGCCATGACCGACCGTATGAAAGACGTGTGCGATCTCGATGGCTCGGCGCTGCTGACAATGTATCAGGAGCGACGGTATGACGAATTGTCGGAGGGGCTGCTGACCGTTCTCGAACACTTCCGCCAGCGGTCTTATCTGACGCTCGATCGGACGACCCAGGGAGCGATCGACCGGTTCGTCAAGTTGTTTCTGTTTCTGTTCACGCAGTCCGACTACCAGATCAGCGACGCACATGCGCTCCGGTTCCTGGTCATGAACCCGATCATTTCCGAAGTGGTCGCCACGTCGTGCTTCCAGACGACTGATGCTTACCTCGAAGTCCTCAAGAACCAGTCGGCGAATTTTATCAAAGTGCTCACGCTGTTCTCGGCCCGAAACACCGTGGCACTCGACCGTAAGGCGTTCGTCAATGCGAATCCGTGGCTGGCCAGCGCCTGGTACTCGCTGTTCATGAGCACCTACCGCACGGGGCTTGTCCGAGCCGAAATCGTCACGCGGCTGGTCGAGCATCTGTCGTTTCACGATTCGCGGCTCACTGCCCTGCCCGACTCAAGCGACATCTTTTTCGGCTCGACGTACGTCGGTGGCGACGTCGACCGTGCGGCCAAGGCGGCGATCAACGCCGCGCTGAGCCGGCAATTCAGTGAGACGGCGATTGATAACCGACCCAAGCGCCGGCATCTGGCAGTCATCTCCGGCACGTGGTTTCCGCAACACCCGGTCCACCGCAACTACTTTGCTTATCTGCAGGCCCTGCGCGATTACCACCTGACGCTTGTCTGGCTCGGTCCCCCTTCCCTGGAGATGGATACGTCGCTGTTTCAAGACGTAAGGCACGTGCGGCTTGTCGACGGCGCCTTGCACCTCGAGGAAATCGCCCGCAATGATTTCGAAGTCGCCTATTTCCCGGATATCGGTTTGACGGCCGAAAGCGTGATCCTGGCCAACCTGCGACTCGCGCCGATTCAAATTGCCTCGCTGGGGCATTCCGCCAGCACGTGGGGGGCGAAAATCGATTATTTCATCAGCGGCGCCGCAGTCGAAATCGCCGACCAGCCGGAACAGAACTATTCCGAACGGCTCGTGCTGCTTCCGGGCTGCGGTGTCATCCACAACCGGCCTGCCTATCTGCCGAAATTTCCCGGGCCCGCGGCCGGCGAGTTCATTATCAATTGTCCGTGGGCCTCCCCCAAGATCAATGCTCGGTTTTGCGGGGCGTTGCAGGAAATTGTGCGCCGGACGTCGCGGCCGGTGAAGCTGCGACTGTTCTCGGGCTTTGGTCTGACAGCGGTCAACGGCTTCATCTGCTTCGAACGAGAGCTGCAGAAACTCTTCGGACGAGGAATCGTGGAAATCGTCCCCTTCCATTCGTACGCCGAATACATGGCCCAGATGGAAGAGGGACAATTCAGCCTCGATTCTTATCACTTCGGTGGTTGCAACACGGTGGTCGACAGCCTCTGGCTGGCCAAACCGATGGTCACCTGGGAAGGCGACAAATGGTACAACCGGATCGGCTCGCAGTTGGTGCGAATGGCCGGCCTGCCGGAGCTGGTCGCCACGAGCGAAGAACAATACGTCGACCTGGCGCTACGCCTGATCGAGAACGATGAATGGCGGAATCAAGTCGGGCGACGGCTCCGCGCTGCGGACCTTGATCAGTCACTATTTTCGACGGCCGATGCGCGGTACTTCCGCGACGCCATCGAGTTGCTTGTCGCCGAACATGAGCGGTTGCAATCGAGTGGCGCTCGAAGTCCCATTCGAATCGGCTCGTCGTAGTCCGCCGATGACAACAGTCAGGCACGGGTGGCCGGACTGGGCGGCTACCTCGGGCGGGCCCACGACGCTCCCCCTGTCCGGAAATCGGGTGGCGCGAAATGCGCCGAATTTTCGGACTTTTCCCCCGCGTGAGAAGGAGATTTGGCGCGGGTCGGATTGTTGATCGAGAGCGCGTCGACGGCGATACGCGCTCCCCTGGCGGGTCGCGGTTAAACAACCACTGAGGCGGGAGTCACCAGTCGACGACGGAGCCGTCGTCTTCGTCGTAGCTCTCGGTGCTCTTCCAAGTGTGGCCGAGTTTTCCCGCCAGGGCCTGTTCGTCGAGCTCGATCCCCAGGCCCGGTCCGGTCGGCACGTCGACGTATCCTTCACGGACGACGAACGGCTGTTTCAAATAGCCTTCGCCCAGCGAAACTTGTTCCTGACACAGGAAATTGGGAATCGACGCGGCGATCTGGATGCCAGCCGCCAGCGAGATCGGCCCGAGCGGATTGTGCGGCGCGATTGTCGCATAATATGCCTCGGCCATGCCGGCGATCAGCCGCACTTCGGTGATGCCCCCGGCGTGGCATAGATCGGGCTGTAGAATCATTGCCGCCTGCTTTTCGAGGACTTCGCGAAACCCCCATTTCGTGAATACCCGCTCACCCGTGGCAATCGGCAGATGAGTGCCGCGCGCGATCTCGGCCATCACGTCGTGGTTCTGGCAGTTGACTGGCTCTTCGATGAACATGGGCGAGTGCGGCTCCAGTCCCTTGATGAGCTGCTTGGCCAGCGCGGGGCTGATCTTCCCGTGAAAATCGATGGCAATGTCGATAGCGTTTCCGGCTGCTTGCCGCAGCGCGGCGAACTGCTCGATCGCATAGCCGATCTCGGCAGGATTTTCGACGTAACGCGGGTACTTGCGACGGAACTGAGGGCCCGTCTTGAGGGCGGTAAAGCCGGCTGCGATGCGGCGCTTCACGTCTTCGGGTGTTTTGGCGTGCGCATAGACACGAACTTTGGAGCGGGTCGGGCCGCCGAGCAGTTCATAGACGGGCACCCCCAGCGCTTTGCCCTTGATGTCCCACAGCGCCATGTCGATACCGCTCAAAGCGCTCGTCAGCACCGGCCCGCCGCGATAGAACGCATGGCGGTAAATGGCCTGCCAGTGATGCACGACCTGCCTTGGATCTTTGCCGACCAGGTACGGCTCGACTTCGTGGACGGCGGCGGCGACGGTTTCTGCGCGGCCTTCGACGATCGGTTCGCCGAGTCCGACGATGCCCGCGTTCGTATGGATCTTCAGGAACAACCAGCGGGGCTGCACGAGAATCGTCTCGAGCTTCGTGATTTTGATGGGGTCGCGGGCGATGACGGGGGCCGTGCGTTCGTCAGCCGCCGCGAGAGCCGAAAAGCCCGCCGCCGTTGCCGCAGTCATCACTTCGCGCCGGTTGAGCATGGTTGGGGTTCCCTGGAGAGACGTCAATTGGAGAGACGCTTCCAAGATACCTCCAGGCGGGCGGAAGGACCAATGAGTCGGCCTGACCTACGAAACGATTTCGAGAGCCACGGGTGTGCAGAGGCCGCCGGGTGGGGGCTGGGCGGAGAAGTCGGTGAATTCGATTTCGACCGCTAGTTCATTGTTGACGTTCAGACGACCGCTGACGTCGAAACGGGATGACTCGCTCCCCAGTTCGATTCGCCCTAGAGGTTCACCGTTGAGCGACACCAGTCCGTGGCCGCCCACAAACGCGAAAACGATGGCCAGGCGGTCGCCCGCGACGATGTTCGATGGTGGATGAAACTTGCGTTTGAAGCGGATTCGTCCGCGAAACGGGCCATACAAGTCTTGCCAGAACGCGGGGAGCCGGACAGTTGCCGGACCTGGCAGATCCGTTTCCGACCAGACCAGAGTGCCAGCGGGCTGCCACTCGGCACGGGCCAAGGGCTCGGATTGCCACGGGCCCCGCAGCAGGATGCGATGGGCACCTTCGGCAGGCGGATCGGCAACCTGCAACACGGCCCCCTGGGAACTCATCCCCGCGCGCACGGCGCGCCGTGCCGGGGAGTCGTTCGGCGGTTCGATGTCGGGGACGATCCGGTTCGGCTCGCCCGCGGCGACGGGCGAAACGTCCCCACCTGAGGCAACCGCCCCTAAGTCCGCCCAACCAGCGAGCAATTGCCGGAACAGGGGCGTGAAATCTTCGTACGGAGTCGTCGCCGGCGGCCCAGGGGCATACCGGTAATGCGAATCCAGCAAGTCCCGGCCGATGCCGATCACCGTCGACGAAACGGTGCCCCGGTCGGGGCCGAACAGACAAATCGGAGCTTCGGATCCGTCGCCCGACAGCCGGCAGATGTGCTCTGCATCGCGGATCCACGATTCGGCGGTCTGCGGATCAGCGGCGGCGAATTCCTTACGAACTCGGGCGATTCGCAAATCGTCAGACGCATTCAGGGCGGCATTGGTGATCAGGTGCAAGCCGGGCTCGAGACGCGTGGATTTCAACACGTTCCCGGCTTCGATCGCATACGCGGAATCGCGGTCGACGAGCAGCAGGTTGCAACCGGCGTACTGGTTTCCTTCCAACTCGCCGAGTGCCACGGCGATGGCGCTGGCCATGCCGTGTTGGGCCAGCAACCGCCGACATAACAATCCGCGTGACGGGGGCGCTGCCGGAGCTTGGTCTTTCTGGCGATTTGTCACGGCCACGACCAGCCCCAGCTCATTGATGCCGAGCCAGGTGCCTCCCGCGGTAAGATCGAGCCCACCGATCCATGCCGGGATGTCGCCGTTCCGCGGAAATAGCTGCGGCGGCAGAGTGGGGCGAGCATAGAATTCTTCGCGATTGGCCAGTACGAGGACCGGGAAATCCGGGAGCTGTCGGAATGCCAATCCAAGCAAACACATCCGACGGAGCCTCCTGGCGATTCAAACAGTTAAAATGGGAGAAATGTAGAGCAGGCCGTGCCGACCGCAATCGACTTGCGTTGAGGTGTCTTCGATTGTGACGTGTTTTCGGCAAGCTGCAACCTTGAGAGGCACCGCGGTCATCGACAGGAGAATTCCGCGCGAAAACGGGTGGAATTTCGCTAGTAGGATTTCAAACGAATGGATATACTTACGGCGACTTGGGGTCACGGTGCACCAAAGTGGTGCATGCCACAGGGAGGCTGGGGTGGCCACCCCAGGGAGACGCAACGGTTTCGGTCGGAAGCAGTCCGCGCGTGGGTCAACGCAACGACTGACTGCCGAGTTATGCTTTTATGACGGTCTCAACAACCGTCATGCGACTCCCCGTGGAATACGGATTCATGTCTTTCGAAAACATTTCCCACGGCGCGGCCGTGTCGGCTTCGTCGATTTCATCCAGCTTGCCTGTGCCCACGCCTCGCGAACTTCCGCAGCGCACTCCCGCCACGTCGGGCGGCCGGCGCTTCAGCCGTCGCACCCGATCTCTGCTCGGAGTGCAGGTCGTGTCGTGCGGATCGTATGTTCCCGACACGATCGTGACGAACTCCGAGCTCGCAGCGCGGTTCGGTTTCGACGCGGATTGGATCACGCAGCGCACCGGGATCGAAGCGCGGCGTCACGCGCGTCCCGATCAGGCGACCAGCGACTTGTGCGTCGAAGCGGCCCGCAAGGCGATTCGCGCGGCGCGCGTCAATCCGACCGACATCGACCTGGTCGTGGTCGGCACGTTCACGCCCGACTTTTCATTCCCCTCGACGGCGTGCATCGTGCAAGACAAGCTTGATCTCGACGCCGCTGCGGTCGACGTCCAGGCGGCGTGCGCGGGCTTCATGTATGCTCTCGTCACGGCGGCGCAGTACGTCGCCACCGGCAACAGCAAGTTGGCGCTCGTGATCGGTGGCGACTGCAACAGCCGCGTCACGAATCCGCAAGATCAACGAACGGCCCCGTTGTTCGGAGACGGCGCCGGCGCGGTGCTGCTCGCGGCAGGCGACCCGCATCAGGGCCTGCTCTGCTACCAGATGGGGGCCGACGGCAGTGGTGGATCATTGCTCGATCGCCCCAGTGGCGGATCGCGCCGTCCGCCGACCCATGCCGATCTCGATGAAGGCCTGCAATACCTGCGCATGGACGGTCGGAACGTCTTTAAATGGGCGGTCAATCTCGTCACCGACACGGTCGAGCTCGTGCTGGCGAAAACCGGCATGAGCGTTCACGATGTTTCGTTGTATGTGCTGCATCAGGCGAACATCCGCATCATCAACTCGGCGATGGACCAGCTCGGGATTTCCAGCGACAAGGTGTTCAACAACCTGCAGAAGTACGGCAACACGTCGGGCGGATCGATCCCCCTCGCGCTGGATGAGGCCTTCCAGGCCGGCCGCATTCATCGCGGCGATACGCTGCTGTTGAGTGGCTTCGGTGCGGGCCTCACCTGGGGCACGGCGCTGTTCCGTTGGTAAATTGTTTGCGGTAGGCATAAATGCCGGGTATCATCGGTCGAAATCCTACCCTGGAGACCCGAGATGCCTGCCGTACGAATTCCCAAGCAGCAATGGGGCAAAGCCTGGCGTGCGATGATCGAAATCGCACCGGTACGGCTGGTGGCCGCCGACCCCGTTTACGAAGTGCTTCCCGAGCACATCGAGTTGCTGGCCGCGCAAGGCGTCGCCTACGAAGTGGTGAACCCGCAGCCGATCCGCAGACAAGGCGAGCGTCGTGCCTCGTCCCGTTAGGCGCGTCGAAATCTATCTGCCGCTGGAATACAACGATGGGCGGCCGATCGCCGATTCCAAGTACCTGACGCTGCAAACCGAGCTGCGTGCGCGATTCGGCGGCGTGACTTCGACGCAGCGGCAATTTCCCCTGCAAGGCGCCTGGCATTTCGGCAAGGACGTCTATGAAGAGCGGGTGGTCGTCTTTACGCTGATGGACTTCCGCGACCAGACCGAATCCGACCTGCTCAAGTACCTCAAGCGTCTCAAGCAGCGGCTGATGAAGAAGTTCGACCAATTGGAGATCCTGATCACCGTGCAGGAAATGCTGGCAGTCTGACTGAAATTCGCGCCAGGCGCACAGTCGTTTAACCCGGCTCCGGGCTAAATGAAGACGACGATACTGGAGGATCGATCCATGAAACTGGGACTCGTGACATATCTGTGGGGGGCCGAGTGGGACCTGCCGACCCTCATCAAGAACTGCACAGACACCCGGTTCGAAGGAGTCGAGCTGCGGACGACTCACAAGCACGGCGTCGAGCCCGCGCTCTCGGCCGATCAGCGGCGCGAAGTCTGCAAGCGATTCGAAGACTCACCGGTCAAGTTCGTCGGACCGGGCACGGCGTGCGAATTCCATTCTGCCGATCATGGGATCGTCCAGCAGAATATCGAGCAGACCAAGAAGTTCGTTGAACTTTCGCACGACTTGGGGGGAACCGGCGTCAAAGTTCGTCCCAACGGATTCGTGAAAGGTGAAGATCGAGGAAAAACCATCGCCCGCATCGGCAAGGCGCTGCGCCAGTGCGCCGAGTTCGCCGTCGGATTCGGGCAGGAGATCCGCGTGGAAGTGCACGGCAACGGGACGAGCGACCTGGCGATTATCAAACAGATCATGGAGGCAGCGGACCACGACTCGGTCGTCGTTTGCTGGAACTCAAACCCCGGAGAAACCGTCGACGGATCGATCGCGCACAGCTTTGGCCTGGTGCAGAAGAAATTGGGCCAGACGGTTCATATTCATGATTTGTACGACCCCTACCCGTATCGCGAGCTGTTTGCCCTGCTCAGAAAGCAGGACTACGACGGCTATTGCCTGTCGGAAAGCCCCGCCACCCCCGACGTCCTCCGTGTCATGCGGTATTACCGCATGTTGTTCGACGAGTTGAACCGGGTTTAGGGTGTCAGATCAACCGGAGGAGCCGCGTCGCTGGGTTTCGGGGGCGCGCCGGGCGCCGGCGGGTTTCCGGCGTCTCCCATCGCGGCGGTTCCCACGAGCGGGAGCAGCTCGTCTTTTTCTTCTGCGTCTTCGATGAAAACTTCGTCGAAATCATTCGCGTCGACGCTGTGCCGCAGGACGAAATACACGATCGTGGCCGAGGACCAGAAAAACGTATAGACGAACGCGACGAGCAGCAGCGCCAGCGCGCTCATCCAGCCGCGGGCGACGATTGAACCCAGCGATTCCGAATGTGTCTCTGGCGTCAGCAGGCCGCCGGTCACCATCTCGGGCGAACCGGAGATCAGGTCGGCCGTCGCGGCATAACCTTGGCCCCACGAGACGCCCCACACGGAGAGCTGCGTCAGCGCCTGCGCCAGCGTCCAGACGAAAAAAATCATGATCGACCCGTACGCCATCGTCACGACGACCTGCCACAAAACGTACAAGGGCCGCTCGAAAACGTAATTGTAGGCCCGGCTCAGGCCGTCGAACCCGTCGGTCCCCTCCACGCTGATCGTGGCAAACATCAGCGGCCAGCCCGCCGTCACACCGATCAGCACGACCGCCATAAGAAAACCGAACATCAATTCCAGCCCCCACAGCACGCCGAGCAATACTTCTCCGACGCCGCCGGGAATTCGGCCGATCCAGCCTCCGATCACACACAAACCCCACAAAATGGCGACGCCTGCCAGCGGCATGAGAGGCGCAGAAAAATATCCCAGAAACTTCGTGAGAGAAAACACGAGCGCCCGCCGGACGCCGATCTGCTGGTCGCGGGCAAATTGCACCGCTGCGATGCGGCAGATCGCGCCACCGAAAACCGACCAGACGATGAGGTTCCACAACAGGCGCGTGGCTGCATCGGCCAGTTGCGACAGGCTGGCTTCGCCCCGAAACAAAACCGGGGCCCGGCCTAGAAGTTCACGAAACGGCAGAAGAACGATTTGCCAGTTCGAAGCCGCACGCGTCAGCGTTTCGCGAGGCGACGCGAGCGCCTCGCGCATGTGCGTTGCGCCGCCCGTGCCTGTCGCCTCGTAGCCGAGCGATCGTTGCCACGGCCAGCGCTGAGCGTCTCGTTCGACCAATTCCTTTCCCGAGTTCGGCCTGCCGAACGGAAGTTGATCGAAGACGAGCGATCCGCCCGAGATGAACATCAGGGCGATTCCCGCGAGCACCAGCTTGCGGATATCGGCGGCGATCCAGAACGCACGGGTGAGATGCAGCCAGGGAAACAGCCGGCGATAGGGAATATTCTCGAACTGGACCGAATTTTCGGCCATGCGGAAGCCTTCAGGGAATGGGGCTTGAGGTCAGTGTTCGAACAGACGGAAGGCCGATCCGGCCCGTCGCATTATAGCGAGACGTCCGGCGCAAGTCCTACGACCCGGCGGCATGCCAGCGGCGGGGCTGCGGGAGAACTTTCGGCGGTCGTAGCGACGCCAGGAATTCGTCCAGCGCCTTGTCGAATTCGGCCGGCAACGGATCGTTGTGATCGGCGCCGTGGCTGACGATAAACCGTTTGGGTTCATGTGCCGTGGCGAACAGCTTTTGTCCCTGGGCGATCGGGATAATTCGATCGTTGTCGCCATGCACCTGCAATAAGGGCCCGTCATATTTGTCGATTTTCGAGATCGAATCCATCCGGTTGTGCATCAAGAGGCCCGTGGGGACGAGCGGCCAGTGGTGCCCGGCCACGTCGGGAAGCGACGTAAACGTGCTCAGCAGGACCAAACCGCGGGCGCCGTCGCGGGACGCCAGATCGACGACGGCTCCGCCGCCGAGCGACTGCCCCATCAACACGACGTCGTGTTCTTCGATGTTGGCGCGCTGCGCCAGCCATTTCCTCGCCGCGCGGGTGTCTTCAATGACGCCGGTTTCGTCGGGTTCGCCGTCGCTCTTGCCGTACCCACGGTAATCGAACGCCAGGACCGAAACGCGATGCAGATCATGCAGGCGCTTCAGAAGCGGGACGGTATAAGTGATGTTGCCGGCGTTTCCGTGCGCCACCAGGATGACGGCCACCGGTTTTTCTTGCGGACAATACCAGCCGTTCAGTCGCGTCCCATCTTCGGCGTGAAACCAGACGTCTTCGAATGTGTACGCCGCAGGTGTCCAGTTTCCGGAAGGGTACTTGGCCGGGACGAACACGTGATCTCGTTCGAATCGGCTCCAGGACGATTCGCCCCCTCCGGCAAAGGGGCTGGCGCAGCCTGTCAGCAGGCTGCTGACGGCCGCACACAACACGAATTCCACCAAGAGATTGCGCAAAGTCTAGTCCGCCCGGACGGGTGACCGGCATGCAAAAGGACGTGATTTTTGCAGATTCGGATGAGGGGACTGGACGGAATACGACACAAGGCGTTTTGTGTCAAGGGGAATCGACGGCGGGAAGGGTCTGCAAATGCGATGAGATGGGTACAGTGTTTGGTGTGAATCGACAATAGGCCAAAGTCTGCAAATGCGATGAGAGCCATGCATCGACATTCGACAGTCCGCGCGCCGTTCGCTACAACGGTGCTCTGCTTCCAGGGGCGTTCGTATTCGTGCCGCAGCAAGGACACAACATGGATTTACTGACGACGATTTCCGGCTCGCTGATGGAAGGCTTCTTTCCGGCAGGCTGGGACTTGAAGAAAATCGACGCCTGCGTCGATTCCGATCCGAAAACGATCGCGAAGCGGCAGAAGTGGTGGCATCGGGGCTTCGCGCCGGTCGCGTGCCGGTCGTACGAGGATTTCGACACGATGATGGGGCACGAAATCGCCCTGACGATCCGGCGCAGCCGTGACGCCGGCGAAAACCTTGCCTTGATCCTGCCGGTCGGACCGATGGGCATGTATCGCTGGGCCGTCTACTTTCTCACCGAGTGGGGGGTGCCGTGCGATCACGTCTACGGCTTCAACATGGATGAATGGAGCGATGCCCAGGGAAACACGCTTCCGCCCGCGAATCCAGGAGCGTTCCAATATGCGATGCAGCAGGCGTTTTACGGTCCGCTCGGCAAACTGACGGTGCCGGCCAAACAGCGGCACTTCGCACTGAAGAAGGTCTTGCCGACATATGCCGATCGACTGGGCGAATTGCGTGCGGCGGGGGCCAAGCTGACGGTGATCTTCGGAATTGGTCGAGTGTGCCACATCGCCTTCTGGGAGCCGCATTTTGCCGGTGAGTATTCGTCGGAAGCCGATTGGAAACGGCAAACGCATCGGCTGGGCGCGAAACTCCATCCACTGACGATCGAGCAAAACGCGATCACCAGCTTCAAGAGCCGCACGACGCTCGTACCGACATACGCCAACACGATCGGTCCCGCGTTGTTCCTTAAAGCCGACAAGATCATTGGAGGGGCGGATGGCACGCTGTCGCGCGGCATGATGTGGCAGGGATTGAGCCTGTGGATGACTCTGCGCCACGCACCGAGCCCGTGGATTCCGTCGACGTACATGCCGACCCAGCCGGGTCGGTTGTTCTATCTCGAAGACCTGGCCGGGCCGCTGGTGGCCGAGTGCAACTGACGTAGGTGAGGTCAGGTTGAAAAACCTGACCTACTTGAAGTCGTGCTTCCAGCCAGTCGCGGGGAGCGGAACGAGTTGTCCGGCGGAGGTTCGCAGGAAGCATTCGGTTTCGCTGGTGATCTGGCCGATGTGCGACAATGGGGTTGCACAGGGAGGCTGATTCAGCAATGCCTGGCCATCGTCCGGCGAAACAGTGAACAGTAACTCGAAGTCCTCTCCATCTCCCAGCGCGTGCTCCAGTGGCGATTTGCCGTCGCTGGCAGCCTGCGCGGCTGCGGAGAGGGGAATTGCCGACTCGTCCAGCAAGGCGCCAACACGGCTCTCTTCAAGAATATGCCCCAAATCGGCGGCCAGACCGTCGCTGACGTCGATCATCGCATGCAGCCTTGCCGCGCGATGCAGTGCCAGGGCTTCTTCGACCCGCGGCGTAAAGTTCAGGTGTTTGCCGGCAATGCTGCCTCCAAAGTCGCCGGTGGCCATGATCCAATCGCCAGGCCGGGCGCCGCTGCGGGGCACCGGGCCCGGTGCGACCGGCTCACCCAAACAGGTGATGCTGATGACCAGGGGGCCATCCCAGGTGTTCGTGTCGCCTCCGACCAGAGCGACTTGAAACCGCCTCGCGCAGTCGCTGATGCCGTCCATCAGGCCACGTCCCAATTCGAAACCGCCGCTGCGCGGCAGCGACACGCTGACGACGCAGGCTACGGGCCTGCCGGCCATGGCGGCAATATCGCTCAAGTTGACCGCCAGCGACTTCCAGCCGATCTGACGTGGAGTGGCCGGCGGGATCGTGAAATCGATCCCTTCCATCAGCATGTCGACGGTCACCAGACATCCGTCGGGATTCGGAAAGCGGACGAGGGCCGCGTCGTCGCCGATCCCCAGCGCCAACCGCGGATGGTCGAGCGCACGGCGGCGCACGTGCGAGATGAAGTCGAATTCGTGGGGAGAGGCGTTCACGGACGCCTCAAGTCTACTTCTGGTTGGCGGCCATCCGCAAGGAGCCGTACAGCACCTCTTGTCCGCGGACCACATAGAACTTCATGCCTTCAGGCCCGTTGATCAGGCTCGACTGGTTCAAAATGTAGTTGATGTCGTCCCAGCGAACTGTCTCCCAGACATGGAGGCCGACCAGCACGTCTCCCCTTTTCATGCCGTAATTGGCAGCGATGCTTTTGGGCCGTACGTCGACGACCCGCATGCCGCCGCGGTATTTGTCGCCGAACGGTTCGAGTTGCTTCAAATTGCTCTTGGTGAGCCGCTCCAGCCTCAGTCCCAGCGATTCCCAGCATTTGGCGGCAATCATTTCTTCCGCCGTCGCGGCACGCGGACGATTCGTCACAGGCCCACGCACGGCCTTCGGCAGGCGAGCCAGTTTCGATTCGTCGATCCGGGCGAGTTGAACCGTCAGCGATACCGGTTCCTGATTGCGCTGCACGATCACGTCAACCGGCGCTCCCGGCGCATGACCCAGAAAGGCCCGTTCGAGATCGGCCTGATCGTGAACCATAATCGGGCCGACTTTGGTAACGACGTCCCCCGGCTGGAAACCCGCGGCGGAGGCCGGGCTGTCAGGCTCGGAAGCGTCCACCACGAGTTTCCGCTGTTCGGGGGTCTTGATGTCGTGCGACACCAGGCCGTGATAGTTCTTGTCGAGCTGTCCGATGTCGAGCAGGCCGGCGATGTACTTGCGAGCGTCGTCGATCGGTATCGCAAAGCCGATGCGCTGCGCGCCGGCCCGAATCGCGACATTGATGCCGATGACTTCGCCATCCAGGTTGAGCAGTGGCCCGCCGCTGTTGCCCGGATTGATGGCGGCATCGGTCTGCAGCAGGTTCTTGTATGACTGGTTCTCGTTGACCTCCACGTCCCGCGACAACGAGCTGATGATGCCCATGGTCGCGGTGTGCTCGTAGCCGAACGCATTGCCGACGGCGATGACTGTCTCGCACAAGCGCAGGTCCGAGGAGGTGCCCAGCGGCATGACGGGAAGTGGACGGCTGGCGTTGATCTTGATGATTGCCAGGTCCTGCTTGGGGTTGAGAGAAACAATCTCGGCGGTGTACGTGCTGCCGTCGAACAGCGTCACGCGCAGCGAATCGACGCCGGCGACGACGTGCTGATTGGTGACGATGTATCCGCGCTCGTCGACGACGATGCCGGTCCCCATGCCGTTGACTTTGCGGCCCGGAGTCCCTTCGTTATCGCGCTCGCGTGAGGCGGTGCGTTCGCTGTGGATATTGGCCACGGACTTCTTGGCCCGCTCGACGGCCCTCACGGCGGGCGTCTCGCGAGCTTCGGAAGCTCGCGCCGAATGGTCCGGCGAGCTGAGCCAGAGGACCGTGAAAATCGACAGGCTGATGATCCACGTTCGCATACGGCGCGTCTTTTCGTTGGCGAGGCGGGTTGTCGTATGACGGACTGTCTTGGCCGGTCGGTCCGGCGACGGCAATCCTGCAAGTCGGAGCGCGAATTCGCATAACTCCGAAAATGCAAATCGTCTGGTCTTCAGGGCTTGCTTGAAACGCCCGCCCGAACGGTGCACAGATTGCCCAGATGCAACGGGAATGGGTTTATGCCGGATGGAGCGCCATCTGAGCCCTGGAATTCCATCCACAAACGACAATCGGTAAGATTGCATAAAGTCCGTTTGTCCGGCTCGAACTGGCCTGTGCGCACCGCGCCGCTACGATCGCTACGCGTGTTACGACAGTCGCTCGCAGAGCCCTTTTTTCGCTATGTCCCGCAAGGTTTGCGCACATGACACGTCGGGAAAAACTGGAAACGATGCTCGCCGGCTCGCCGGACGATCCGTTTTTGCGCTATGCCCTGGCCCTGGCCCTGGCTTCCGAGGGAGACGCTCCAGGAGCGATCGTGCGGCTGGAAGAAATGCTCCAGACCAGCCCCGATTACGTCCCTGCCTATTTCCAGCTGGCCCAGTTGCAGGCCGGCCTGGGGCGAAACGACGAGGCGAAACCGGTCCTGACGCGCGGGATCGAGATGGCCCGCCGCGCCGGCGATTCGCACGCCGAAGGGGAAATGCGCGGGTTTCTCGAACAACTGCCGTAATAACCCGTACAACCCGCACAGCTTGACAGTTGTACCGAAACGCGTCGCCTGTCGTGAAATTGCAAACGCAAGTCACTGATGACGACACTCGGCAGTGCCTCGCCGCGAAACAAAGCAATTTTTCGAGGCGCTGCACTCATCGCGCTCACGCGCGCTGTGTCGCAATCGTCCAATGTCGATCACTCGTCTGACTGGCCCATGTGACCGGCAGCCCGACATCGCGTAGCAGCTCGCGGGTTTCGTCGAGCGTCAGCGCGGCATGGAGCGATTCGCGAAACATCTGCCGTTGATGATCGTTGCCATCGCCGGCATACGTGACGACAAGCCGATCGAGCGTGGCGACGTCGGCCGGCCGCAACAGATCACGCACGAACAGAATCCCCGCCGGCCGCAGCACGCGCGCCATTTCGCGAAAAACGGTGCGCGGTTCGGGAATATGATGAATAATGCTGTTGGAAATGACAGCGTTAAATGCGCCGGCCGCGTAGGGCAGCGATTTGGCATCCACCTGCTCCAACTTGATCGTGCCGGAAAGTCCCTCGCGAATGACGTTTCGCTGGGCAAGCTGCAACATATGAGCCGCCAGATCGACCGCCGTGATTCTCAGGTCGGTCCGTCGGAGTCCGATCTCAATCGGAATCTGCGCCGTCCCGGTCCCCGCGTCCAGCACTTGCCACGGCTGCTCCGCTATGCCGGCGATGGGGCACAAGGCGAGAAAATCGTCGGCGAACAGACGGTTGACCTGGGAATGGTCCATCTGGTCATAGTCGACCGCCTCGGCGGCCGAATCCATGACTTCCGGTTCGAGTATGCGCGGGAGCATGGGGTGCACTTTAGGTCGCGGGCCCAGTGGTTTCAATGCCGCAGCGGCCTTCGACACAGCGTGCCGGCGGGGTTTATCTCCCCGGAATCCGGCCGAAAAGCAAATCGGGTGCGGAGCGATCCGTAATGACGACGGCACACGGAGTGTGGCTGCTACTCTGGGTCGAAAGTAGACCAGTGATCGTCCAATGTCGCCGGCCGGCTGTCGCGACACAGTCGAGTGGCAGGCCGGCGACTTGCGCGAGCTGACGGGCTTGATCCAGGTTCAGCGAATCACGCCATGCCGGCTGGTGCTTGTTCGAGGCGGTGGCTGAATCCGCCGTCGCGGGGCGTGCCAGCACCGCCGCGATGAGTCCGCAATCGGATTGCGGCAGCGTGTCGCGAACGCACAAAACGCCCCCCGGCTTGAGAACTCGAATCATCTCGCGCAAGACCGCGGCAGGATCGGCTAAATGATGGATCAAACCGTTCGAGATGACGACATCGAACTGGCCGTCGTGACAGGGCAGAGACGCAGCGTTTGCCTGTTGCAAGTTGATTCGGCGGGCGAGTTGCGCCGCCTCGATATGACGGCGGGCGCGCAAGAGCAAGGCCGCCGATCGATCGACGGCGGTGACGACGATGTTGTGACGCTGGCGACAAATGTCGATGGGGATCCGAGCGATCCCCGTACCCACGTCAAGGACGCGAACTCTTGGTTCGGCCGCGACTCCCGTCGAGTCGACGAGCGCCAGGAACAGTTCGGCAAACGGTAGTGACTCTCTGTCCGTCGCTTTGTTAGATTCCAATTGGATGCTCCGCACGTTTTCTGTGAAATAAAGAACAAGGCCCGCAGGAACAATCCTGCGGGCCTTGCGATTTTTAATCCACATCACGATGGACGCCGTTCACGATTTTTCGCCGGCCGGGGTTTCCGCGCCTTCAGCTGCGCCGACGACGGCCAATTCCGTTTCAGGTTCGGCGGTGGCGTCGAAGCTGAGGTGCTTCTGTTCTCCGGTCTCGACGAGATTGACGGTGATCTGATTCTTGCCTTCGAAACCGCCTCGGAGCAATTCCTCGGACAGCGGATCTTCGATGAAGCCTTCGATGGCCCGGCGCAATGGCCGCGCACCGAAGTCGAGGTCGGAACCTTTGTCGATGATGAATTCCTTGGCGCCATCGGTGAGCACCAGTTTGAGGCCGCGTTCGAGCAACCGTTCTCGGACTTTCGCCAGCTCGATGTCGATGATCCGCTTGAGGTCTTCGCGGGTCAGGTGGCGGAAGACGATGATGTCGTCCACGCGACCCAGGAATTCGGGCTTGAACTCGCGTTCGATCTCGTGCTTGAGCCGTTCTTTCATCTTGTCGTAGCTCGAGTCTTCGTCTTTCTTGCCGAAGCCGAACACGTCGCCCGAGTGAATGGCGCTCGCGCCGACGTTGGTCGTCATAATGATGACCGTGTTCTTGAAGTCCACCTTGCGGCCGAAGCTGTCGGTCAGGTGCCCTTCTTCCATGATCTGCAGGAGCATGTTGAACACGTCCGGATGGGCCTTCTCGATTTCATCGAGCAGGACCACGGCGTACGGCCGGCGACGGATCTTCTCGGTGAGCTGGCCCCCCTCTTCGTAACCGACGTAGCCCGGCGGAGCGCCGATCAGCCGGCTGACGTTGTGCTTCTCCATGTACTCGCTCATATCGATCTGGATCAAGGCGTCCGAATCGCCGAACATGAACGCCGCCAACGACTTGGCCAGCAAAGTCTTGCCCACGCCGGTCGGGCCGGCAAAGATGAACACGCCCGTCGGCCGTTTGGGGTTTTTGAGCCCGCTGCGGCTGCGGCGCACGGCCTTCGCAATCGACTTGATCGCCTCGGCCTGGCTGATGACCCGCTTCTGCAAGTCACCTTCCATTTCAAGAAGTCGGGCGGCGTCAGCCTTCGACAGCCGAGTCAGCGGAATGCCGGTCATCTTG
>DASYAR010000388.1:0-47817 GCA_036501235.1 Planctomycetaceae bacterium
GTCTGGGAAATAATTACAACCTCCCCGGGGGCGCGCATGGTTCGCTGATCACCGATCCTTTCAGCCTGGCCACCTATAGTGCCGAGGATGAACCGACGCTGTATTACAACTATCTGCTGCAAACCGCCGGGGTGAACAGCATCGCGGTCATGCAGGATAGTGCGCGTGTTTACGCCTCGATTGACGGCGGTGCCACCTGGGAAGAATTGACGACCAACAATCTGGTTCTGTCGTCGAATATCACGGACGGTGAGTTGCCCAGCTACATCACCGCCACGGCCGCCGGCAACTCGACCGATCCGCAGTCATTGGCCACCGTGCAGCCGACGTTCAACACCAACCAGTGGCAGCAGGCCCGCGTCGATTTGTCGGAACTGGCTGGCGCTTCGAGCATTCAATTGCGCTTCGACTTCAGCACCGCCGGCACGATGTTCACCGATACGGGTTCCGGCAACGAATCGACCGGAAATCCGGGTGAAGACACGGGCGTCGGCCCGGATGATAAGCGCACTGGGCAGAATAATGCTTTCCTGGGATTCGCCATTGACGACATTATCGTCGGTTTCTCCAACCGGGGCGAGATGGTGACCGGCTCTGCCGTCGATACGTCGTTCTTCGGAATGCCGCAGAATCCGGCCACCGGCGCTCCCAAACAGGCTCTGACGGGCGCTTACGAATTGGAGATTCGCGCTGGAGAGAATTATGGGAGCCTCATCAGCGGCATTTCGCCCGACATCGTCCTCGAGCAGCAATTCGACGCGGATCAGCGGATGATCTCCGGATTCACGTTGGAGGTGCCCGCCGGTTTTTCGATCAATCCTGGTGATTCGTTTACACTCAGCGACGGCGTCAACCAGGTGACCTTTGTCTTCGATCCGGCCGGAACGGTGCTCCCCACAAATGAGCAACTGGTGGCTTACTCGACCTTCGACGACGCGCCGACCGTCGCCCGGTCAATTCGCGACGCGATCAACGCGGCGGCCACAGCCAAGAAGTTCAGGGTGACCGCCGAGCTTTCGGACGGCTTGATTACCGGGACGACTTCACTTTCCGGCATCGTCGACACCGACGCTGCCGTCGATCTGATCGGGGCCGACTCAGTGACGACCAGCGCCTTGTTCGGCGCCAACAACCCGGGCTTCAGCAACTTCTACGAATTCCACGGCGACCAACTGACGCCACGCAACCAGGGGCACGTCGAGATCACCAATAACACGATCTCGTTTTCGCAGCAGTACGGCATTTCCGTCACTCCGGGAGTCCGCGACAACGGCGGTACTCCGCATCCGGATTCGGTGATCAATCTGCCCACGCTCGATTCGACGCGGCAGGTTCCCGGACCGAATATCGTCAGCAATGTGATCGACAATTTCGGCACCGGCGGGATCTTGTTCTCCGGTGACAATACCCCCGGCGCCGCGGCGGCCGTCCCCTACGGCCGAATCATCAACAACACGATCTATGGCGGCGCCACGGCGGCCGGCATCGGGGTCAACGTCCTGAACAACGCCGCTCCGTCGATCTTGAACAACATCATTGCCAATACGGCCACCGGGATTAACGTCGACGCCACGTCGCTGGCGACAATCGTGGGAACGTCCGTGTTCCAGGGCAATACAGTCAACCTGACGTCGTTCAACAATTTGATCGCGGCTACGAATTCGATTTTCATCGCTCCCGGCGCGCCGCTCTTCGTCAAACCCAGTTCGGCCGTCAATACCGAAGAATCCGGGGCCGGTTTCTACCTTGCGGAAAATAGCGCGGCGATCGACTCCTCGCTCAACTCGCTGGGCGACCGGTCCTCAATGACGACCGTTCTGGCCCCGCTCGGGCTGCCGGCCTCGCCGATCATCGCGCCGGCCACCGATCGGTACGGCCAACTTCGCGTCGACGACTCGAGCGTCCCCAACGCGACCGGTCTGGGACAGAATATCTTCATCGACCGCGGCGCCGTCGAACGCGCCGATTTCGTCGGTCCCACAGCTCAACTGGTGCAGCCCTTGGATAATGGCCCTGGAGATGGAAATTCCGCGGTCGGAACGGTGTTCATCACGTCCCCCACCGCGCTCACTCAGTTCGCCATTCAAATCAGCGACCAGGGTGTCGGGGTCGATGATACGACAGCCGACTTGGCATCCAACTACGTCCTCACGCAGGACGGCAAGACGCTCGTCAACGGCACCGATTACATCTTCGTCTATAATGCCAATACCCACGTGGCTCAGTTCAACTCGGCATCGGTCTTCTCCAGCAGCAGCACCTACACGATCACCATCGCGGCGAACAGCATCAAGGACTTCGCCGGAAACAGTCTGCAGGGGAACCAGGCTAATGGTTCGTCGGTGTTCACGATCATCGGCAATGCGGCTCCGACCCTCACCAGCGTCGCCACGCAGTCGGCCATCAGGAACATCACTGACGACATCACTTACACCCAATTGCTGAATGCCGCCACCCCTGCCAATCTGGGCATGAGCATTATTGGCGGGCATACCCCCGAATTTCTGATTTCGTCGATCGCGAATGGAACACTGACGATCACCAAAACTTCGCAGGTCGGCAGTCCGACCTTTGCCGTCGTTCCCGGAAGCACGATTTCAGCCAACAATTCGAATCTTGTGGAACCGGGCGACGTGCTGCACTGGAACCCGAACTCGCCGATCTTTGTGGGGACGGAAGTCGGGTTCAGCGTCTTCGGCTACGATCCGACGAACGCCATGATCGCTCCGGAGTTGAAGCAATCGTCCTTCGCGGTTCCCGTCAGTTTCAACGTCGTTGATCCGACCCCGATTCTGACGACGACGACTCCGCTGCAAACGGCGGCGCTCAATCCGGCAGCTTTCCCGATTACGTTCCAGACGCTGGTCGCCAATTCCGACGCCCATACTGTGGACGCCCAACCGCTGGAATTGTTTATTACCCCCGGCGCTGCCGCAACGAAGGGGACTGTTTACCTCGACGGTGTCGCGCAAACTCCGGGCGTCGGTTTCATCATGCTGCCAACCGACACTCTGACTTGGGTTGCTCCGGCCGTTCTGCCCGGCGGCCCCTATCCGGTGGGGGCTCTCGTGACGGTCGACGCGTTCACGATTCAGGCTTACGACGCCTTCAATAAGGCGACGTATAATACCGATTTTACGTCGACTCCGTCCGTCGAGATGTCCGTCAAGGTTCTGAATGTGACGGCCCCGTCGGTCGTCAATACGGCCATCACGATCACGCATCAGCCCCAGAACGTCCCGACGACGATCACTTACAGCCAGATCCAATCTCTCTCGGGCGCAGTCGTCGGAGTGGCCGGTGATACGCTGGCGTTCCGTGTCGAGTCGCTTCAGATCGGTACGTTCCAAATTGTGCACAACGGGGTGACTTCGGCGGCTTATACGCCCGCGCAAATTGCCACGGGGACGGTTTTCATTCAGCCGGGCGACAGCGTCATCTGGACGGCGCCGCTGGGCTCCGTCAACGTCACCTTGCCGGCGTTCACGGTCTCGCCGTATGACGTCCAGAACAATCTCGACGGATTCGTCAACGTCGCCGTCAGCGTGCAACTCGAAAACGAGGCGCCGACTCTGACCTCCGTCGCGGCCCTGGGCCTTGCGGACCAGCAGACCCCCTTCAATATCACATACACCGCGTTCTTGGGAGCCTCCAATGCGGCCGACCCGAACGGCGATTCCATTCAATTCCGCATTACCGGCAAGAGCGCCCAGACTGGCAACCTGACGATCACCAAGTCGGGGACCAATACTCCCGTCGCGGTCGTAGTTGGCACGACTCTCTTCGCACCGGGCGATGTGCTGACCTGGACGGGCGCCGCCGGCGTCTCGGGGAATGCCATCAGCGCGTTTACGGTCGCTGCCTTCGACGGATCGTTGACGTCGGCTAATACAGCCGTGCCTGTCGCGATCAATGTGCGGGCCCTGGGGAGCGCTTTCGACCTGTCGGGCACCTGGCTCGTCGACTCACCTGCCGGCACCGCCCAAGGATTAGGACGCATCGTCCAATCCGGTCCGAACCTGACGCTCGTCAATTACAACGGGATTGGATCGACTGCGACCTACACGACGGCCAGTCAAATCACAGCGGCCAGCCTCGATGGAAATGCCAACGTGCAGGGGAATGTCGATACGTCGGCCGCTGACGACGGCCGCATTACCTGGTCCGACGGTTTCGTCTGGCTGCGAGTTTCGCTGGGGGGGCAGTGGGCCGTCACGAGCGGCAGCACGACGACCCTGGGTTCAATCACGCAGAATAACAATCTGGCAACCCTCATCAATGGGAGCACGACCACAAATGCCACGATCGGCTACAATGCTTCCCTGGGCCAGGCCCAGTTGCAAATGCCCAACAATACGACGGTCGCATTGACCAACGACTCGTTCACCGTGAACGGTCAGTTGTGGACCAAGCTCGACCTGCTCCCCAGTTACACCAGCTCCTTCGGGGGGAACGCCACCAGCGTGATCCAGAATGGAACGACCAGCCTGACGTTCGTGAACGGCCAGGGGCAAACGTCCCCGGGCTTCTGGATGAGCCCCACGCAGGTCGTGGCCACGGCCTTCGGCAATGAAGTCGGAACTCTCATTCCCGGCGGCGAAATCGCCTGGTCGACTGGCGAGATCTGGACCGAAAACACGGTGCTGAATGGAACCAAGAACGGCTCGTCCGGAGTCACCAGCATCACTGCGTCGCCTTCGATTGCTGTGCTGCCCACTCAGTACTCGATTACCAGTTACGTCAATTCATCCAACAGCAGTCTGAAGCAGTACTTCATTCAAAACGGAACCAATTCTGCCCTGTTCATCAATGATGCGAATCAGATGGCGGTGGGAACATTCATCAATCCCTCGCAGCTCAACATTGCAGCCTGGGGCGTCACGGCCACGCTCGGCGCCGGCAAGATCACGTTCTCGAGCGGCTTATCATGGACGCAGACGGTTCTGGCATCCACCTCGCCGGTCGTCATCACCAGCTACGTTAATCTGGGCGACACCGGGCGGCGCTATCTGGTTCAGAACGGCACGAACATGGTGGCCCTGCTCAATACCACGGTCAATCTGGGGATGATGACCAGCGCCACGACGTTCACCGTGCCGGACGTGGGACTGACCGCCTCCTTCGGCTCCGGCAAAATCAGTTTCACCAACGGCTCGTCCTGGATGCAGACGGATCTGGGTTCTTCGCTGCCGGTCACTGTGGCCAGTTACGTCAGCACCTCGAACCCCAGTAAGAGCGAATTCTTTATCCAGAATGGAACCAGCAACGCTCTGTTCATTAATGATGCAGGTCAGATGGCACTGGGGACATACATCAGTCCCACGCAAATCAACATTGCGGCATGGGGTTTGACGGCCACGGTCGGGGCCGGCCGGATCAGTTTCTCCAACAACACGTCCTGGACCATTTCGTTTCTCGCTTCGTCGCCGGTCACCATCACCAGTTATGCGAATCAGAGCGATTCCGCCGCCCGCTACCTGGTCCAGAACGGCACCAGCCAGTTAGCCATTCTGAACACCAACATGGTGCTGGGGACGTTCACGAGTGCCACGCAGTTCAATGTTCCCGCAGCGGGCCTTTCGGGAACAATCGCTGCGGGTCAGATCAATTTCACCAACGGTTCGTCTTGGTTCCAGACGTCGCCGGTTGCGAGCTCGGTGACCGCCAACTACTACGTCAGTCCGACCAATGGGAACCAGGGAGAGGTCTTTACGAACGGCACCTCGGTTTTGTTCGTCAAGTCCGACGGCGCCCGGGCCTTCGCCACCTTGATCAGCGGGACGACCTACAACATCGCCGCCTGGAACATGCAGGCGACGTTCAGCCCTGGCAAAGTCACATTCAACAACGGGACATCGTGGAATCAAACAAATAGCCCGCTCCCGACCGTCACCTTGACCGACACGAATGGCGCGTCTTTCAAGGTACAAGTGCTCAGCAAAACGACCATCATCGCCTTCAGTGGATCGATGGCGGGATTGACGGCCACCCGGCAAAATAACAAGCTCGTCTGGTCGAACGGGACGGTCTGGAACAATTACGACTTCAACGCGTTGAATGCCCTGTTCCAAATGGCGATCGGCTACCCGTAACGGTTAGCCCGTCGATTGAGTCGCCACGACTGACGAACTCGGATTCGACCCGCGGTTGCCGAAGGCAGCCGCGGGTCGTTTTGTTTTCACGCAACCTCTTTGCCGCAAAGTGGTTGACGCGGAATCGCGCCCGGCTTCTGTCTGCCGGCCGACATTCCACGGCGAATCGTTCGGTGGCAGTTTATACCGCCTGTACTGAAATGAACGACCGGAATTTCTGTATTGGCTGTACTGCACGCGCCGGTCGTACCGATAAGAGGGAAGGGTCTGCGTCGGCTGATTTGCCGGCGCGCCGGTGTGATTGCTTCGCACGCAATTCGCCCGGGGGGATACGACAAGCATTTCCAGATGCGAAGGATGCCGTATGCGAACGACGGTTCTCACGTTGACATTTGCCGTAATTGGCAGTGCATTGATTGCGCGAGCCGACGGTCAGGATCAGCCGGTTGCCGTCCAATCTCCGGAAGCCTGGACGGAGACCGCAGACGCGCAAGGCCCCGAACCGTATTCCGAAATCAGCCTGGACTCCCCGAGTTGGATCAGGCCCCGGTATTGGTTCGTCCCGCCCAAATACGGCACCTATTTTCAGGCGGATGTCCTGTACCTGGAACGGTTTCACGATTCGGAAAGTCAGCCGATCGCCGTCAGCCTGCCCCCCACGTCGGCGACCGTGCTGACCACGAATTCAGCGCGCCTGTCGGGCCAGTGGAATCCCGGCATGATGTACACGTTTGGCGTCAATCTCGACCAGATCGGACAGATCGAAGCCACGTACTGGGGGCTCAACACCTGGAAAAACACGGCCTCCGTCACCGATCCCAGCGGCAGCCTGGGGCTGGCCGGAACGCTGCAGAACTCGACCGTCGACTACATTTTCGCCAATCGTATGTCGATCGACTACGTCTCACGCGTTAACAACGTGGAACTCAACTACAAACAAACGATCAACGGCCTGACGCTGCTGGCCGGCCCGCGTTATTTCCGGCTGGTCGAAACATTCGACATCAACTCGCAGAGCTCGCTCTTCGGCACATCCAGCGACTACAATGTCAGTACGGTCAACAATCTGATCGGCGGCCAGATCGGTGTGGGATACACGCACGAAGCTGGTCCGCTGAATATCGGCCTCCTCGGCAAGATCGGCACCTATGCGAACGCCGTGCACCAGACGACGCTCCTGCAGGACTTCGGGAATTCAATCACGATTCGCAATTATGAGAAGGATGGCATGCCCGTCTCGACGATCGGCGAGGTTCAGGCGAATCTCAGCTACCGCCTGACGGATTGGTTCTCGATTCACGCCGGTTATCGCTTTATGTGGATTCAGAACCTGGCGCTTGCTCCGGATCAGTTGGATCTGTCGAACAGCCCCGCGGGAAACAGGTTTCTCAATTCGCACAATCATCTGTTTCTGCAAGGTGTCAACGCGGGGGCCGAGATTCGCTGGTAGTCGGCCGTCGGGCTCCGTAGAACCACGTCAGGGCCGCGTCAAGCCGCACGGCGCGAACGCACGCGGTTCCAGCCGGTCCAGCGTTTCAGCATCCCGACCAATCCAGGCCGAGGCATCGCGACGGCGAGTTCGTCAAGTTCGTCTTGAGCCTGGCGAGCAGCCTCGGCTGGCAGCAGTTGCGACAGGGGATTCGTGTACTCGACGGGAGCGAGATCGGGCAGAGGATCGCTGTGCCGGGCGCTCTCGATGGCCCGGCTGTAAGCCCGTCGCGCCAACGCCGATTCACCCCATGCTCGCAGTCGCCGAGCGCACGTCAAATGGTAGTAATACGAATGCGTCCGCTCGACCACGTAGTTCAAGATCTGCACGGCCAGCTTGCCTGAAGCGTCTTTCGCTCGATCGGCCAGCAGCAGAAATCGGTCCTCGGCGAATGGATATTGGCGAAACACCTGAAACAACTGCTTCGCGCTCCTGGCAGACAGCGCTGCGGAATTCTCGAGGCACACCTGATAGAAGTTTGCCGTGTGGCTGGGCCCGTGACGCCGATGGTGGGCCACAGCGTCTGTGGGCAGAAGCTGGCAGGGGCGCAATTCGGGTTCGGCCGGAACCGCACGCACGAAATTGTTCGAATGACTGAAATTGTCGCGATAGTGCCGGTTGTCGTCCATGGCGTGCGATGCGATGCGCAGGTCGTAGGAGTGACGACGGCGAACCGAGTCGGGTGAATGATGCAGATGTTCGCCATGAAAGAGCAGCGCGTCGCCAAATCGCAATGGCACCCTGACGGGGTCGCCCAGCAGCCGTCGGTTGTCGGCCGAGTTCTCGTGATTGTGAATCGGCCTGCGGTACACGTCGGGATAGACCTGGACGATCTCCGTTTCGTCTGAATCGTGCATCGGCGCCCAGAAATTGCACATCAGCACGCGATGCGGTCGATCGAAGTCGCGATGGATATTCGACGGGCCGGGCATGAAGATTTCCGGTGTTCCGTCCGGACGGAGTCGGCGATAATCGGTGGGAACAAAGAGATGCGTATGCTTTCTGGTTTCCTCAACGATCTCTTTTGACAGAACGAGGCGATTGACGCCCCCGTCGAGCAGCACGGCCGGGCTGAATTGCATCTCCCGGACCAGATCTGCCAGGCATTCTGAAAGGAATCGCTGGTCGCGGGCCATCTTGATGGCGAGGACCAGCGCATGGAGCGTCGCGACCGGCGGCGTGGTCCCCGTCGCGTAAAAAGCTGCCAACTGCTCGGCGGTTTGCGGGTCGGCTGAGATTTCTGCGGCACACTTCAGCAGTTGCTGCCGGAAGCGGTGTAGTCCTTGTACGTTTCGCAGAACCACGACGGTTCCCGCGGCAAGCTGAGACGCCAGGGGCTGATCCAGTTCGCCGGCGCGTTTCGAGTCGATCTCCAAGCATTGCACGTTTAGTCCCCCGCACCAAGCACGAAATCCGTTGTCACGGCCGTTGCTATATCCTCTGAGGGCAAAATTGACAATATCAGCCGACTCACCAATGAGGTTGTGACAAGCCGATCTGTCTGATAAACTGACGTTGATGGGTGGCGAGGTATTCGCCGATAAAATGGTCAGAGGAAATGCCTTCTTTTCGACAAATTCATGCTCAATCCGGCAGATCCATTTCGACAAGTGCGATTCAGGTTCACGAGACGTGATTGGCTGCATGCAGGCTGTGCCGGGATCATCGGCGTACCGGCGGTGCTGGCGAACCTGGCGCAACCGGCCTTAAGTGGCGTGAGGGCCGCGACGGTTGGACGGCGAGCGAAGTCTGTGATCCTGATTCTGCTGACCGGAGGCGCCAGCCAGCACGATACGTTCGATCTCAAGCCCGAATCGCCCGACGGAATTCGCGGCGACTTTCGTCCGATCGACACGGTGGTTCCCGGAATTCAGATCTGCGAACATTTGCCCAGGTTGGCCGCACTGGCCCGGCAATATGCGCTCGTGCGATCGATGTCGCATACCGAAGGGAGCCATCTCCCCGGCACGCACAAGCTGCTCACCGGTCGGCCGATGCCCCTGAAGCGCGATAGCGATCTCGATAATGTCTTGTCACGCCGTGATTGGCCCTGTTATGCGGCGGCCTACGATGCGGTGCGCCCGCGCGCCGACGGAGTTCCCAACGGCGTTACGTTGCCGAACCGGCTGATCGAAGGTCCGCTCACGTGGCCGGGTCAACATGGCGGTTTTCTGGGTGCCTCGCGCGATCCGTGGCAAATCACGCGAGACCCGAACCAGCCGAAGTTCCGTGACGATAGCCTCAATCTGCCCCCCGGAGTAACGATCGATCGGCTGACCAATCGCGAGTCGTTGTTGCGAGAAGTCGATCAGCAACGCGTCCGGCTCGAAGGGGCCGCCAGCGAGCAGGCGTTTCACGATCAGCACGCGGCGGCCATGAACCTGCTGACTTCCGGCAAGGTCACAGAGGCCTTCGATATGGACCGTGAGCCGGCGGCTGTCCGCGATCAATACGGCCGGCATTTGTTCGGTCAATCGTTGCTGCTCGCACGCCGTCTCGTGCAGGTCGGCGTGCCGATCGTACAGGCCAACATGGGCATCGTGCAGACCTGGGATACCCACGACAATAATTTCGTGAAGCTGAAAGACAATTTGTTGCCGCCGCTCGATCAGGGTGTCTCCGCCTTGCTCGGCGATTTGGCCGCGACTGGAATGCTCGACGAAACGCTGGTCGTCATGGTGGGCGAATTCGGCCGCACCCCCAAAATCTCCCTCACCGCCGGGGCGCAAATCCCCGGCCGCGATCATTGGCCGCAGGTTTATACGGCGTTCTTTGCCGGAGCGGGCGTGCAGGGAGGCCAGGCGATCGGCCGCTCGGACGACATCGGCGCCTATCCAATCACCCGATCGTACACACCCGACGACATCGGCACGACGATTTTCGCCGCGCTCGGCTTACCGGCGACGACGGAATTTCACGACAGACTCGGCCGCCCCTTGCAAATCGCAAGCGGGCAAGTGATCGAGTCTTTGTATTCCGGCGCATAGCGAACTGTTTCGTCAACGGTCTTTGTGCTGTCATTGAAAACCGGGCCGTTACTTAAAACAGCGTATAAATGAACGGGGCCGCGCCTGTCGCCGTCAGCAGCATTAAGAGGCCGACCAGGCTCATGATCAGCAATATCGGGATCATCCACCATTTCTTGTTTTCCGTGATGAACAGCCAAAACTCGCGCGCCAACGAAAGGGATTCTTCCCGGCCCGCTTGTTCGAAGGCCGTTTTCGGCGGTGACGAGATTTCCGGATCGGATTGAGACATCGAAGTTTCTCCGTGACGAAAATGCACAAGGAGGCGGCGCATCAAGCCTCGCACAAAATCGGGCGCACCAGGGCCTCATTCTCGCGGACCCAGTTCGCAATGTCGGCCACGATGGCAACCGGCTCCTGGCGCGGCCGCCATCCGAAATCAGTAGTGACCTGTAAATTGTCTGTCAGATAGATCCGTACGTCAACCGGCGACGTTGTCGGATCACTCCCGATGGGAATAGATCGTCCGGTGGCGTCGCGGCACAGGTCTGTCAGTTCCCGCAGAGACAACGAGACTTCCTGCCCGCCGCCGACGTTATAGATTCGTCCGTTCCAGCAGGCAGGTTGTTCGATCTGCCGAACGAGCAGCTCGAAGAAATCTGCGACGTGCAAGAGGTCTCGGACCTGTTTTCCTTCGCCGCCGAAACCGGTATAGCGTAGGGGAACTCCAAAATGGTGCCGCGCCACCCAGAGCGCGATGACACCCTGATCGACCTTACCCATTTGCCACGGGCCCGTCAGCAATCCGCACCGGTTGATCAGCACGGGGACGTTGTAGGAAAAAGCATACTCCTGCAATAACAATTCGGCAGCCAGTTTGGTCGCGCCGTACAGCGACCGCGCGCCGGTCAATGGAAAAGCCTCCGAAATCCCGGATGCAGACCAGCCGTGTTGCCGTCCGTCGTGCGCCCAGACAAACCGGTTGGCTCGTTCTTCATAGGGCAAGGCGTTGACCGCGCCGATCGGATACACGCGGCTCGTGCTGATGAATAGGAACGCGGCATTATTCCGTCGTGCGGCTTCGAGGCAATTGAACGTCCCCGCCAGATTATTTTGAATCACCGGCAGGGGCGACCCATTCAATCCCGCCTGGACTGAGGGCTCCGCCGAGCAATCGATAAGCAGATCGAATCTGGGCCAGGACGCCACGTCCTCCGGACAGCGAATGTCGCCATGTTGAAAAACGACTCCGCCGCGATTCAGACGTGCCAGGTTGAGTTCGCTTCCCCTGCGCTTGAGGTTGTCGCAGGCGACGACCGAGACGTCGCCATACGCCTGCTTGAGGAGCAGCGCGAGATGCGCCCCGACAAAGCCGGCGCCGCCGGTGACGATGATTTTCTGGAACTGCATCAGCTGCATCCTTCAGGCGACAAACTGACGATGGCATTGGCCTTCAACGTATCAACGTCTTCGCCAGCTTCAGATATTCGTCGACGTATAATATGAGTCCCGACTCGTAGCGCCACCAATTGGAACCGTCGAAATCATCCGTGGGAGCACTGATAAAAACCAATCGTTCGAAATTGCTGCCGCACGTGCGTTTGAACAGCCATCGCGTCCTGCGTGTATGATAGTCATTCGTCACGATGGCCAGGCGTTCCGCGGGGTGATTCTTCAAATACTCGGCCGCGACCTGGGCTTCCCGCTCGGTGCTGTCCACGACCGTCGTCATGAGGACGATGGAATCCGTGGCAATTCCTGACCGTAATACGATCTGGCGCATGATCTCCAGTTCAGAGGGAATCAGGCCGTCACGATTTTCGTCCGATAATTCGGGGCGCGAGATCAGGATCTTCCGGGCCAGGCCGGCGCGCAATATTTCGACGGCGACAAAGGGGCGAGTCAATGCTCCTCCTCCGAGAACCATGACGGCATCAACCGGTTCATCGAGCCGTTGGCCCACGTTCAGCCACTGTCCCAGGCAAGTCAATATCGTGAATCGCAGAAGATAGACGATCAACACGGCTGCCAGGCAGATCACCGCCAGCAGGCGCCGCCGTGTGCACCGCCTGAGGATGACGGATTTCATGGAGTGACGTCTCCAGTAAATGCCGCGCGGAATTCTGCCGGCGTGCGTTCCACGAATGCGGAGTCTTTGTTCTTCATTTGACAGGCATGGAACCCGTATCTCAAAAAGCCGTTCGCAAACGCCAATAAGCCTGGTTTGGATTGCCACCAGTTGGTTTCGTTAAATCGTCGGTTCGGAATGGCGACGATCCGTACTCGTTCGGTGACGCCTGGATCTGCCGGCCACTGCAAATTCAACTTCCAGACGCGGCTCGTGAAGCGATCACAGAGCACGCTGGCCGTTTGCTCGGGGTGCTCCCGGAGCCAGTTGCCCACTGCCGCGGCAATGACCGACTTGCTGTTCAATTCGCCGGCGAGGACCACGACATCCTCATTCGAGACCCCCCTTTTCGACAACTCTCGTCGTGCCAGTTCGTCTCCCTGCGGCAGGACACCCATTCGCACCAGGCGATCAGGTCGGCTGCGGTAGACCAGGATCGTACGACGTCCCTCGCGATAAAGCCGAGCCGCCGTGTCGAATTGCCTGTCGCCGTCAAGGAGCAGCACAGCCGCCGTCGGAGCTGGCGGATCTTCGAAGACGAGGCAGCTCGCCAAGCCCGTCAAAAGCCACCCGTGAAAGGCACCAACCGCCAGCAGCAGTACGATTGCGAATAGCAATCGTCGCGTCCAGCGAGAGCGCCGGTTCGAAGTCGCCGCTGGTGGGACAGGGGGAGGCATGGGGAATGTGCCAGAAATCCTGAGGCTAGGAAGTTCATCGCCTGCGATGCTCTGTCCAGAATCGCCAGCGTATCATTCCGGAATTCAACCTGTTAAGTCGAGCGACTCATCATGGCAGGGGTTAAGCCGATCTCCAATAGCAAAACGACCACCTCAAATCAGCGCACCGTAGCGGATGACCGGGATTACTCCTGTAACCACCGATACCGCTACACATCGGGCTTCGTCTGCTCGAAGTACCGGCTCAGAGTCCGTACCCGCTGCACCTGGAACGCGACGACTCCGCCGATCACAGCCAGCGCCGTCATGAATATCACCGGATAATGCACGAGGCTAATCGCTTCGCGGCGGATGGCCAGCAAGGCGCCGTACGACGCGATGCAGCTCGCCGTTGAGACCAGCACCAGCCGTTCGCGGAACCAGAGACCGGAGGCGGCGATGATCACTGGATAGCCGACCAGAATCGTCTCGATCTCGTCGGCCTGCTTCAAAACATAGAGCAGGAATAGCGGGTCGGTCATCGCCCAGCCAAGCCGGGCGAATTCGGCCGTTTTTTCGCGCCTCAAAAACCATTGAAAAATCACTGCCAGGAGTGCCCAGCTCGCGAACGCCAGCTTGATGTCCCAGTGATAGCTCAAATCTCGATGACTGAAATAATGTTCCGCCTGCGTCACCAGAATCGCGACGAACATAATCGCCAGCCGCGACGCCAGCCCTGTTTCGCGACGAAGCCAGCGAAGCATGCGAGCCCATATCCCCGCCGGCCGGGCCTCGATCGGTTCGTGCCGCAGGAATCGATCGAGCTCGTCCGCGACTTCAGTCGCAGACCCATA
Source organism: Planctomycetaceae bacterium (assembly GCA_036501235.1). Classification (GTDB taxonomy): domain Bacteria; phylum Planctomycetota; class Planctomycetia; order Planctomycetales; family Planctomycetaceae; genus JACQFH01. The sequence continues at coordinate 14,186 of DASYAR010000388.1, forward strand.
GCGCCGAGAGGGGTCCTTTTCGAGGCACTTGAGGCAGATTCGCTCGAGCTCCGCCGGGAGGCGTGGATTCAATTTCACCGGCAGCGTCGGTTCGCTCTCGAGGACTTGCAGAATCGTGCGGTGCGGCGTGTCTTCGCGAAATGGGGGCCGGCCGGTGAGCGCCTCGTACAGAATCGCGCCCAAGCCGTAGACGTCGCTCCGCGGTGAAATCTCGCTGATTCTGCCGGCCGCTTGCTCGGGGGGCATATATCCCGGCGTTCCCAGCATCGTTCCCGACTGTGTTCGTTCGTCCTGGTCGTCGAACACTTTCGCCAGACCGAAATCGGTGACCAGCGGCGTGCCTGCGGCATCGAGCAAAATGTTCGACGGCTTGAGATCACGATGCACGATTCCATGATCGTGAAGAAACTGCACCGCTCGGGCCACGCCGATCAGCAATTGCGCCGCCCGTTCGGATTCGAGCGGGCCGAATCGGGTCAACCCGGCCATGCTGGTCCCCGCGATGAAATCCATCGCAAAGTAATGCTGACCGTCGATCTCGCCCACTTCGTGGATCCCGACGATGTGCGGATGCCGCAGGCTGCCGGCGGCGCGAGCTTCGCGGTAGAACCGTTTCACTTCGGCGTCGGCGGCCAGTTGATTCGACAGGATCATCTTGAGGGCGACGATGCGATTCAGGTCGCTTTGCCGCGCCTTGAAAACGACCCCCATGCCTCCCCGGCCGATTTCTTCGAGCAATTCGTACTTGCCGAAATTTCTCGCGAGTCCCGCGAGCGGACCGGTCGCGGCCGCGTCGAGGCAACCGCACGACTTGATCACCGTCGCCTCGCAATCGACGAGCGGCACGTCGGCTTCGCCCGCGCGCTTCTCTGAGCAATTCTCAGGCACCCGGAAATTCCCCAGCAGATCCAGACACTGTGCCAGTTCGACGAGGTGCGGATGGTCGGCCTGCCAGCGGGCGCAATATTCGCGGTCGCCAGCCTGCAGCGCGGCGACGTAGGAATCGAGCAAATCGAACAATTGCCCGTCGTCAATTGGGACCGGGTCAATCGGGATCGGGTTCGTGGTCATCATCGGGCCGGCCACAATCTTCCTGGTTGAGAATCTCTTGCAGCTTCTGAATGGCCCGCATCCACAGCATTTGAACCGCCGGGCGCGACCGCCCCATGCGCTGGGCCACTTCTTCGAACGCCAGTTGTTGCAAGTTGCGCAGGATGACGACTTCCTGATAGTCTTCCGAAAGCTTGGCGACGGCGTCAGCAACCTGCAGCTGCCGCTCTTTTTGCAGAAGCACCTGACTGGGGCTCTGGTCCCCGGCGGCAAGCTGCAGTCCGGGATGATCCGAGTCGTCGCCTGTCGCGATCGAGACTTCACGACCGGCGCGGCGCTTTTCCACGCCGTGAAACCGCCGCACGAAGTCGGCCGCGTTGTGGACCAAGATCCGTCGCAGCCATCCCAGCCATTCGGCTTCGGTCGTTCCCCGGAAATCGTTCAAACCGCGGTGCGCTTCGAGCAGCGTCTGTTGCACGAGGTCCGACGCATCGACCTTGGCCTTGAGCCAACTGGCCATTTCGGCCCGCGCGGCGATCGCCACATAGTTTCGGCAGGCTTGAAACAAACGGTCGCGGGCCGATTCATCGCCTGCACGAGCTTTCTGCAATAAGTCGCCGACATTGATGTTGCTGGAAAAGGGCATGTGGAGAAACCACCAGACAATATAACATAAACCTGCTCTTCCGACTGTAGGCGGACTCGATTCGCTCTTGTTTACCAGAAATGACAACCGCCAGACAAGATCGCCCCTTTCCCCTTTTCCGCCGTCGAGAACGTCACTACACTGTTTTGCCCGACCCACCGTGAGCCCACACTGAGCCCACCATGAGCAGTGAGCCCATCATGAGCATGGTGCGGCGGTCCCCGTTCCGGCCTGTTTCCGCACCATCATGTCCAAAGACTTTCTGAAAGACACTCGCGACGCATACGACGTGATCGTCATCGGCAGCGGCCTCGCCGGCCTGACCTCGGCCAACATTCTGGCTCGCGCCGGCCACTCGGTGCTGTTGCTCGAGCACCATTACCAGTTGGGAGGCATGGCGACCTGGTTCAAGCGCAAGGGCGGGCACATCTTCGATATCTCATTGCATGGGTTTCCCGTCGGCATGATCAAGAGTTGCCGTAAATATTGGACGAAGGAAATCGCCGATTCCATCGTGCAGCTTAAAGGGATCCGCTTCGAAAACCCGCAATTTTCGCTGCGGACGACTTTCGATCGCGACGATTTCACGCGAATCCTGATCGAGAAATTCGCCGTAGCCCCCGAAACGGTCAATCGCTTTTTCGACGTCGCCCGAGGCATGAATTTCTTCGACGATCAGGCGCGTACGACCCGCAGCCTGTTCGAAGAGTTCTTCCCCGGGCGCTCCGACGTCGTCCGCCTGTTGATGGAGCCGATCACCTACGCCAACGGCTCGACGCTGGACGACCCGGCGATCACCTATGGCATCGTGTTCTCGAATTTCATGAGCAAGGGGGTCTTCACTTTCGAGGGGGGAACCGACCGCCTGGTGACATTGATGCAAGCCGAAATGGAGCGCAACGGCGTCGACATTCGTATTCGTTCGCTGGCCGAGAAGATCGAAGTTTCGCCCGATCGGCGCGTGACGGGAATCACGGTCAACGGCCGGCGTATCGGCTGCCGGGCCATTGTTTCGAACGCCAACCTCAAGGCGACAGTCCTCGATCTCGTGGGCCCCGAGCGCCTCGATCCGGCTTTTGTGGAAGAGACGCGAGCGGTGCGACTGAACAACAGCAGTTGCCAGGTCTACATGGCGCTGAAACCCGGCCGGCATTTCGACGACCTGGGCGATCTCCTGTTTCATTCCGAACATAGCGGCTTCGACGCCCAGGCGATGCTCAGCCGTTCGATCAGCAGCCGCACCTTTTCTTTCTATTACCCGCGCACGCGGCCGGGAAGCGACCGCTCGTTGATCGTGTCCTCGACAAACGCCAATTATCGCGATTGGGCCGAGCTGAACGAAGAGGAATATCAGGGCTCGAAGCACGACCTGTGCGAGTCGACCATCGCTTGTCTCGAGCGGTACATTCCCGACGTCAGAGACAAGATCGATTACGTCGAAGCCTCCACGCCGCGCACCTTTCAGCATTACACGCGGCACCTGCAGGGGGCCTCGTTCGGCACGAAATTCGAGGGCCTGAGGGTCAGCCGCGAACTGCCGCACCAAGTCACCGGGCTGTATCATGCCGGGTCGGTGGGGATCATCATGTCGGGCTGGCTGGGCGCGGTCAATTACGGCGTCATCGTGGCCAATGACGCGGATAAATTCTTGACGACTCCCGGCCGCTAGGCGCTCCCATGCTGAACCGAGACGAGATCTGCCGGCTGATTCCGCATCGTGATCCGTTTTTGTGGATCGACGAGGTGATCGAGTCTTCAGAGAACCGGCTGACGGCCCGTAAGCGCGTGTCGCCTGATCTCGACGTGTTTCGGGGCCATTATCCTGCTCACCCGGTCCTGCCGGGAGTGCTGATCTGCGAAGCCGCGCTCCAGGCTGGCGCCGTGCTGATCGCCCTGCAAGAGACCGGAACTGCCCGGGCCGGCCGCGTGCCCGTCGCCACGCGGATCAACAACGTGAAGTTCCGTCACATGGTGCGGCCGGGCGACGTGCTGGAGATCGCAGTCGAACTGAAAGAGCGCCTCGCCGAAGCATTTTTCCTGGAGGGCAAGATCCGTGTCGCAGGAAAAGTCGTCGCGCAACTCGAGTTTGCGTGCACGCTCGCGAGCGCGTAATGCGTCCTTTTCAAGCCCGTGGCCCGCGCCCCGTGCGTTTGTGCGACGGTTAATCGTTTCGCGTCGAACCGTCCCGTCTCTCGTCATTTCAATTCCGGTTTCATCACAAAAATCATGCTGGCAAATTCCAACCCGGCTCGTCATACTGTCGAGCGTTGGCGTCCGGGTTGCCTTTAAGAATTGTCCAGAATGCCTCGATCCACACGTCGGCCGATTCGTGCAGTTACCCCAGAAGGATCGACGGGAATGGCCAGAATCTCGGTGAATGAGTCGACCACTTTTCACTGGTCGCTGATGGAAGACGTCGCCGGTTATCAGGCGGCCGGTGTGTCAGGAATCGGCGTCTGGCGACGCAAGCTGGCAGACTTCGGCGAGGAGCGCGGAATCGAGTTGTTGCGCGAGAGCGAACTGGTCGTTTCCAGCTTCTTCTGTGCCGGCGGCTTCACTGGAGCCGACGGCCATACGTTTCGGGAATCAGTCGCCGACGCGCTGGACGCGCTGCACGCGGCCGTCGAGATGCAAGCCGGATGCCTCGTCGTCGTCAGCGGCGCCAAAGCCGGTCATACGCACAATCATGCGCGCAGGCTTCTGCGCGAGGCACTGGTCGCATTGGGAGATGCCGCGGCTCCGCATGGCCTGCAAATTGCTCTGCAATTCAAGCATGGCCAGCCGGCCAAGCACTACTCGTTCCTCGAATCGCTCGATGCGGCGGCGGAACTTTTGGCTCAGTGCGATCATCCGCACGTCGGGATGGTCTTCGATATGTTTCACGTCTGGCGTGAACCCGATCTTTTCCGACGGATCCCCGACTTCGCGCCCTGGATAAAACTCGCAGCCCTGACCGACGCGCGTCTGCCGGCGCACTGCGACGATGATCGTTGTGTGCCCGGCCAGGGAGTTTTGCCTCTGGTCGAGATCATTGCCGCCTTGGAAAATGGCGGCTACCGGGGCACTTATGACGTGCAATTGATCAGCGATCATTGCCGCGAAGCGGACTACGAGCAGCTCTTGGCCGATTGCCGGTCTTCGCTCGGCAGGATTGCTCCGTTTCTGTTTCCGACGATTGAGCAACCCTCGTCCCATCGACAAAATAATGCCGCTCCAGCGGGCCCCTCTCCCGTGCCGGCAGTCGTTCCACCGCGGTAGCTGCGGAATCTGGGGCTGTGAGCACTGTCCAGAAATTCATTCTGGGATCAACCCGGAGCGTGGGCTTCGCCCGCCACAACCGGCTGGACTGGTCGGCACAGCTCGCCCGACGTTTACTGGGCAATGCCGGCCGAAGCACGTTTTCGATCGACCTCTGGCGACTTGCCAGCTTCCCTACACGGTCCGGATTTCTATATACTCTCTCTTCGCTTCTCACTCTTCGCTCATCAGATTTTTCGTCTCTATGGCTCACGCGTTCCTCAGTCTCGAAGAGCTGGCGATTCAACTCGGAAGAGACAAACGCGAGCTCGAAAAACTGGTGAACCGAGGTCGAATCCCGGGCCATCGGGTAGATAGTCACTGGCGCTTTCATCCGGCCGAAATCAGACAGTGGCTCGAACAGGAAATGCGAGGATACAACACCACGGAACTGGCCGCGGTCGAAGAATCGCAGCGCGGGGCCGCAGCAGGTGAATCTCCGCTGGCGTCTGTGCTCCACCGCGAAACGGTGCAAGTCCCCCTCGACGCCCGCACACGCCCTTCAGTTCTCGAAGCGCTGCTCGAAGTCGCCGGTCGGACCTGGCAAATCTGGGAACCCGCCATACTTCTGGCGGCGATTCTCGAGCGCGAAGAAGTGATGTCGACCGGATTCGAGAACGGCGTCGCGATTCCTCACCCGCGAAATCCCTTGCCGAACGCTCTGGGCGCCTCGATCGTCGGATACGGGCGCACATTTTCCGGGATCCCTTTCGGCGCGCCGAAACGCTCACTGACCGACATTTATTTCATCGTCCTGTGCCGCGACTCTAGAACTCACCTTTCGGTCCTCGCGCGCCTGGGACGATTGCTTCAAGTCCCCAGCTTTATTGACGAACTGCGGGCCGCTCGGGACAGTGCGACTTCCTACGATATCATTCGCATGGCCGATGCCCGGCTGGATACGAACTAACCGTGTCGCAATTCGAGCCATCACAGGACGCTCCGTCGGCGCCCCCCACGACAGACAGCGGTTGCCCGCCGCCGCTCGAGTGGCAGGAAGTTCTCCGCGAGTTCCATCGGCAGTCTGACGCCTGGTATCTCGATCGGCCGAACTATCGGATTTCCGGGCGTACGCTCGGTTCCGGGCCGCCGCTGTACCTGCTGAATGGATTTGCTGGAACACATGAATTGTCTTCGCTGCTGGTGTGGCTGTTGCGAGACCAGTTTCGATGCGTCCTGTTCGATTACCCGGTTCCGCAGCGCGGCAGCGTGGACCTGAGCGATCTGGCTGACGACGTGATCGCCATCGCCGACGTCTGCGGCGATCAATCGTGCAGTCTGTTCGCCACGTCGTTCGGCGGCCTGGTGGCCCTGACGGCGTTGCACCGGCATCCGCAGAGAATTGACCGTGCCGTGTTGCAGGCGGGATTTGCACATCGCGACTTATCGCGATTCGAGCGGCTTCTCATTCCGGCATGCCGTATTTTGCCGGCTCGATTCCGACACGTTCCGCTCCGCGCGGCTCTGCAACGGCACAACCACCTGTGCTGGTTTCCTCCTTTCGATCGGACCCGGTGGCAGTTCTATCTCGACAACACGGGAGCGACAGCGATCGACGAATTGGCATGGCGAGGCCGAATCATTCGGGATGGCGACCTGCGTCCGCTACTCAAACAGATCGAGCAGCCGGTGCTGCTGGTTCGGAGCGAGGGCGAGGGGCAGGTCCTGACAAATTGCGGCGACGTGCTCGCCGACGCCCTGCCTCACGCTGCCGTCGAAACCATGAACGATACCGGACAGATCCCTTTCCTGACTCATCCGCACCGTCTGGCGAAAATCATCCGCCCGTTCCTGTGCCCGGAGTGATCGGAGGAATGCTTGCTGTAGTGAAGATTTTCGGTCTCGGAGTCGTTAAGATAAAACCCGCGTTACCAACTCGTGTTTAGCCTGCCGCGAAGTCACGTCTGAATTCCTCGAATGTCACACGATTCTGCCGCCGCCCTGGATGTGATCGCTGTCGGAGCACACCCCGACGATGTGGAGATCGCTTGCGGAGGAACGCTGGCGCTGCTCGTCCGGCAGGGATATCGCGTCGGAATCGTCGATCTCACTGACGGAGAGCCGACTCCCGGTAGCCCGGGGCCGGACGTCCGGCTGGCCGAAGCGGCCGAGGCGGCGCAGATTCTGGGCGTCCAGGTGCGGCACACGCTGGAATTGACGAACCGGCGGTTGTTCGATTCGCACGAGGCGCGGCTGGCCTTGGCGACGGTCTTCCGGCGCTATCGGCCGGCGATCGTCATGGGGCTGGCTGCAAAAACGCCGCTGGCTTCCCCCGATCACTATCAGGCGGTACAGATTACGGACGCGGCAGTGTTTTATTCGCGCCTCAGCAAGTGGGACGATCAATTCCAGGGGCTGCCGGTGCATACGATCAAAAAACAGGTCTGGTTTCCGCTCGGCTTTTCGAGTCTGCAAATCCCGCCGGCGGCGGGCCACTTTATCGTAGATATTGGCGACACTCTGGCAGTAAAATTACAGGCAATCCGCGCTTACAAAACGCAGTTTCCGCCGTCGAAAGATCGATTGTTCCAGACCCTGGAGGGACAAAACCGCTTCTATGGCGGCAGTGCGGGTTTCGATGCGGGAGAATTATTCTTGTCTGCGGGCACATTGGGAACCCGCGACCTCGTCAAATTGGTTTGTCCCTGATCCATTGCCTTGACACTCGGCATTTTCTTCAACGCTTAAGGATATCTGGAGCCGTGGCACTCGCAGTTCGTTGTGGCACCGTCAGCATTACGGGAAACTACCGTGAGAACAACGAAGACCGTTGTCTCGCGGATCCTGCCGGCAGGTATTTTATCGTTGCCGACGGCATGGGCGGCCAATGTGCCGGTGAAAAGGCCAGTGAAATGGCCGTCGAGCTGATCTCGAAGAAACTCGAACAGCTCGTCGATTTTTCGCAGGACGGCAATCAGAAAGTGGTCACGGCGATCGATCAGGCGGTAACGCACGCCAACGTCGAAATCATGGCTCTCAGTGAGCTGGACTCTAATTTCCACAACATGGGGACGACAGTCGCCATGATCGTCAAAGCCGGCTCGCGGTTCTACGTGGCCGGCATCGGCGACAGTCGCGTGTACCTCGTGCGTGACGGCCAAATTCAGCGATTGACGAAAGATCACTCGCTCACCGACGCTCTGCTCGAAGCGGGGACGATTACAGAAGAAGAAGCCGCAAGACACCGTTATCGCAATGTGTTGTACCGCTATCTGGGGACCAAGGAGGGGGGGACCGGAGCCAAAGCCCAGCCCGTGGACCTGCAAGCGGGCGACCGATTCATGATGTGCTCCGACGGTGCGACCGATGGTCTCGCCGACAAAGATTTGGAATCGCTCCTGGGCTCCAATTCCGACCCTCAGCAGGCTGCCGAAGCGATCGTGGCCGCGGCGCAGGTTGCCGGTTCGCGCGACAATATCACCTGCTTGACGATCTTCGTGACGTGATTGGGCACGGCCACGCGCGCAGAGGCAAGCCCGGCGACGGGTCGTTTGACGGTGCTGCCGGGAAGGCGCGCGATGGACGAATTCACGAGATCCCGCTTAATCGGTAGATTCGACTTGAACTCTCTGTCGCTTCCAACCTGCAAATTTTGCGCAATTTCTCGAATTTGCTTGAAAGATGGCGTAGAATAGGTGAAGTTGGATACAATTGTCTGAGGCAGGCGGGGCTTTACCTGTCCTCAAGTGTCTCTCAAGCTTCACGGCATCGGTTCAAGAAGTTGCGCCTCGCGCCTTCATTCACGCTCAAAACTACCGGAGATTTCCAGATGGCCAAGCGTAGGTTGTTGACGACTTTCACGCTACTCGCGATGGCATCGTTCAATTCGGGAATCGTCTTCGCTCAAAACACGCCGGCAACCCCGGCGGGCCCCCCGCCGAAAACTCCTTTCGAGACGATGACGGCCGGAATGAAGCGGGTCGATCACAATACGCTCTGGACGATGTACTATAAAGATCAGCAACTTCTGGTCGATTTGAGCCCGGCCCATCTGAACCAGAATTTCATCGTGCTGACTTCCATCGCGCGCGGTATCAGCAGCGGGCAGGTGCTGGGTGGGATGTCGTGGGGCTTCGGCGACGACGTCATCTGGAGCTTCACCAAATCCGGAGAGAAGCTGCACGTGTTGCGACGCAACGTGCGGTTCCGCGCGACTCCTGGCAGCCCGGAAGCGAATGCCGTCAAGCTCGCCTACAGCGACAGCGTGCTCTACGCGCTGCCGATCCTGACGACCACCCCCACCGGGGGAATGTTGATTGACGTGACTCGGATTTTCATGAGCGACGACGAGAACATCGGCCGTTCGCTGGGCATGTCATTCGCCTCCGATCGCTCGACGATCGCCAAGGTGAAGGGCTTTCCGAAAAACGTCGAATTGGAAGTGGCCGCTGTCTATTCCGGCGGACGCGACTTCGACACTGTTGCCGATTCGCGCGGAGCTCAAGTGCACGTGCATTACAGCATCAGCATGTTGCCGACGGGAAACTATCACCCACGCGTCGCCGATGACCGAATCGGCTATTTCTTGACCGTCCTCAAGGATTTTTCCGACAAGAAAGACGATGAACACTTCGTTCGCTATATCAATCGCTGGAACCTGCAGAAGGCGGACCCCTCGGCGAAGCTCTCACCGCCGCAGGAACCGATCCGCTTCTATCTGGAGAAAACTGTCCCCATTCACTTGCGTCCGCACGTTCGTGCGGGGATCGAAGAATGGAATAAGGCGTTTGCCAAGCTCGGTTTCTCGAACGCCGTGGAGGTGCTCCAGCAGCGCGATGACGACGACTGGGATCCTGAAGATATCCGCTACAACACGTTTCGCTGGATCACTGCGAATGCAGGTTTTGCCATGGGGCCGTCGCGCGTCAATCCGATGACCGGCCAGATTCTCGACGCCGACATTATTTTCGATGCCGACTTCATGACGTCGTGGAAGCAGCAGTACGAAACATTTACGGCAGCCGACGCCGCGACGCTCATGGGTCAGCCGTTGCCGGATGCGGCGCGTAAGCCGGCGGATCCCAATCTCGTCGCCTTCGGCTCGGTCATTCAGGGACATCAGCACGGAGCCGGGGGGAGTTGCCAATATTGCACGGGGATGCAGCAGCAGATGGGGTTCGCGATGGCCGTGCTGACGACCCGCGGCGATATCGCGGCGCCCGGCTCAGGTGTGCCTGATGAACTGATCGCCCAGGGTCTTAAGGAAGTCGTGATGCACGAAGTCGGCCACACGCTCGGGTTGCGTCATAACTTCAAGGCCAGCGCGTGGAAGTCGCTGGCGGAAATCGACGACGTAGCCAAGGCCAATGAAGAGGGGACGATCGCCAGCGTCATGGATTATACGCCCACGAATATCGCCCCGAAGGGCGCCAAGCAGGGCTTGTACTATCCCCAGACGATCGGGCCATACGATTATTGGGTGATCGAATATGGATACAAGCCGATCGACGGCAATGAAGCCGCCGAATTGAAGAAAATCGCTTCCCGAAGCGCCGAACCGGGGCTCGATTACGCCACCGATGAAGACACCCGCGGTGGAATCGATTCCGATCCGCTCGTCAATCGGTTCGATTTCTCGAAAGATCCGATCGAATTCGCCCGCCGCCAGACGAAGAACTCTTCCGAGCTGTGGGGCAAAGTCGTGGAGCGGGCCGTAGGCGAAGGAGACGGCTATCAGCGGGCTCGCCAGGCTTTCGGCATGTTGATGTCCGAATACTGGCGGACGTTGTCGTTCGTGGCTCGCTATCCGGGCGGTATCTATGTGCATCGCGACCATAAGGGAGATCCCAACGGCCGCCCCCCCTTCAAAGCGGTCGAGGCCGTTCGCCAGCGAGACGCGATGAAGTTGATCAACGATTCGGCCTTCCATCTGCCCGCGCTGCCTCCGCCGGACGTGCTCAATTCGCTCGCCTCGACTCGTTGGAGTCACTGGGGATTGCGCGAGCCGCGACGGCTCGATTATCCGGTGCATGGCCAGATCGACCTGATGCAGGGAAATATCCTGTCGCAGCTGTTGTCGACGTCAACCTTGTCGCGCCTGCACGATAACGAGCTCAAGGAGCCCGCCGAGGCAGACGTCTACACCTTGGCCGAGCACTTGCGTTCCGTAATCGACGGCGTTTTCGGCGAATGGCGCGAGGCCCCCAAGCCGGGGGAATATACCAACCGCAAGCCCTACATCTCGAGCTTGCGGCGAAATCTGCAACGGACGGGGCTCAAGCGGCTGGCTAATCTGTTCAGCTCCTCGGGTTCGAACCAGATCCTGTTGATCCTCATCGGGGGCAGCAGCGGTGGAATTCCCGAAGACGCACGAACTCTGGTGCGAATGCACTTGACCGAAATGGACAAGCAGATCACGGCTGTGTTGTCGGCGGCCGACGTCAAACTCGACGACTACTCGAAGGCCCATTTGCAGGACTCGCAAGAGCGCATCCGCAAACTGTTGCAGGCCCAGGTCATTACCGAGTCGATTGACTGATTGTCCCAGAAGCGAAACCACCCCACGTAAGGCATTTGCCTCGCGTGGGGTTTTTGTTTGATATGATCCGTGGCATTGCCGCGCCATCCGAGGGACTTGACATATTTCGGAAGTCTGCGAGCAGAGCATCCTGTTTGGATTTTGGTCATTACTAAAGCGAATTCATGACGCGCCTCATGTGTCGTCTGGGCATTTACGCGGCGCTCTGCGTGGCCGTGCTGGCCGTCGCGTGGGGCACGGGCATCGCGTCGTTTCCCCTGGGAGTACCTGGCGAATGGACCTGGGCTCGAGTGAATCCGTCGGAACCGCTGGGCCTGGCGCTGGCGCCTGTGCTGGTCGTGGCAGCCCTGTACGTCGGGTTTGTCTGGCTGGGAGCCCGTTACATTGCGACCTGTCGACGCGCAGGACTGGCCGCATGGATTTGCGGATTGACGTTGGCGGGATTCGCATGGCTGTGGGTGGCACAGGAATCGGCTCCCGAAAACTACCAGCTTTCGAAGGCGGCCTGGATTCTCTATTACCGCGGCTCGTCGGGATACTTTTCCGAAGCCCGCGACCGGGCTGCGGACTGGCGGCGTTACCTGGGCTCCTACGAGCAGAAGATGGCGGAGGGGGACGTGCTGCACATCGGCACCCACCCTCCGGGGCTGGCCATCGCGCTGCGAGGAATGCTGGGTTTATGCCGCTCGGCGCCCTGGTTCGTCGATCTGTTGGAGGCCACGGAGCCCAACTCGGTTCGCGCCGCATTCGATGAGCTCCAGAAACGTGAGCCGCTGTCGCGAAGGGATCGGGCCGTGCTCTGGCTGGCTGCGCTATTGGTAAACGCAGGAGCGGCGCTGACGGTCATCCCGCTATTTGCGCTCCTCACCACGACATGCACCCGCCGTGCGAGTTGGCAGGCAGCGGCTTTCTGGCCGACGGTCCCGGCGCTGGTCATTTTTCTGCCGAAATCGGATTGCCTGTTTCCATTCCTGGCAACGACCTTTATCTGGCTGTGGCTGGAAGGTTTGTCGCGTCCTTCGCGATGGTGTTCCTTCGGAGCCGGGATCGTGATTTGGCTCGGCCTGTTTCTCAGTTTGGCCTTTCTGCCGGTAGGTTTTCTGGCGCTGCTGGCGGGATTCTGGAACATTCGGCAAGGATCGCCGCCCGGCGCAGCGCCATCAGATGGACAAGCACTGTCGACTGGCCGCTCGCAATTAACCATGCGTGAATCGCTGGCCCAGCTCATTCCGGCCGCGGCGGTCGCGTCTGTCGGATTCTCAATTCCGATTCTGGCGGCCTGGCTGTTTGTCAGAATCAATCTGGTGAACGTCTGGTGGCTGAATTTCCAGAACCATGCCGGCTTCTATCGTCAATATCCACGTACTTATTGGAAATGGTTGCTGGTCAATCCCGTCGAGTTTGCGGTGGCCGCCGGGCTCCCGCTTACGATCTTCGCCGTCTGGTCGGTGATCGTCAACCTGCGCGCAGCTCCGTACCGGCGATTCGGCCACGTCTGGGCCTGGCTGGCAATGTTCGCCTTGTTATGGGTTTCAGGCAAGAATATGGGTGAAGCGGCGCGGCTGTGGGTCTTCTTGATGCCTTTTCTCGCCTGGTTCGCAGGGCCGCTGTTCGAATCGCAGCGCCGTCCGGGAACGAACCCGGCACCTGCGGCGATCAGCGCACGAGCTGACGGATCTGCAATCACTGATTCAACCTGGGCGTTCGGACTGGCGGCGCAGCTTGTCGCTACTGCGCTGCTCGTCACTCAGGTGGTCGGATTTCATGTTTGGGAAGTTTTACCGGTCGTGGCGAACATGCCGGCGCCGTAGAGTAGTCTGCGCCCTCCGGTTTGCCACAGGACCATTTCTTCCGATGAGTCGTCGCGCAGCCGCCCCGCCGGCCGACTTAACTCTTCTCCGACTGCACTCGTCCGCCCGGCGTTCCCGATAATAAGGTCATGAGACCGTTTCTCATTGTGATTTTGACCGGCCTGAGTTTCTTCGCGAGCGGCTGCGAAGACCCTGAGTTTGTTCAGCCGGAACCGAAACGCGCCGACGATCAGTTGACGCAGGCCGAGGTCGACGCATTCCTCTCGGTCATCAATGGTCTGCCCGGAAAGAGGTTGCCGGCATTGCCGGCGGTAATGCTGCCGGCTGCACAGTGGAGCCGTAACCGCACGCTGCCGATCAGCGACCTGGTCAAGGAAGAAGAAAAAATGCTCCGTGACCGCCATTCCATCGATTGGTTCATTTCGCACGTCCCCCAATCGAGGTTTCTGAAGCGCGCGCTCCGCAAGGAACACCTGACGATGGAGCAATTCATGGGCCTGTATCTGGCGCTGGGTATCTCGATGAGCCGCGATCACTTGCCCGCCGATCGCGACCTCGCGCAGGTGCTCGTGCGCGGCAAGCGGGCCATTGCGGCGCTCAAGAAGGAAGAAAAGAAAACCCTGGTCGATCTCCCGGAAGAGCAGGCGTATTTCATTCAAGAGCAATCGGGTTGGCTGGCGGTCATCGACCGCGCCGCGCGTCTGAATCCGGTTCATCCGCAGAACGTGTCGCTGGTCAGGCAGAACGCAGACCGCCTGGGCGCCGTCATGCCTGCGGAATTCACCCGCAATCCGCTGCTGGAATTTGCCACGATCCTCGACGACCGCGGTGTTCCGTTTCAGGAGCCCCCGGGGCACGAGACCGACGATCACATCAGCTGGACTCGCGATCGCGCAATCGTCGGCGCCGATTCGCCCGGCGATCCGGACGCCCGCGACGCAGACGCCGCACGATGAGCTAAATCGACAGCGCGTCGAGTGCTTCCTGTCGCGTGTCGTAAATGGCCCAGAGCGTGTCCAGCGAAGTCACCGTCAGCAATTCCCGGGCGAGAGAGCTCGGGCCGCAGATCACCAGTTCTCCGCCGCGCGTCTTCACGTACTTATGACAGCGCAATAGCAGCGACAAGAACACCGATCCGAAGAACTTCACTTCGCTCAGATCGAAGACGACCATCGGGGTCTGCGTCTTTTTCAAGGGCGTCATCACGATCTCGGCGGCTTGCTCGATCAGCTCCCAGCGCATCTTCTCGACGTCGTGGGCCGGGACAATGACCACACAATTGTGGTGCCATTCAATCTGGAAGCTGTCGTCGGCTTTCTTCATGGAGACACGTTTCCTCAGTTGCCACTTGCCGGAGACCCCGCCGCGGGTGTGCGCCGGGACTGCCAATCTTCCCACCACGCCACCCAGATTTCAACTGCTTCGGCGGGGGTTTTGGCCTGGGGCAGTCGGGACGGCTGCTCGGCGGCCGGAACGAGTTTCAAGAGGCTTGCCAGCGCGGTTTGCCGGACGTGAGCGTTCTGTTCCGTCCAGATCAGGCGGATCAGCGATTCGACAAATCGCGTCTGGCCCGATTCGCCCATGATCTGCACCACCTCCTGGCGCGTCGTCGAGTTGACGTCCAGCGACAGCCGCACCAGTTCCTGCATGGCCGCCGCATCTCCCACGCGGCTCATCGCGATGACGACCGTAAATTGCAGTTGACCCTGCGATTCGGTGAGCAGGGGCCGCAGCCCCTTCAAACCGGCCTGGTCTCCGTTGGGCCGCAGGCCGTCGAGCACCACCGGGTTTCTGCATTTTCCGGCCGCTGCGATGGCGGCCAGTTGCACGGCGCGGTTGGCATCGTAGAACAGCCCCATCAGCCACGGCGCCTGTTCACTCTGTGCGTGGTAGCCGACATACTCGCACCCCAGAACTCGGACGTCCGGCCAGGCGCTGTTGATCGCCAACAGCGCGATCTGTGCCGCTTCATCCGATCCGTCGCGAGTGATGCCCTGCATTGCGAACCGCCACACCAGAGTATCCTGCTCCGTTTTCAAGAGCCGCTCCAGACGTCGGCAAATCTCAGGCGAGAGAGACGTCGCCTGGCCGATTTTTGCCAATTCCGAAGCAGCCGGCCGGCGCACGGCGGGATCAGCGCTTTCCATTTGCGCCAGGGCGGCATACGCGGGACTTAACTTGGGCAACACCTGATGCAGCAGCACGTCTGCCTGGGGAGCCGGGGATTCGTGCAACAACCGTTCGACCACCGTCAGGTCGGCCGGCGTCAGGTCGCCGACCCAGCCGGCCAGGTTCGCGAGCGCCTCGTTGTCGCCGGCGTTGGCGGCCAATTCCAGTCTTTCGCGCAGGTCGTCGAGACGGGCCTGGTCGAGCAATGGGCTGCCGGGCCGGGTCAACTCCTGCGCGTTGGCGACTGCGGTTTCCGGAATACTCCATTCCCGCATGAGCTGTTTGACCCGCAGGGCGCGCTCCTGCGGACCGGCCAGCAACGGAAACGCCACCCCGCCGCCGTGCCTCTCTTCCAGCTGCTTGAGGGCCGCCTGCCGTGATTTGTAGGCGCTCCCCGCCAGAGCTTCCAACAGCAGCGGCGTCGCGAGATTCTCGGGCCAGTCATGAACCGTTCGCACGGCCGCGGCCTGGGCTTCGGTGCTGCGATCGGTAATCAAGTCGCGCAAGAGCCTCGCCGCCGCGGGACCAGGCCGGCGTCGCACGCAACGCGCCACTTCCGTCCGCACCTGAGGCGACTTGTCGACCACATACGGCACGAGCAACTCAGGTCCCTCGCAAGCCAACCCGCGCATCGCCAGTTCGCGGATGCGGTCTTCCGGACGCCGAGCCAACTCGCCCAGTTCGGCCCGTGCGGCTGTGGTCCCCAGAATTCCGAGGCTCTCGATCGCCGAGTCTCGCACCTGAACGTCAATATCGCTAAGCCGTCCCTTGAGGATCTTGAACGCCGCCGGATGGCGAATGACCGCCGCCAGCTCACTCAGCCGCCGGCGCAGGTGAGAATCGGAATCGTTCCGCAGGGCCCACAGACGATGCGGCCACGGCGATTCTTCTTCGAAAACAGCGGCCAGCGATTCGGGATCGTCGCCGGCGGATTCCGCCGAGCCGGATTCGGTAAACGCCGGCAGTTCGTTTCGCAACCGCAGTTGCACGGCATGAACCAGGCACGCCTCGGCCGCCGCACGACGTCCCGCCATCGACTGCGGGTTTCGTTCCTCCGTCGCGTCCAGCGCGCGGACGAGGTGTTTGATTCGCCGGGGCTGTACCCGCCGGGCAATGCCGCGCACGATCTCATGGGCCACTTTGCCGGATAATTTGCCCGATTCGAGGGCTACGCCGGCGGGCGCCAACGCCTCTTCGGGATCTCCCGGCGCCGCACCCAGAACCAGGCACCAGGCTTCTGCCGCGGCACATTGCAGATTGGGGGAGACGATTTGCAGTCCAACGTGCCGAGACGCGTTTTCCGAGCCCCGATTTTCAGCCGACTTCCCCTTTGTCGGAATGAACCAGTCCTGCGGTTCGTGCTCTGCGAGCGGCGTATAACTCGGCGGATGCTGGACCAGTCGTACCAGTACTTTCGACGCGCCGCGGGCCGCGATCGGGTCGTAGTGCGCCCAGAGGATCGCCGCGTTCCATCCCGGCAGGTCGTTGACGCGCGCCAGTGAGGCGAACCAGGCATTGACGGCCGGGTCCCCCGCACCGGCGGCCAATCCGGTCGCACGACGTTCCGCCACATGCCGCGATTCCGTCGTGATCAGGCCTTGCTGCTCAGCCGCTTTCAGCGCTCGCGCCAACTGCGGATGGGTCCACCGCCGCAGCGGCAGATCGGGATCGGGATTCGGCGACTCAAGCAACTCGTGCAGCGGCGACCAGCCTGTATTCGGTCGCCACCGATCGGAAGTCAGCGGCTTCGCGGAGGCCTCGACACGTCCGTCGACTTCCAGTTTTTGCCACGAAGCGATGCCGTCGACGAATACGTGGCACCCGGCGCACACGCAGAGCCCGGCGCTGGTCAGCACCACCAGCCACGGGCGTGTGGGTGAACGGGTTCGCATGCGGAATCAAGGCGCCGAATTGGCCGGAAAACGGGGAAAATCCGCCGAACGATAGCAACATTTGCGTTTCGGCAAAAGGCCACTCCGGGGCCCCCAAGGGAGGGGTGCTCATGATGCGGGGTTCGTTTCAATCAACAACTGTTGTTCCGTGCCAATTTCTCCCAGTTTCTTCAATCGTGAGGGGCTCTCTCCAATCGTGAGGGGCTGGCCCCTCAATCGTGAGGGGGTCGCGCGCACCCCTCACGATTGGAAAACTCCCACGTTTCTTCCATTCGTGAGGCCCTCGTTCCATTCGTGAGGGGCTCCGGCACGCATCCGTCCATCTCCCTGTCGTCGAACACCCTGTCCTCAGAAAGCTGCGGTTCAAATTTCGTCATTTTCTGAGCCTGTTTGCCTAAGAATTCAACTTCGAAATTTTTTTTCCGCCGCACACCCTGGCTTTGCGGTCTGTGCCCCGTCAATTCTTACGAAACGCGCGCCGGCGGAAAGTCCCCCTGGTCACAGAATCCCAAGTCGCAGAATCCCAGAACCCCGCGTCCCGCCTCTTGGCAGTCGGCGAAATCGAACGGGAACCGAGCCGCCAAGGAAACCCGGAGAACAACTGGGATTACGATCGATTCGTTTACCCCGGCGCCCACGGCGACGGCGTTTTCGCGTTCCCACGCTCCGCGTGGGAACGCACTTACCGACGCTCTGCGTCGCTCTCGAGCCGAAGCTTTTCGCAGGCGGCCATCCCAGCCAGCCCCAGCCTTGCCCTCTGCCCGAACCCCGCAAGCCGCCAATCATCTCATCGGCAAATATTTGTTCGATTCCTAATAAATCACATTTTACAACGGCTATTACAAATGTAAATATATATTACTATTAAATACAAATAAACAGCACAAAACATGACGAGCACATGGAACTGCAGAGAGTGCAGCGAATAAGGGAGACGGACGGAAGAGGCTTCACGTCAAGCTGAACGCAGTGAACCGCCGGCGAACTAAGTCGTCGAGCGGCGGGACCCGTGATTCGGCTGAGTATTTTGACCGCACGGGGCACAGCCCACTGCCGCAGTTCAGGCAAGAAGTTCGTTTCTCACCTGGCCTGTGCCGCCGATCTTATAAGGCCGGCCGAACCGATCCAGGATTTCCGATTGGGGATCGATGCCCAGTACGTGAAACAGCGTGGCAATGACGTCCTTCGGCGAAACGGGGGTTTCGACCACGTCCCCCGCGATGGGGTCTGTGCGACCGACGACACGGCCCTTGGCAAATGGTCCGCCGGCAAACAACGCGGAATAGGCTCGAGCCCAGTGGTCCCGGCCCCCTTCCGACACGTTTTGAACAAATGGCGTTCGGCCATGCTCGCTGATGACGGTAATTGCTGTCGAATCCAGCATCCCGCGATCGTTCAAATCTTCAAGAAGGGTCGCGAACGCATTGTCGAATCCTGGACCAAGTTCGTCTTTCAGACGCGAACGCAAATGGATGTGTGTGTCCCAACCCGTGTTGACCAGTCCATATTCGTCCCAACAGACTGTGACGAACCTCCCGCCCGCCTCCAAAAGTCGTCGTGCCGCCAGGCAGGATTGGCCGAACAGCGTCATCCCGTATCGTTCACGCATGCCGGACGACTCTTGTTGAATGTCGAGCGCTTCTCGCAGTTTTCCGGTTGTCAGCATCGAACGGGCCAAGGCACGGTATTTGTCGAAAGAAGTTCGGGAATTCCGCCGTTCCAGCGAAGGGCTCGCAATTTCGAGCTGGTCCAGAAGAGATGACCGTCCATTCAAACGTGCGACGGAAAACGTCTCGTCGGTGGCGATCGATTGCAATCGGTCGGTCGGCCGAATTCCCACAAAAGGGTCACGGACGTTTTTGGGTTCAACGTCCGGCGCGCCGGCGTCTCGCCAGAGCTCGCGAGTTCCTTCCGCGACAAACTCGGACCAGATCGTGTCGTAGGCCGATCCGAGGAAACCGCCCAGCGCACCCGGTTTGGCCCTGCGCTTGGATCCGATCGGAAACGGCAGCCCGAAATTCCTTGGCACGGGACTCGGCCGAGGGTCGTCCCGGTCCGCGAGATACTCCACAACCGAGCCGATATAGGGCCAGTGCCGAGGATCGCGCAGATTGGTCTCCATGGGAATATCCGTCGCCGGCACTCCACTGAGTGCGAATGCGGTTCCGTGAATCGGATACTGGTGCGACAGCGAGCGCAGGATCGTCACGCGATCAAGAAGTCGCGAGATACGGGGCAGGACCTCACCCAATCGGACGCCGGGGAGGACACTGTCAATCGATTGAAACTCACCGCGCACTTCCAGGGGCGCGTCGGGTTTCGGGTCGAATGTTTCCAGTTGACTGGGCGAACCCCACAAATAGAGCAAGATGCACCGGTCCGCTTTTCCAAACCCAGCTCTGGCAGAAACCTCGCCGACCGGATTCGCGCGAACGCTGCCGACTCTGGAAATTCCCAGCGGAGCCATCGCGCCGATTCGCAGCACGTCCCTGCGAGTGAGGATCTTTCGAAATGGTCGATTCAAGTCTGCGGGCCGAAACATTTCGAAATCTCCGCTCCCATGCGCGAGGTCAATTGCGATTCTGGAATCGACCGTCATGAACTTACACTGAACCACCACAATAAGACAAGCTTGCTGTGCGGTGATTTGCACCGACCGCGTCCCGCGGAAGGCAGTGCCTTAATTAGGGGCCAACTGCGGAAGCGGCCAACGATATTGGCGGGAGGCCTCTCTTGAGAGCAACCGTCCGCAGTTGCGACGTGCTCGGAAGTCACTTGTCGGTCGCGCTGCGTGCCTCAGCTGACGCTGCTGCCGGATTGGCCTGGCGGATGATACTGAGCGCAACACGAAAGCCCATCAGGTTGACGCGGCGTGACGGGTGGTTCCCGTTGCGGTACGCCGAGCCGCATTCCTCAGCGTTGCGGTCCCAGCCGCCACCACGGTAGACCCAATTGTACGTAGTCGGATCTTGGATCGCCTCCTTGATGGACACGAGCGGGTCACGTCCGCCTGGCAGTCTCACTGTCCAAACGTCGCGGCACCATTCCCACGCGTTCCCGTGCATGTCATGCAGCCCCCACGGGTTTGACTTCTTCTGCCCGACCCGATGAGCAAAAGGCTCCCCCCCTTTCAGCGCATTGCCGGCGAACCAGGCATACTCACCCAGTTTCGATTCGTCGTCGCCGAAACAGAACTTGGTATCGGTCCTGGCCCGGCAGGCGCGTTCCCATTGAGCTTCAGTCGGCAGCGTGTACTCCCATCCCTCACGCAGTCGCCCGGCCTTGCGCTCTCGAACCGTCAGCTTGGCGCAGAACTCCATCGCATCGCTCCACGTCACGTATGTTGCGGGAAAGTCGACACCTTCCTGCGGTGGGGCGAAATGGCCCGCAATGGCCGTCTCGTGGCCTTTCCACGGTTCGCTTTCCATTTCCTGCGACCATTCGAGCTGCGTGACTTCGTATTTTCCGATCCAATACCCTTGGGTCAGAAAAACCTTGACCGGCGTGACTTTTATCGTCTGACGCGGCGTGGGCGCAGATTCTTCTTTCGGATCAAACTCATCATCATCGTTCGGCTTCACTTCCTTCTCGGAGGCTGGCTCTGCCATGAGTTCGACGTTTTTCATCGCAAAGAACCCCGCCGGACACCAAACAAACTTCATCTTTAACCCGTTGTCGTCACGAACGTCGCCCGGCTTCTTCCCTTGCATGGCGTCAGCCGCGGGAGTCCGCGGTTTTTCAGGCTCATCCGCTTTGGCACCCGCCATCCGCAGAATGGAAATCGCTACCACAATGAACACGGCCGGCCAGGAAGGTTTCATGAGTCAGATCCAGGATGGGTGACCAGCGCGGAACTACGAGCATTCTGCCCGAGAACGACGTGCCGATCAACTCGAATCTGTCAGGTTACTCTGGAATCACGTCCTACGGCCATGCCCAACCTCCCCCCTCCTACACACTCCCATTTCGTCATCGCTGCCCGACGTCGCTGACGCCATCGTCGGCCACAACGCCCACCAACGACAAAACGCCCCAACGTCTCGCACGTGAAGCCGGCGCGTTGTCGGGCGTGCGAAGCCGGTGCGGAAGAAGTAGTATTGGCCGACTGTCAGTTCGCTCGACCTGTCGCAGGAGTGACACGATGGATCCGGCAATCGGCAACTCGGTTCGCATTCGGAACGTCGAGCGGGCCGACCTGCCACAATTATTCCAGATGCAACTTGACCGGGAATCGAACCAGTTGGCGGCAACGATTCCTTTGACTGCCGAGGCATTCGCTTCGCGCTGGGCTGACAATCTGCAAAACGCCGGCATCGTGGCGAAGGCAATTCTCGTGGACGGCGTGCTGGCCGGAAATATCGTCTGTTTCGAGCGCGACGGTCAGACCAATGTCGGATACTGGATCGGACGGGAGCACTGGGGCCAAGGGGTCGCTACCCAGGCACTGCGTCTGCTCCTGCACGAAGTCGCCGTTCGTCCGCTGCACGCTTACGTGGCGACTGACAACGGTGCATCGCTCAGGGTACTTCAAAAGTGTGGATTCGTCGTCGAGCGGGTTCAATTGTCGCCGGGCAGCGATCGCTACCTCGAGTGCGAAGAGACCGTCCTCATATTGAAAGAGTGAGCGGCTGCGGGACAATGCCGGCCTGCCGTGAGATCTGATGCTGTATCTGGCACGCCGCGAATGTGGGACGAAGATTTGCCGGGAGAACCGCGTCCCTCGCGGAGTAACTGGGATTTACCCTCCGATCCGGCGGGGGTAAGCTGGCAGCATGCCCGAAACGATGCCCAGCACCGTCACCGCCGAACGCGGCCGATTATCGATCCGGCTGCCACAATGGGGCTGGTTCCTGCTGGCGACTGTCCTGCTTGTGGTCGGCTTTCTCGGTCTTTCAATCTGGCTACCGTACCATCGAGAGCAGCAGGTGATTCAGAAGATTGAAGACTGGGGCGGCAATGTCCTTACAGAGAGGGTCGGCCCTGAATGGCTGCGAAAGTGCGTTGGCGCAGACCGAATCAAGCGAGTCGGTGTATTTGAGCGAGTCGTCGAAGTTAATTTGGCTCGGACGAAGGTGTCAGACGAAAAGGTGCCGCTGTTGAGTCGGTTGAGCCATCTCCGCAAACTCAGTCTCGCCGGAACGGCAGTCACGGATGCAGGTGTCGCTCACTTGGGCAGCTTAACGAACCTGCGTGAACTCTGGCTAAATTGGACGGCAGTGACGGACGCGGGCCTGAATCAATTGAACCGATTGCCAAACGTCGAATCGCTGCACCTCGAAGGTACGGCGGTGACCGGCACTGGCTTTGTCCCGATGAGTGGATACACAAGCCTCCGACGGCTCTTTCCCACCGAAGCCAGGGTCACGGATGCTGGTCTGACGGGCTTGAGCCGATTAACGAATCTCCGCTTCCTGCATCTCGAAGATCAGCTCACCGATGGGTTGATCACTGCAGATGGCATTAAGGAACTCAGGAACGCTCTGCCGAACTGTAATATCCGCCACTGGCGAATAACGCACCACGGCCCCTTCCCACCCTTCCCATTCCGTCGTCGCTCGACGTAACCCACAGTTACAGCGCGTCTGTCCTGCGACTGGGATTCACATGAGCGCCGAGCAGGGGTATTCTGACGGCATGACCACCAGCACGCCCCCCAGCCCCGACCCCACGACCGACAAGCCGCCGCGTCCCCGGCGCTGGATTCCGCTGTCGCTGCGGATGTTTGCGCTACTGCTGTTTCTCGCCACCCCATGCCACGTCCGTTGCGAAGAACCTCCCGAGCCAATTGTGCTCGGGTTGCATTTCGGGAGCGTAAACGCCGTCGCATTTTCTCCGGACGGCAAGGCCCTACTGACGGGCGATGGAAAATTTGGAACTGGGGACGGAACGGTTCGGTTTTGGGACGTCGCCACCTGGACTGAGAAACAAGCGGAACGATATCGGCATCGGAACAAAATCACGTCATTAGCATACTCGGCCGATGGGACGCGACTCGCTTCGGCGAGTCTCGCCGAGTTTTTGCGGCCCCCAGAGCTGTACATCATGGATCTCATGAACAGGCGGATGCAAGGTCTACCCGAGAACGACATCTTCGCCACCTGGTGTCTCGCAATATCTCCCGATGGCAAAACACTGGCTTCGGCCCACGATTCGGGACAGGTCAAACTCTGGAATCTGCCGGACGTCACCCTGCGCTCCGTGCTCAAAGGCCACTCCAGCCGGGTACTGTCGATTGCCTTTTCACCTGATGGCGCGACGCTGGCGTCCGCCGAGTTGCTGGGAATGGTCGCCGTCGAATTAAACCGGTCACCGCCGATGATGTGACTGATCGTATATTTGGCATTCACGCGGTCACCCTTTCGCGTTAAGCTCCCCGCTGATTTCCCGGTCCTCCTTCGATCCAGCTAGGGACTTCAATGGACGGTACGCTGGCAATTGCCCCGGAAAACCTCACTACGTCTCGTTGCGTCGGGCGCGTCCTCAGCGCGATTGCGACCGCGATCCTGGCGCTCTGGGGCCTCGCGCGGGGACACGATTCGTGTGCCCAAGGTCAGGACACGTCGGCGCAAAACCTGCAATCGGCGGACGAGGAAGACTTTCCGAATCAGAAGTTCGCCGACTCCTTCGCGTTGATCAACAGGTCCACGGATGAGCTGGGCATGGACTCCCCGAATCCCGTAGACCTGGTACGCGCTGTCAATCATCTCCATGCTCTTGGCAAGGATCGGGCGATTGAGACGCTGCGGGCCTACGTGCGGCACGCGCCGCCTGAATCAGAGTCTCACAAGCGAAACGGGGCAAGCCAGGCTCGCCTTTGCTGCATCATCCCGCTTCTATTCGTTGCCAAGGATCAGAATTCAGAAGCGCCATCGCCTGGAGACCGACGCGAGCTGGCCGGCGGCAAAGCCCAGCCCGAGCCGTACATTACAGTCGAAGGAGATCTGCCATTTCACAACGTCAGCTTTGGCGGCCGAACCGGGCCAACTCGACCGGGACAATCGCCTCTTGTCGAGTGGGCTGCAAAACACGGACGACTCAGAGCCAAACCCCTGCGACCAATCGATGACCCGCTAAACGCCGCCGATGAGCTTTGCGAAAAGCTGGCCACTGACGAGTCGGAGGTGACAAGCGGTTACAGTTTAAACCTGACGATGCATATTCGGGACCAGGCACGGCTGTGCATCGAGCACCTGTTTCCGAACGAAACCCGGAAGAAATTGGATACATGGATGTTTGACGACAAGTGGCAAAAGGTGAAGGCGGCTGCGGCGAAATTGGAAATCCGGTGGAGCGAGACCGAACAGAAATACACCGCCAAGTGAACGTGCCGCACACAGCCTTATCAGCCTGGCAAGGGGCTGAAGAGCTGGCGCTGGCTCGTTAATCGGAAGTCATTGACCTATGTCGACCTGACAGCACTAATATTCGGTGACCGCGGTTTCAGTATCAACGTGGACGTGCCAGTCGGTTAACTTCTTGAACTCCTCCGCATCCAAATCAACATCTTCATCAAGGATAATCTTGAAGCTTGGCGGCACAGGTTTCCCCCAGACTCCCGTCCGACCGCCTGATCGGAACTCAAGTTCTCGGATACCGACTCGCCCGCGAGTAATTGACGCAGCGTACGACCAGCGTGGCCAATTCTTCCGGTCCCCAGAATAGTCATCCGGTTTCATTGACACGCCAAAACGACCGCCTGCTTGCTCGTGCGCGTAACGGTATTTCGACAGTTTGCGGCGAAGTTCGTCACCATCGAAGCTCTCGGCCCCAACGGCGTGAACGAATTCGTGCAACGGCGCATTGTTGTACCATCCGACTCCCACGTCGGACGGACCAGTCGGCGAATCGTTGTCGCGAACGGCGCGCATGTTTTCGCATACGGCCAGCGCGCGGGAATGCCCCTGATTGTTGAGCTTGTCATCGGAGAACCAGGCCGCCCAATAACACGTCCCATCGCTACCCGCAGCCCCCTTCAGCACGGTGCGATATTGTTCCGGAGTGTATTTGTCGTTTTCGCTTGTGATCTTGTCGAATCGACCGAGGTCCGCTCGCTCATGAATGCCGTCAAACCAGAGGCGATAAACGCAACGCCCTGTCGCGGCATCCAGGAGCATCTCACCGAACTTAGCCTCCCCAAGTCGCTCTTCCTTTGCACCGCTTCGCACAGTCGAAGGCATGTGGAAGAAGGAGAATCTCGTGAGCCGAACCCTTCGGGTTTTACGACCGGCTGTGACTCCAACCGACTTCTGTGTCTCGTCCGACCTTATTTCGCCCGTTAGAACGAAGGACGCGACGGCTAGAACGCAAACCAGCAACTGGGGGTGGTTCGGAACACACCGGGCATTCATGGTCGCGACTCCGGAAGCTGAGGGGGGGCCAGCAAGACTCCGAAGTTCCGCATTATAACACGAATCTGTCAGGTTGTTCTGGAATCACCGCCCTACATCCACGCCCAGCCCCGCCTCACGCCGCCCACGGTTGCCCACGCCGCGACCCGCCGCCATCGTCCGCCCCGAAACAAAACGCCCCAGCGTTTCGCACGTGGGGCGTCTGTCCGTGGCGCGTCGAAGTAACCCAATGTCACTTCAGCACTCGCTCAGGTTCACGGGAATCTGCACGGCCAGACCTCCTTCCGAGGTTTCCTTGTACTTCGTGTTCATGTCGAGCGCTGTTTGCCACATGGAGCGGACCACCGCGTCGAGAGACACCTTGGCCTTCGCCGGATCACTTTCAAGTGCAATGTTGCAGGCCGTGATGGCCTTGATCGCCCCCATCGTGTTCCGCTCGATGCACGGGATCTGCACCAGGCCCCCGACCGGGTCGCACGTCAACCCGAGGTGGTGTTCCATCGCGATTTCCGCCGCCATCAGGACTTGCGCAGGAGTGCCCCCCGAACACTGCGCCAGCCCGGCCGCGGCCATCGCGCTCGAGACGCCGATCTCGGCCTGGCAGCCGCCCATGGCCGCCGAGAGCGTGGCCC
Organism: Planctomycetaceae bacterium; assembly: GCA_036501235.1. GTDB lineage: Bacteria > Planctomycetota > Planctomycetia > Planctomycetales > Planctomycetaceae > JACQFH01. Next base: position 40,509 of record DASYAR010000388.1, read on the forward strand.
CCTTTTTGAACACGCTGCCGATCTCCCCGGCGGTCAGCAGGAAATCCGCAATGTCGGATGCGTCAGACCGGCAGAAGCAATGATGGTACATCAGCACGGCGGGCACCACGCCCGCCGCGCCGTTCGTCGGGGCGGTGACCACCCGGCCGAATGCGGCGTTCTCCTCGTTGACCGCTAATGCGAAGCAGGTCACCCACTTCAGGATCTGCCGGAACCCGCCATCGCTGTGCCGGATCAATTCGATCCACTCGTCAATGGTCTGATACGTTTGGGCCCCCAGCAGGTGGCGGTGGATTCCACCAGCTCGACGAACGACCCCCAGCGGGCCTGGCAAGATCCCGTCGGCGTGGCAGCCCCGATAAATACAGTCCCGCATCGTCTCCCAGATCTGCTGCAATCCCTGATCGATTACTGCCGCGGTTCGCCAAGTGAGCTCGTTCCGGCGGACGACCTCGGGAATTGTCAAATTCTGCTCCTGACAATGCCGCGCGAGATCACCAGCCGTCTCGATCGGCAACGGCAACCGAACGCTCTGTCGCCCGCTGGGCCGCTCGTTCTCCTGGACGACGAAACCGCCGCCGATCGAGTAATACGTTTCGGAACATGCGGCGCCATCATCCAGCACCGCCGTCAGAGTCAATCCATTCGGGTGAAACGCGAGCGTGACGCGGGGATCGAAGACCAGGTCGGTCGTCGGGTGAAACTCAATCGGGCGGCGACCGTCCAGGGCCAGGCTCTGCCGCGAGCGCACCGCCTTGACCTTGTCATGAATTGTCGCGGTATTGCACGTGACGGGGTCTTCGCCGGAAAGTCCGAGCACGATGGCCACGTCGGTTCCGTGCCCGTGACCCGTCTTGGCCAGCGACCCGAAGAGCTCCACTTTGATCCTGCGGATCCGATCGAAGATTCCCTGCTCACGGCATTTGACCAGAAACCGCTGCGCGGCTCGCCACGGCCCCATCGTGTGCGAGCTCGATGGTCCGACACCGATTTTGAAAATATCGAACGTGCTGATCGATTCCACGCAAAGAGCGCCTGCGGATTTGCGCGGTGTGTCCATCGCCCGATTGTAATGGGCCTGCTGGTGTTTGGGAATCGCGTACCGAGCATTCTGATTCCTGCCCGTGTCACCGATTCCGACAAAGATCCAGGTGATTCGCGCGGCATTCGTGACAGCCGTCGCGTGGTGCACGTCAACTCTGGCCGTCGCATTGTACGTGTGCGTCCCCGGCAAGGGCCGACCAGGCACGGCATTCTCGAATGACATTGTGCCGCTGGTACTGGAAATCAGTTTTTGTCTGTTCTTCGCCGGAGGATTCTGGTGCACATTCTCACGGCCGCCACGAGAATCCCTGGCCATGAGAATGGCGGTCTACGTCGCCTTTGTTGTCATGGTTCTGGCCCAGCTTGTCCTTCTTCAGATGTTATGAGTTTGCAACCGTCGCAGCACCTCGTGCTTCGAATCGCCTGCGGAGGCAACTGTCAGACTGAGAGTCTCTCGTCGCGATCGGAGTTGGGCGGTGCCCTGTGACTGGGATTCATTTGCGCACCCGCCAGCGGTAAACTATCGGCATGGCCACGACCACCACCCTCAGTCCCATCCCCGCGCCCGACAAGCCGCCGCGCCCCCGGCGCTGGATTCCGGTGTCGCTGCGGATGTTCGTTGGGATCTTGGCGCTGCCAACAATAATCGGTGCGTTGCTGGCCGGCTTGGGAACGAGCGGGAGGGCTGGCGAGGAGGTTCTTGACGCGCGGCCAGCAAAGCCGCCTTCAGACAGGTTCGCGCCGTACGCAACTGATCCGGACCACTTGTGGAACCGGCTGCACCGGGCACTGTTCGTGCGAGTGGCAGCGGATGGGAGCCGGCACATCCACTCCATCGACCCACTGCTGTATCGAGGCAGCACGTTTCTCCTGGAAGGCGAGCCCCACCGCCTCGCGGCCAGTTTGCTGGACGAATTTCTTTTGAGGCGGGAGGTCAAGTCGATTGACGATCCGCTGCAGCGGCTGGTTTTTCAAGGCGACCTTTGGGCGGCATTCGACAATCTGGCCTGGTATCCTGATGAATGGGTCCATCATTCACGACACGAACCGGCGGCCGTCGCCCTCCGCACCCGGCTGGCAAAAGTGATTGGCCACCTGGCCCTCAGCGACAGCGAGTTCAATTCGCTACCGGACAACTACGCGCTGGCGGTGGAGTCAAAGCAGTTTCCTGCGACTCACGACCCGCAGCATCCTGAGCGGCCGTTTCTACCGACCGACCTTTTCGATTTCGCGGGACCGTGGGTCCGGTTCCATGAGACGACTCCTGAGCCGATGACTCCGCGGCACTTCGACGGTGCTGGCGGACGTGCCGTGCATATTGTGTTCCTCAACCTGCCGGCAGGGCGGGAGGCTACGGAGAAATACCTGAGAGATTTGCCACGGGGCCCCACTCAACAATTCCCGCCGGGGACGATGGTGGCAATGGTTCGGCGGGCGCTGGCCGTGGATCGGTCGGCGAAGGTCCGTGTCACGCCGGTGACCGAGCTGGTGCAACTCCGCGTCTACCGGCGAATTCCAGAAGAACGTCGGGCCAACTTGAACGGGGACTTCGGTGAGCAGGACGTGTACGAATTTGTGCTGGACCGGGGAAAGCTGTTTGCCGGTCAGCACGGTCTGCGATCGGTCGGTCCCGACGAACCGGCCGAACCGTTTGCACGCAGTGAAGGCGATCCGTTCGTGCGGAACGACGTCCGCCCGGCGCGCCAACCGGTGGAGGCACAACTGAAATCCTGCATCCAGTGCCACCAGGCGCCTGGCATTTTCTCTGTCGCAAGCATGGCGCGGGGCCTACAGAAGAAGGGTGAAACTGAATTCTTCCGGACCTACGCTTGGGATGTGGAACTGAAATTCACAGTGAGAGCCAAAGTCAAGCAATTTGACTGGGGCTTGTTGCGCGGTTTGCTGGAGGCGCAACGAGTGGATGGCGCGAACGGCGGGGAGAAATCCACGGCCCTTCCATAGAGAAGTCGCTCCTGTGGCAGACGCAGGGCGTTCTGTCGAACCAGGCGAGCGACTGGCCGGCTGTTCTCGCAGGAGCGGACAGTGATGACTGACCGGATCTGGCTCGCATTTCCGCCCCCGCTCACGCCGCCGGGACACAGACTGGGATTTGCCCGTCCGTCCCCTGATGCTACACTTTGGCCACGGACCGGGCGAGGAGCAGACAAGAACAAACTTGTCCGGGGTTGCCACGGATTCTGGCTGATAGTCCTGTTGGATCAGGGAGGAACAATGACCCGGACTAGAATTGCGTCTCGTGATTTCCGCTCCGTGCGCCGCACGGGCTGCTTGTTTGTGACGGCGCTGGCGGCGCTCCTCGCGGCCCAGCGCGGGGTTTTCGGCGATCCGCCAAAACAGATCGAGCCCACCGAGGCACAACTGCAATCGGCCTTCGAAGTCGCCCGCTCGCTGGGGGGCGAGTTCCACAAGCGGCTCCATCCGCAGGCGCGCCAGGCGGCCCATGTGCTCGTCATGCCGCGCACCACCGGCGACGACGACCTGCGGAACATTCCCGATTTTCCATTTTCGTTCGGGCTGGAATTGTTCGGCACCGGCATGACCGACGCTGGCCTCGCGGGGCTTCCACCGCTCAAAAATCTGCGCGGCCTGTACCTGCATGGCACCCGCGTGACCGACGCCGGGCTGAAGGAACTCGACAAATTCGAAAGCCTGGTGAACCTGAACCTGGCCGGCTGCAAAGGCGTTTCCGACGCGGGACTGAAACAGCTCGCCCGTCTGAAGAACCTGTCGGTGCTCGATCTCTCCACCTGCATGAAGATCACTGATGCGGGGCTCAAAGAGCTGGCCGGTCTTGAAAACCTGACCCGCCTGGGGCTGATTGGCACCAAGGTCAGCGACGCCGGGCTGAAGGATGTCGCCAGACTGAAGAATCTGGTCTCGCTGAACCTGGCCGGCTGCCGGCGCGTGACCGACGCGGGAGTTCGCGAACTGGCGCCGCTCACCAAGCTGACCGAGCTGCATCTGAGCATGAATCTCACCGATGCGGGGTTGAAACAGATCCCCGCGCTCGACAACCTGGCCATCCTGGGCCTGGTGGCGACGCAGATCACCGACGTCGGCCTGAAGGACCTGGCCCGTTTCCAGAAACTGTCGGTCCTCTGGCTGGACGACACCGACATCACCGACGCCGGGGTGAAGGAACTGGCCCGGCTGCCGCAGCTCTCCAAGCTGGGGCTCGTCTCCACACGACTCACCGACAAGGGGCTCATTGAAGTCTGCAAACTTAAGAACCTGACGGCGCTGAACCTGGCCGGGTGCCGGAACGTGCACGACGCGGGGCTCAAGGAGCTGACGGGCCTGACGCAGCTTTCAGAGCTGCACCTCAGCATGAGCGTGACCGATGAGGGACTGAAGGAACTGTTAAAGCTTAAAAAGCTGACCGAGCTCTGGCTGAACGACACCGAGATCACCGACGCCGGCGCCGAGCAGCTTTCCCGATTTGAGAACCTGACGCGACTGGGGCTGGTTGCCACCAGGATCTCGGACACAGGCGTCCGCGAACTGTCGCGCCTCAAGAAGGTCACGGAAATCTGGCTCGACGACACCGACATCACCGACGAAGGGCTCAAGGAACTCGCGCAACTCCCGAAGTTGTCGGTGTTGTGGATCACCGGGACCGAAGTGACCGACGCGGGGCTCAAAGAGCTTGGCAATTACAAGGGGTTGACGAAGGTGTACTTGAAGCGGACCCGCGTGACCGACGCCGGCGTAGCCGAATTGCAGCGGAATCGCCCCAGCCTCAAGATCGACCGCTGAAGCGGCCGGCACCGGGGAACGGACGTTTGCCGAAGTCGGGCGCGTACCCCCCCCGGTTTGGGAGAATTCAGTTTCGCGAGAATTCTCGAGCGCGGGCCTGCGTTTCCGGCGCCCTGCACTGGGCGCCCTGCACTGGGCGATCCACACAGCCGCCCCGCGCGTCAATAATCTACGTCGGTCCAGTTCTCACGGTAAAATGTCGTGTCAGTGCTGCTGCCGTTGTGCATGACAAAGCTGTTGATCCGCCAGCCCGAGCGGACGGCCATGTGCGGATGCGCCGCGACCCAGGGCTCCCTGTAAACCGAGCGGCCGGGGGGCGCGTCGTCGGAATCAGCCGGCTCGGCATCGTGACTGTAGTACGATCGCCGGAACATCCAATCTGCGGCCTCTGCCGTCTCGAACAGGCCTGCCAACCCCGCCGCGAACAGCGCTAGACACATGGTGCGACCCATCATAATCGGGAACTCCATTTCAGTGGGAACTCCATTTCAGTGGGCAACATTGATTCAGTGAGTAACGCTGAAGCGGCCCGCCGATCGATCAAAGAATTTTTAACAAAACCTCTGCGGCCATTGTCATTTTGCGATTGCGGAACAGCCCACAACCGGTTTTGTTACGGGCTCGAAACAACGAGGATCTTGATTTCGCTGGGCACGGCCGGCGAGGCTCACTCGCGGCCGGAATATTACGCTCCCACCCCGACTTGTGGCAAGTGGATCTTTCGGAATCGCGGGATTGCACCAGGCTGGTGACAGCCCGTGTCAGGTCGTTCTGGAATCACCATCCGCCCAACCCCCAACCTGGGCGAGCACCTGGGCATCTGCCTGACGTCGACAACGTCGTCATTTCGCCCACCAAAATGTCAATCAGCGCCACCGGTCTCAAGCCCAGGTCCGAGGCGCCGCTGCACGTGACGAGTCGAAAGCAGGGAGTTCGAAGGGCTTGGTTCCTACGGTGACGTCGGCGTAGGATACGTGACGGGCGTCGGGAGGGCGACTATCGGTCGGAGTTGATGGCGATGTCGAATCGAATCCCAGATTGAAGATCCGAACGACGTACCATATTGCGAGCGTACCAGAGACGGCCGCGATGGTCATCAGGATCGCCGATGGCGCTTCCGCCGAGAGCAGCATGAGCCCATAAGGGATGCCGATCAACGCCAGCCCCGCGCCGGCGATGCGAATAATGAATCCGACGGCAGTCATGTCGCTCTCGTCGTCCATGCCCCAGATAATACCCCGGAGGGAGGTCGAGCGGACCGGCCGCCACCACGAGCATTCCCGTTCCCCCCCGCGCTCCACGCCGGGTATGATCGGGGCATGTCCCTAATCGTCGCAATCTATGGTGTCGCGTTCGTCGCAATCTGCGTCTGGCTGACGGTCCCGATCAGTGAACAACAGGAGCGGTGGGCGATTCGGGTTGTTCTCGCAACCGCGTTCTGTGGGCTGCTGGCAATTCTGACACTGATTTGCTGTAAATCATATTTCTTCAAGGGCATAACCGACCTCAATGCGTGATCGGAATAAGCCGAATGACCGACCGCAACAAACCTGGCTGGGCATTCTGGGCGGCGGTGGCGCTAGTCGAGCTGCCGGTGTTGTATGCGCTGACCTTCGGGCCTGTGTGCAGGCTGGGAAGAGGGGGGTGAACCCAGTGCAGACAATTAGAACTGCATATCAACCGATCCTGCCATTTGTGGTCGGAGGGCCGCAACCGATTCGCGACGTATTGTCTTGGAGCGCTGGATTCACACTCGGCCGCGTGACAATTTTCGACATCGATCTTTTCGAGATGATCTGACGATCCGCCACTTACGTCGCCATCCGACAAATTCCGCGCCAAATCAAGCTGCCCTCCCATTCGTCTTCCCGCTGTGCGTCACGCTGGCTACGATCCCAATCATGAGCCCTGTCATCTCAGCCTTGGCCATCGCCTTCGCAGCCTTCTGCGTCTGGCTGGCGGTGCGGATCGTCAACCGGCGGGAGCGCTGGGCGAAGGGGGTGGCGGTGGGGCTGATTTTCTGTCTACCTCTGATTTATGTCCTGAGCGTTGGGCCGGCGGTCGCCTGGACTCGCACGCACTGTGGCCGGGAAATTGTCAGCGTCTGCTATCGTCCGATCTTCATGATTGGAGCGCATCATGCGGAATCGCAGCGGTTGCTCCGCGACTATTTTTATTTCTGCGGCGTTTCGAAGAGGGATTTCCCGCTCTTCATGAAATCCGGGGGCATCGCCTGGATCTCGGGTTGAACCGGAAGCGTTTTGGAAATGATGACTTCGGCACTGCAGACATTGTGTTCGAGACCAATTTGTGCCCGCGACGACGTAAAGTAATCTGCAAGCACGATTCGCCCAGCCCCTACCTGGGAAGCCACCTGGGCATGTTCCTGGCGCCGGTGTCGCCCATCGGCGTGCCCTGCAACGTGTCGATCATCTTCATCAGGCTCAATCAGGGGCTGTTATCGCCGCGGGACGGAACGTCGATCGCA
>DASYAR010000389.1:0-17043 GCA_036501235.1 Planctomycetaceae bacterium
CTAGAGACCTTCATAAGCCCGCGAGAATTTCCGCGGCTGAAAAGCCGCGGCCCCATTGAAGCCCAGAGCCGCGAGAGTGAGTCATTCATCGTCCCGCCGATTTCCGCGGCTGAAAAGCCGCGGCCCCATTGAAGCGCCAAGCGGGGCCACGACGTGACCTGCTACGGACCGAATTTCCGCGGCTGAAAAGCCGCGGCCCCATTGAAGCCTCGGTATTCGGCACTCCCCTCGCCGTGCTCTCCGCCGAATTTCCGCGGCTGAAAAGCCGCGGCCCCATTGAAGCTTTTCAGAATTTCAAGGACTGAAAATCCTGGTGTCGCATTTCCGCGGCTGAAAAGCCGCGGCCCCATTGAAGCTCAGTCCACAAAGCTAGAACAGTTTGCGTTGCCGGCAGATTTCCGCGGCTGAAAAGCCGCGGCCCCATTGAAGCCGCTTCGCCTGCGCCATGGCCTGGTCGATGAACTGATTTCCGCGGCTGAAAAGCCGCGGCCCCATTGAAGCGAGTGCCGTGGCCCAGGTCTTGGACGATCAATAATGAATTTCCGCGGCTGAAAAGCCGCGGCCCCATTGAAGCGACCAGCCGAATCGGCTGTAGGCGCTCGGGTGTTGAATTTCCGCGGCTGAAAAGCCGCGGCCCCATTGAAGCGTGCGGAATTGCCTGCGGGTGCCCCGGCGCCCAGCGCATTTCCGCGGCTGAAAAGCCGCGGCCCCATTGAAGCCGCGACAACCTGTGCTGCCTCTGGCGATTCCTGAGCCGCATTTCCGCGGCTGAAAAGCCGCGGCCCCATTGAAGCTTCCCGTCAGCCGGTCGGCGTTCATGCAACTGAACGAATTTCCGCGGCTGAAAAGCCGCGGCCCCATTGAAGCGCCCCGATCCCGACGTAGATTTCGTCAGTCTGGGCCTGATTTCCGCGGCTGAAAAGCCGCGGCCCCATTGAAGCATGTGTACAGGACACGGACCTGGAACACCTGATCCAGATTTCCGCGGCTGAAAAGCCGCGGCCCCATTGAAGCGTACATTTGGAGCGGTTCTCCGGCCATCGCAATGACGATTTCCGCGGCTGAAAAGCCGCGGCCCCATTGAAGCCCAGCGTGGCAATCGTCTGGAGCGTCCCGCCGGCCTGATTTCCGCGGCTGAAAAGCCGCGGCCCCATTGAAGCTCGTATCTCTTCGCCTCACACGCTGCGCCCGTGCTCAATTTCCGCGGCTGAAAAGCCGCGGCCCCATTGAAGCTGCCGCGGACTTTATCTCCCCGATCAGTCGCCAGACGTCATTTCCGCGGCTGAAAAGCCGCGGCCCCATTGAAGCGACCAGAACGCGATTACCGGGATTGGTCCGTTCGCCTCATTTCCGCGGCTGAAAAGCCGCGGCCCCATTGAAGCCTGGGAGGAATGCCTGTCAAAAATACGACGGGAGTCATTTCCGCGGCTGAAAAGCCGCGGCCCCATTGAAGCGGTGGAGCAGGAGGAGGCGGAGGCGGTTCTGCATTTGATTTCCGCGGCTGAAAAGCCGCGGCCCCATTGAAGCAGAGTCATTTCGTCGCCGTCGATCTTTACTCTCGCGCATTTCCGCGGCTGAAAAGCCGCGGCCCCATTGAAGCGAGATTTGCTGCGGAAGCCTGTGCATTCAGGCAGACATTTCCGCGGCTGAAAAGCCGCGGCCCCATTGAAGCAACGAATTCGATTTCGGGGAAGAGGTTCGTCAGCCCGATTTCCGCGGCTGAAAAGCCGCGGCCCCATTGAAGCATCCTCCAGCAGATGCTCGCCGGTAACTTCGCGATCAGCATCTCCGCGGCTGAAAAGCCGCGGCCCCATTGAAGCACGATGGCCGAAAGATCGTAGTCACCGGCCTCGCCGGATTTCCGCGGCTGAAAAGCCGCGGCCCCATTGAAGCGACATTCTGACGCAGATCCAGAGCCGGATCCAGGCGCATTTCCGCGGCTGAAAAGCCGCGGCCCCATTGAAGCGCATGATAGTTGTGCAAGTCGCAAGTCGATATGTAGCATTTCCGCGGCTGAAAAGCCGCGGCCCCATTGAAGCCAAGTCCACCGTCTCATCGTCATTGACGGCCGTGCGGCCCCATTGAAGCGTGACCGTTTCAACAGCCGCCTCAAGGCGGTACTCCAGCATTTCCGTGGTGGTAGCCGGGTCGCGGTTAAACGACCGCGAGACAAATGGTGCGGCCCATTGAGGCTGCAGCAGGAATCGACGAACGGTGATCGTGCTGACACCATCGCAGGCGAGGCGCCTGGACTGCAATTCATCACGCGTCGCTCGATTGTCGGACCAGCTTGACGTATGAATCGTGTGCGATTCCAATCGGACGAGGCCTGTTGAAAAAGGGGACAGTCCCTCTCCGGCATATCGATTTGTTACGGAGAACTCACTCATTGGAAAGGGACAGTCCCCTTTTTCAACAGGCTGCTGGACGCGGATAACGAGGAGAATCATCCTTGTCGACGAAAAATCTCGATCGGCGTGACTTCTTGCAGGCATCTCTGCTGCCTGCGGCGGCGCTGCCGTGGCTGGCATCTGACGCCGCACGGGCGGTTGCAGGTCCGGCGGACCTATCCGCACCGGGGGCTGCGCCCGGAATCATCGACACCAACGTGCACCTGTTCGAGTGGCCGTTTCGCCGTCTCAAATACAGCCAGACGCCGGCGCTTGTCGCCAAGCTCAAGAAGCACCGCGTGACCGAGGCCTGGGCCGGCAGTTTTCAGGCGGTGTTGCACAAAAACCTCGACGCCGTCAATGCACGGTTGGCCGAAGAATGCTGGCTGCACGGCGAGGGGTTGCTGCGCCCAATGGGCAGCGTCTGTCCCGTCTGGCCGGACTGGGAAGAAGACCTGCGACGTTGTCACGAGGCTTACAAAATGCGCGGCATTCGCCTCTATCCGAGCTATCACAATTATCGTCTCGATCGGCCGGAGTTTGCGAAGTTGCTGGGTGCGGCGGCCGAGCGCGGCCTCCTGGTGCAGATCGCCATCGATCTGGAAGACGTCCGCGTGCATCATCCGGTGATTACCGTTCCGACGGTGGATGCGTCACCCTTGGCGGCCGCCCTGAAAATGGCGCCACGGGCGCGAGTGCAGTTGCTCAATGGGATGGCCGCGCTGCAGCAAGGAGGGGCCTCGCGGCTCATCGCGGAAACGAGCGTCGTGTTCGACATCGCCAATTTGGAGGGGGCCGGAGCGATCGGCCGGTTGATCGAGGGAAAGCACTGGTCGATCAAGGCGCAGGTGCCGGTCGATCGGATGTTGTTCGGTTCGCACGCCCCGTTCTTTCCGTACGAAGCCGCTTTACTGAGACTTTTCGAATCGCCGCTGGAACGGGAGCAGTTGGTGGCGATTATGCGAGAGAATGCCACTCGCCTGTGAACGACAGCCAGGAATTTATATCCACAGATGGAACAGATTGACGCAGATGACGGATGGACGAAAAGAAAATAGTGACAGAATGATTGACGTGGGAAGCTTCTGACCATGACCGATTGGCTCGATTTCGCCCTCAACCCGGCTGATTACGGTCTGCCGACACGCGACGATCTCGTCAAGCTCCGCATCTGGGACATCCACTATCATGGTTTCACCGGGGCAGACCCGCTGCGCCACCATGCCGAGACCATGCACTATGTCGAGCGAATGGGGATCGAGCGGGTATTTTCGCTCGAGATCGGCGGCCACCTCGACAAGCCGTTCGCGCCGACGGGGATCGAAACTCAGCAACTGGAGATTCTGGAGCGCGACGTGCACCGCATTTCGGGGCTGACTTGCGTCGACCCGGCGGATCCCGATCGCAGCATCGAGAAGATGGTCAAATGGATTCGGAACGGCCCCTGCGTCGGCATCAAATACGCGGGGCATGGCCGGCACGAATTCCGGGTCAGCCATCCCCAGAACGACGCGATCATCAGCCTGGCGGCCGAACTGAACGCCGTCATTTATGTGCATACGTGGCTGAAGGTCGGCGGCGAGCCACGCCAGCCCGGGGGTGGCAATCAAGCGGGTGAAGCGACGCCGATGGACGTGGTCGCGGTGGCGCAGCGCTTTCCCGACGTCCCGTTCATTTGCGGCCATTCCGGCGGCGACTGGGAATTGGGGATTCGCGCGGTTCGGCCGCAGACGAACGTCTTCCTGGAATTCGCCGGCTCCGATCCGCATTCGGGGGCGGTCGATCTGGCAGTCCGAGAGCTGGGAGCCGAACGAATCGTGTGGGGCGGGCACACTCCCAGTCGCTCGTACGCCACCGAGCTCTCGAAAGTCCTCGATGCCGATCTGACGCACGAACAACGGATGCAGATTCTGGGAGGCAACCTGCGGCGGATTGCCACGCCGATCTTTAAGAAGAAGGGTTACAAAGTGTAGTCGTCGCTATGGCAGGTGCGCCGCGCCATCAGCAACGTGGGCGGACCAGATCTCGCCGTAAAACTGTTCCATGCTTTGGGCCAGGGCGGCGGTGTCGCATGTCGCCGAGGCGGCCAATCGCGATCGCATTTCGGCCCGCAGGATTCCGAGCCGTGCAGGAGTTTGCGGGTCCCGGGCCATGTCGACGGCCATGTGCACCATGCCGACGGCGTCGCGTGCCACGAATTCGCGCAGATGGCAACGGCGGAGCAACGTCTGGCTGGTCCGTGAGGCCCAGCGGTCGCCGTCGAAGGTGAGCACCGGAACGCCTTGCCAGATCGCCTCCATCGTCGTCGTTCCGCCGTTGTAAGGGAAGGCATCGAGCGCGACGTCGATGTGATCGTAATGCCGCAAGTATTCGAAATGCGGGGCGGGACCGAACAGCTTCAGTCGCTCGGGCGGAATTCCGCGCCGGGAGAATTCATCGAGAACAAAGCTCCGATTGCAGTTCGACTTGAGTGCTGCGTTCGCCAGGCGCAGCAACGCCCCCTCGGTCCGGCGCAGAATCTCGGCCCAGGCATCGAGCACTTCGGCGGTGATCTTGTACTGCGAAACGAGGCTGCCGAACGTGAACCGGCCGGTTTGCGAACATGGCGGTGGAACGACGGGCGGGGTCGGATGCAGGACTTCGAACGTCAGGTAACTGACCGGCAGGCGATACACCCGTTCGGTGTAAAACTGTTCTTCGTCACGACGAATCACCTCATCGTCGCCCACGATGTAGTCGAACGCGGGCAAACCGGAGGTGGCGTACTGGTTGAACCAGGCAACCGTCAGCGGGGCGCAATTGTGCAGGAACAGCGGCAGTCGTTCGAGCCGGCTGTACCCGTTCAGGTCGACCAGAATGTCGATCTCGGCGTCGCGAATCCGGTCGACCAATTGAGGCGTCGTCAGATCGGCGGTCTGATAAATGCGGTCGGCAGGATGCGGCTGATAGCCGGGCATTCCTTTCTCGGGCAGGCCGTCGGAAAAGAGTGTGAACTGGAATCGGTCGCGATCGTGATGATTGATCAATCCCCAAACCGGCTTCATGTAGTTGAAACCGTCGAAGAACGAAGAAACGTAGCCGATTCGCAGGCGGTCGCGTCGCTGGGCGGCGACGCGGGGCCGTGGCGGCGTGCAGTTCTCGGCCGCGGCCAATCGGCGGGCGAATTCGCGACGCACCTCGAGGACCTTCTGATGAGTGGCGCCGGGAGCGCCGGGAATCAGGGTCGCCAGGCTCAGCCACGAGGATTCGGCGTCAGTCTGGGCAATGGCGATTTCGAGGTGTTTTGCGGCCCGCTCGACCTGACCCAGCTTATAGCAGGCCTTGGCGAGGTTATGGTGCATCTCGGCATCGGCCGGTTCGAGGAGCAGACCGTGCTCGAAGGCGCCTAAGGCTTGCGCATATTCTCCCAGGTCGCTTAATAAATTGCCCGTCCAGCGCCAGGTGGACGCCGTGGCGGCACCCAGTTCGATCAGCCGATCGCAGGCACGGAGCGCGGGGAGCACCCGACCGTCGAGCCGGTACGAGTCTGCCAGCCGTTCGAGAACGAGGGGATCGTTCGGAAACAGATCGACAACCCGCCGCAGCAGCGAAATCGCCTCGGTGAATTTTCCGGCGCCCATGTGCTGCGCCGCCGCCTCCAGCAGCAGGTCTGTTTCGGGCGTGCGAGCGGGCTGCGGCATGGCGGGGCACTTTGTCGAGCCGGAATGAAAACGAGACGACTATAGATTAACATCAGCAGATCGTCACGCGTGGGACGGAAGTCCACCCTACGAAAGGTAAGCACTCATGCACCGAATTTTTTCCGTTGTCACGTCACTCATGTTCCTCGCTGCCGCCGGCGGAGCCATCGCGGCCGAGCCGATCGTGGTCGACGTCTGGCCGGGTAAAACACCGGGGGACGTCGGCATCAAGGGAGAAGAGAGCACTCGATATTATGAGTCGGCATTGATCCGCGGGCGGACGAAACTGATCACCAACGTCACGAATCCGACGCTCACGATCTATCAGCCGCCCCAGGAGTCGAACACAGGCACGGCCATGCTGATCTGTCCGGGTGGCGGATACCACGACCTGTTCTGGGAGCTCGAAGGGGAAGAAGTCGCCGCGTGGCTCAACGCGCAGGGGATGACCGGCATCATTCTCAAATACCGCTGCCCGCGCCGGCCGGGGGACGTGAAAGGGGAACCGCCGCTGGGGCCGCTGCTCGACGCCCAGCGCGCCGTCAGCCTCGTTCGCAGTCGCGCCGCCGAATGGCACATCGACCCGAGCCGGATCGGCATGGTGGGTTTCTCGGCCGGCGGCCATCTGGCATTGGCGACCGCCACCAGTTTCGAAAAGCGAAATTATGAATCGATCGACGCCGTCGACGACGCCAGTTGTCGTCCCGATTTCGCCGTGCTTTGTTATTCGGGTTATCTGAAGGCCAAAGACAAGGATGAGATCGCCGCCGGCATTCGCATTCCCACGCAGACGCCGCCGATCTTCCTGGCCCACGCCACGGACGACAGCATCAGCGATGCCGAGCACAGCGCGTTCATGTACGTGGCTCTGAAGCGCGCCGGCGTTCCCGCCGAGTTGCACGTATACGCGACCGGCAACCACGATTTCGGCGTCCGCCAGAACGAGAAGCTCCCCTCGACGTGGACCGACTTGTGTCTCAAGTGGTTGCGCAGTCGGGAGCTGTTGAAGTAGGGAGATTCGGAGGGACGCGTTCAAATGTGTTTGGTGTTTGGTGAAAAAGTTGAGATAGAGTGCGTTGCCGCCCGACGAAGACGCGGGAAACGGCGGGCTTTGGTTGCGACGCCGGGCGGGCAACGGTACGGTGTGTGAGATCGGGCGGCCAGGACACATCCGCGGCGCATCACATCCAAGACACATCATCGAGAAGCAACGAGGACGAGACATGGCGCAGGTCAATCTCAAGGAACTGGTGGGGAAACTCAACGACACGTGCCGCCGCACGCTGGAAGGGGCGGCCGGGCTGTGCCTGTCGCGCACGAACTACAACGTCGAAATCGAACACTGGCTGATCAAGCTGCTCGAAACGCCGAACACCGACCTCACCGCGATCCTGCGAAGCTTCGAAGTCGATTCGGGACGCCTGAATACCGACCTGACGCGCTGCGTCGATCGCCTCAAAACCGGCAACGCGCGGCCCCCAGCGCTCAGCAGCAACATCGTCGACCTGATCCGCGAAGCCTGGCTGATCGCCACGATCGATTTCAACGAGCACGCGATTCGTTCGGGGCATTTGTTGTGCGCGCTGCTGGCCCACGATTCGCTCGCCCGTCAGGCGGCTTCGATGTCGCCGTTGTTCGATCGCATCTCAGTCGAGTCGCTGCGGAAGTCGTTGCCGCAACTGGTGGCCGGCTCGGACGAAGAAGGCGAGTCGGCGGCGGCGGCGACTCGTGGAACCGAAGCAGGTGCGTCCGGTGAACCAGGTCGCCCCAAAGCGCCCACCAAGACCCCGGCCCTCGATCAGTACACGATCGACCTCACCGGCCGTGCGAAAAGCGGCGCCTTGGACCCCGTGCTGGGGCGCGATTCGGAAATTCGGCAGATCATGGACATCCTGTGCCGCCGCCGGCAGAACAATCCGATTCTCACGGGGGAAGCGGGCGTCGGCAAGACGGCGGTGGCCGAAGGGTTCGCGCTGCGCGTGGCCGCCGGCGACGTGCCGCCGGCCCTGCGCAATGTTTCGGTGCGGTCGCTTGACTTGGGATTGTTGCAGGCGGGCGCCGGCGTCAAAGGGGAATTCGAAAATCGTTTGAAATCGGTGATCTCGGAAGCCAAATCGTCGCCGGTTCCCGTCATCATGTTCATCGACGAAGCCCATACGCTGATCGGCGCGGGAGGGCAGTCGGGACAGGGAGACGCGGCCAACCTGCTCAAGCCGGCGCTGGCGCGGGGCGAACTGCGCACGATCGCCGCCACGACCTGGGCCGAATATAAGAAGTACTTCGAGAAGGACGCTGCCCTGGCCCGCCGCTTTCAAGTGGTCAAGGTCGAAGAACCGACGGAAAAGACTGCCGTCGAGATGATGCGCGGCCTGGTCGGCACGCTCGAGAAGCATCACAAAGTGCGGATTCTGAGCGAGGCGGTCGAAGACGCGGTGCGGCTGTCGCACCGCTATATCAGCGGCCGGCAACTTCCCGACAAGGCGGTCAGCCTGCTCGATACGGCGTGCGCCCGCATCGGGCTGTCGCAATCGTCGACGCCCCCGGCGATCGAAGACTGCCGGCGGCGCATCGAACAGACGGCGGTGTCGATCGGCATCCTCGAGCGCGAGATGTCTGCCGGGGCGAAGCACGATGAACGAGTCGCCGAGCTGCGCGAGGAGAAGACGAAACTCGAAGCCGAATTGGCCGGTCTGGAAGAGCGCTGGAATCGCGAAAAAGAACTGGTGACGAAAATCCACCAGATGCAGCGGCAACTGCATGGCGAACCGGCAGCGCCCGCGCCGGCAGCGGGACAAGGCGCGCCGGCTCAAGCCGCAGCGGGGCAGCCCGCTCCTGGTCATTCGGGACCGGGGCAACCGGCGGCCGCGCCTCCTGCTCCGCCGACCGGCGAGGCCCGCAATCAATTGCTGGCCTCCCTGGCCGCCGCCGAATCCGAATTAAAGGTCATGCAGGGACACGAGCCTTTGGTGCACGTGTGCGTTAATCCGCAGGCGATCGCCGAGACGGTTTCATCGTGGACGGGCATTCCGCTGGGGCGGATGGTCGCCGATGAAATCAAGACGGTGCTCGAATTGAAAGACCTGCTCGAGCAATCGGTGGTGGGGCAGTCGCACGGCCTCGATCTGATCGCCCAGAGCATTCGCACGTCCCGTGCCAACCTCACCGACCCCAACCGGCCGATCGGCGTGTTCCTGCTGGCCGGCACGAGCGGCGTCGGCAAGACCGAAACGGCCATCACGCTGGCCAATCTGTTCTACGGAGGCGAACAGAACATGACGGTCATCAATATGTCGGAATTCAAGGAAGAGCACAAAGTCTCGCTCCTCATGGGTTCGCCTCCCGGTTACGTCGGCTACGGCGAAGGGGGCGTGCTGACCGAGGCCGTCCGCCGCAAGCCGTATAGCGTGGTCTTGCTCGACGAAATGGAAAAAGCGCATCCCGGCGTGCAGGACATTTTCTACCAGGTATTCGACAAGGGGCAGATGAAAGACGGCGAAGGGCGCGACATCAACTTCCGCAACACGATCATCCTGATGACGTCGAACGCCGGAACCGATCTCATCAAGAAGCTGTGTGCCGATCCCGAGACCCGACCCGAGCCCGAGGCGTTCGCCCAGGCGATCTTTCCCGAGCTGCTTAAGAGTTTCAAACCGGCGTTTCTCGGCCGCCTGACGATTGTGCCCTACTACCCGCTGGCCGACGACATCATGCGCAGAATCATCCAGCTCAAGCTGGGCAAGATCGGCAAGCGCGTGAAGGAACACTACAAGGCCGAGTTCAGGTGCACTCCCGAATTGATCGACAGCGTGGCCAAGCGGTGCACCGAAGTCGACACGGGCGCCCGCAACGTCGACCATATCCTCAGTAAGACGCTCCTGCCGGAGATGTCGTCGGAATTCCTGTCTCGCCTGGCGCAAGGGCAAACGATTTCGGCGGTGGAAGTTTCCGTCGGTCCCGACGGAAATTTCGTCTACAACATCGCGTAACGCGAAAGCGCTAATCCTGTCTTGTATCGCCCGTTAAGCCGCCCCGCTCGCGGGGCGCGTTTTGTCCCCAGGCCCGGGGATGCGGGACGGGCACGGTTCAGCGCATGTTGATCGTGCGGAAATCGGCTTCGTATGCTAACTTTCGCACCGAGCCGGTCCGTTTCGCGGTGCATCTCAATGCGCCATTGGTTCTGGCTCGAGGCACGTAAAAATCGAGCACAGTCGTACGGAGAAGACCATCATGGATGTGGGCATCGTCACTGGGTCCGCCGGGCTCATCGGGGCGGAATCGGTCGGGTTCCTGAGCCGGCAGGGATTCCAGGTGGCAGGGATCGACAACAACCTGCGGCAGTATTTCTTCGGCGAACAAGCGTCGACCGACTGGAGTCGCGTGCGGCTGGAAACGACGATCCCCGACTATGCGCATCACGCGATCGACATTCGCGACGAAGCGGCCGTCAATCGCGTGTTCGCCGAATACGGCAGCGACATCAAAATCGTGATCCATACGGCGGCCCAGCCGTCGCATGACTGGGCGGCGAAAGAACCGCTGACCGACTTCACGGTGAATGCGCTGGGCACGCTGGTGCTGCTGGAGGCCACCCGACGGCATTGTCCACAGGCGACGTTCATTTTCACGTCGACGAATAAAGTGTATGGCGACGCCCCGAATCGATTGCCGCTCGTCGAGCTCGACACACGCTGGGAAATCGCCGAAGCGCATCCCTATTTCGAGCGAGGGATCGACGAATCGCTGTCGATCGACCAGTGCCTGCATTCGGTGTTCGGCGCTTCGAAGGTCGCGGCCGACGTCATGGTGCAGGAATACGGCCGGTATTTTCAGCTCAATACGGGCGTCTTTCGGGGTGGATGTCTGACCGGGGGCGGCCACTCGGGGACGCAACTGCACGGGTTTCTGTCGTATCTCATGCGCTGCTGCGTCGAGGGGCTGCCCTACACCGTGTTCGGATATGCCGGCAAGCAGGTTCGCGACAACATCCATTCCAGCGATCTGGTGAATATGTTCTGGCGTTTTCATCATCAGCCTCGGCCGGGCGAGGTTTATAATGCCGGCGGCGGCAGGCACAGCCATTGCTCGATGATCGAGGCCATCGCCATGTGCGAAGAGCGGGCCGGCCGCAAATTGCAGCACACCTATTCCGATCAGAACCGCAGCGGCGATCATATCTGGTACGTCAGCGACGTCAGCAAGTTCTGCATGCATTATCCGGGCTGGGCGCATGCTTACTCGCTAAACGATATTATGGACGAAATCTACCGGAGTTGGGACCAGCGCTTGTCGACCCGCGGGGCGTTAGATTCGGCAAATGCGAGATAATTTGCATTGGGTCTGTCCGCCGCGGGCTGCACCCGGCGATTTCCGATCTATAATTGAACTTGAAGCGGGTTCCCCTGGTGCCGTTGCGGAGTTCCGAGCATGAGCGCGATTTTGCAGAGTTCCAAACTGTTTTCCGACTCGGAACCGGCTCCCTACAGTTGGGCCTGGTACGAACGGTTTCGCTCGAGTCTGGGCGACGGACCGTGCCGTCTGCTGGGAATCTACGCGATTCCGGCCGAGACCGTGCTGTCGGTCGTGATCCCCGTGTACAACGAGCGGGCCACGCTGTTGGAGCTGGTCGATCGTGTTCGCAAGGTGCCGCTGCGGAAGCAAATCATTCTGGTCGATGACGGCAGCCGCGACGGGACGCGCGAAGTGCTCGCCGAGCTCAAAGCGAACCCCAACAACGACGACCTCAACACCATTCACGTCGTGTTTCACGACCGCAATCGCGGCAAAGGCGCAGCGCTGCGCACCGGCTTCCAGCAGGCGACCGGCGATTTCGTGATCGTGCAGGACGCCGACAACGAATACGATCCATCGGAGTTTCCCCGGCTGCTTCAGCCGCTGATCGAGGGGAAAGCCGACGTCGTGTACGGCTCACGGTTTCTCGGCGATTATTCACACCGCGTTCTATACTACTGGCATTACCTGGGCAACCGCTTCCTGACGACTCTCTCGAACTGCTTCACGAACCTGAATCTGACCGACATGGAGACTTGCTACAAAGTCTTCCGTCGCGACCTGCTGCACGAGATCCTGCCGACGCTCAAGCAGGACCGGTTCGGCTTCGAGCCGGAAATCACGGCCAAGATCGCCCGCCGCCGGGTGCGGATCTACGAGCAATCGATCAGCTATTCAGGCCGCACGTACGACCAGGGAAAGAAAATCGGCTGGCGCGACGGTTTCAAAGCGCTGTGGTGCATCGTCCGCTACGCATTCGCGGATTGAGCGGTCCGTCGCCGCTGTCACCCGCGTCGTGCTCGGTCAATCCCGGAAATTCGAGTCGACCCCGCCGGTCTCGACGACGATCACGCAGGCGTTGCCGGCGGCTTTGACGTAAACCGCTCGGCGACCATCGACAGCACCCAGGTCCAGCCCTCCTGGTGCTGACGCCCCAGAGCATCATCAGGAACGCCCGAGTGCCGAAGCGTCACTTCGGTCTCGTCTCCGCGGCGTTCGAACGTGACGAGGACGATTGATTCACACCCTTTTGTCCCTTCGGACATCCACGTGTACTCTTGTCGATAACATCAGTATGGCAGAAAGCCCGATCGCCGCTACAATGAACCGATAAACAAACATTGATCCACGAGTTACCATGCACGAATCAGGTTGCCACGAGTTCCGCAGACTGCCCCGACAACTCGGTCGGCGGGAATTGCTGCAGTGGGGAGGGCTCGGCGTACTCGGGCTGTCGCTCCCCGATCTCCTGGCGGCGCGGCGGCTGATGGCGGCTGACGGCGCGGCGGGCCTTCCGTGGCAAGGCGAATCGTCCCAAGCCGCCGGCTTCGGCAAGGCGAAGGCCTGCATTCTCATGTTCATGTGGGGCGGTCCCTCGCAGCTCGAAACCTGGGACCTCAAGCCCGAGGCGCCGCGCGAGGTTCGTGGCGAATTCCGCTCGATCGCGACGAATGTGCCTTCCATCCAGATTTCCGAGCATTTCTCACGACTCGCAAAACACGCCGACAAATACTCCATCATCCGCTCGCTGACGCACAGCGACCCGGCGCACCTGTCGAGCGTGCATCACGTGATGACCGGGCGGCAGGCGCCCAAAGTGAACTCAGACGCCGATCCGCCGTCGCGGCACGATTGGCCGCACATCGGATCGATACTCGGCAAGCTGCGCCCTGCGGCCAGTCCCGTGCCGCCGTTCGTCACGCTCCCCTGGGTCGTCTCGCATCCGTCCGCGCCGGGAGGTGTTGCCCCGGGTCAACATGCCGGCTGGCTGGGGCCGGCCTACGATCCGTTCGTGGTGACGGGCGATCCCAACGCCAGGAATTTTCGCGTTTCGGGGCTCGATCTCGCCGAGGGAATTTCCGCATCGCGGCTGGGCGCCCGGCACTCGCTGCTCGCGCAATTGAATTCGCTGGCGGCCGGAACGAATGCGACCGGCAATCCGTTCGGGAATGTGCAGGAGAAAGCATTCGACATTCTGACGTCGGCAGCCGTGCAGCGCGCTTTTGATCTGAAGCAGGAATCGGCCGCGGTGCGCGACCGTTACGGCCGGCACATTCACGGCCAGGGGCTGCTCTTGGCGCGCCGCCTGGTGGAAGCGGGGGTATCGCTGGTGTGCGTGAACTGGCACCACGATCAGCAGAATTTCTGGGACACGCACGGAAACAATTTCAAGCGGCTCAAGAATGATCTGATGCCGCCAACCGACCGTGGTTTCTCGGCCCTGCTCGAAGACCTTTCCGACCGGGGATTGCTCGACGAGACGTTGCTGGTCTGGGTGGGCGAATTCGGACGCCGCCCCCAGATCTCGCAGAACAACGCCGGGCGCGAGCACTGGCCGTGGTGCGGCAGCGCCGTGATGGCGGGAGGAGGCATTCAAGGGGGCCGGGTTTATGGTCGATCGGACGCCATTGCCGCCTATCCTGTGGAGAACCCGGTTTCTCCCGCTGATGTCACGGCCACGATCTATCACGCACTGGGAATTCCGGCGGACCTGATTCTGCCTGACCGCGAATCGCGCCCGGTGCGGCTGACCGAAGGCGACCCGCTCGCTCCGCTGTTCGCGTGAGACGGCATCCCCGTTCCCAAGCTCCGCTTGGGAATGCAGCGTTCGAAGCTCCGCTTCGGGAAACACCGGCCCCAAAGCAGATTCTTCACGGAGCTGTGAAACAACACATTTCCAGACATTCCGCCGTCGCGTCGATTCGCCTTTTCACGTTTCGCATTCGTGCACCCGGATCCCGCAGGGATAAACCCTACGGCTCGCTGGAGCGAGTACACGTCCCACATCAGACGATTCCTCGTTGCGACCGGCAAGGTTGGCCGAATCGCTTCGGCTCGTGCGGACGGCACCGAATTCTCGGCATGTTCGCCGCCAGCCCTGTGTGCGGGATATGCACTCGAATCGTTATGACCGATTCTAGGTTATTGTTGACAGGGAGTGATCCAACCCCAGACAATTTGGGGGTTTTGGATATTCCTCTGCCGGTGGCATAGAGTTTAATGCCGAAACTTGCAGGACGCAGACCATTTTTTCCAGAGGTCAGCCAATGCCGAGCATTGGGTTGATTGCGCGGTTCCTTGCCGCTCAAATCCCATTTCCACGGAAGCAGAAGAGCCCGGCATGTCCTGCAATTCGCGATGAATTCGCCGCGTCTCTGGGGGTGATGCGTCTTGAATCGCGGCGGGTGCTGAACGCAGCCAACCTGCCCGTGGGGCCGGCGCCCACCCCGCCGCCCGATGCCGCCGCCAACGCGGCGGCCGTCGCCCAGGTTGCGCAGCAATCGGTCATCTTGACGGTAGACGCTTCTCAGCAGGCCCAGAAGCAAGGGGGCGATCTGTTCGTCGTGAAGCGCGACGGTGACAACGTCGACGTGACGATCAACGGCTCCCCCTCGGTCTCACAGCCCCTGTCGGCCATCGGCGAGTTGATCATCAAAGGCTCCGACGGCGACGACAAACTCGTCATCGACTATTCCGGCGGCGATCCACTTCCCTCTGGGGGAATACAGTTCGATGGAGGCCAAGAACAGACGCCGGGGGGCGACCAGATCATCATCGAAGGCGGCCCGGTCGGGTCGGTCACGTACAACCTCGATTCGGCGAATTCGGGCGTCATCACGATCGACGGAGCGTCGATTTCCTTCACTGGCGTCGAGTCGGTGCTCGATTCTCTCAGCGCTGCCAGCCGCTCGTTCTATGTCGCAGCCGGAGGCAGCTCGCTCACGTTGGGTGACGGCCGCGCCGCGGGAACGGGCGAAATCACGACGGCCAGCGGCATGGTTCTCGACTTTGCCGATCCGACGTCGTCGCTGACGGTCGGCACGGTTTCTCCAGCCGGAGCGACAACCGACACGATCAATGTCTCCACGTTCCACGACGCAACCGGCGCCGATCTTTACTTTCACGGTGGCACCGGCGACACGCTCGACATCGCCGGGAATGTCGATCTCGGCGCCGCGAACCTGACCGCCTCGGCAGGGACGATTCTCGTATCGGGTTCTATTACGTCAGCCGGAGGGACGATCGAACTCGATGGTTCGCAGGCGGTGACGCTGGCCGCGACAGCCCGGATCCAATCGACCGGCGGCTCCGTCATCGCCGACGCCGGCGCTGCGGGAACGCTGCTCGATTACGGCGTGATTGACGTGTCGGACACGGTGCCGGGAGCGATCGGCGGTTCGGTCGAGCTGCTCGGCGAAGACGTGGGGCTCGGCGGGAGCGCGCGCGTCGACGCTTCGGGGAGCGCGGGGGGCGGCACGATTCTCGTCGGCGGCGATGCGCACGGGGCCCACGCGGCCGTTCGCGACGCCACGCAAACTTTTGTCGGCCAGAACGTCACGCTGAAAGCCGATGCGGTCGACCAGGGCCACGGCGGCAAAGTGGTCGTCTGGTCGGACGAATTCACTCAATACTACGGCAGCATTTCGGCCCGCGGCGGCCTCGCCGGGGGAGACGGCGGCTGGGCCGAAGTGTCGGGCGGTTCTCTGACCTTCCAGGGGACGGCCGATTTGTCTGCTTCCTCGGGACAAATCGGAACGCTGCTGCTCGACCCCGCGAATCTCACGATCACCCACGACACGACCGCGACTGGAAGTCTCGATTCGACTCTGAGCACGAATAATGAAATCCAATTCGGGGATGACGCCGGCGGGACCGACACGGTCACCGATTTTCAGATCAATCAACTGACCGGCAGCATCATTTTACAGGCCACCGACACGCTCACGTCCAATGCCGATTCGGTGATCACCCTGCAGAACGATGCCAGTCTCACGCTCGAAACGCAGACGGGCGACATAACCCTGAACGGCTCGATGACGGCCAGCGGCACCGGCACGATAACAATCCACGCGGGAGAAACAGCAGGCTCCGGCGGAAGCGCCGTCGTCAATGGATCGATCGCCACGGCCGGCGGAGCCGTCGCCATTACGGCCGATGGAAGTGTGGCGATCAACAGCACCGTCAACGCCAACACCGGCCCCGTGACGCTCACGGCGGGCGCCGCGATCACCGAGACGGGGGGAGCCGTCAGCACCAGTGGATTGCTGACGACCAGCTCGGTGACGGGCACGACGCTGGGGGGCGCGAATACCGTTGGCAGCTTCAATGCGACAAACACGACCAGCGGCGACGTGAGTCTGACGAACACGGCGGCCACGCTGGCGGTCACGGGGATCAGCGAAACGGGTGGGAACATCTCGGTCGGCAACACGGGCAACCTGACGACGTCGGGATTGGTCACTGATCTGACGGCAGGTCAGTCGATCTCGCTGTCGGCCGCGGCAGGTACCCTGACGATCGGCGCGGCGGTCACGGGCACCACGACCGACACGATCAGCCTGATGACGACGACCTCCGGCGACATTGCCGTGAATGCAGCCGTGAGCACCGGCTCGGGAGAGATCGACGCCACGTCAGCGGGGCAGATCACCGAGACCGCAGGCTCATTTAGCACGACCGGGTTG
>DASYAR010000390.1:0-24190 GCA_036501235.1 Planctomycetaceae bacterium
GTTCCGCTCAATTGAGGTGATGGCAACGAATCCTGAAGCGTTCGACCGCCTTGTCAAATCCGACGCATTGGACGCATTCGCGTCTTCGCTCGCAGAACAGGACTGTTGGTTTGGAAGCCTTAACGGGTGTCACAGCTTCAACGCTGCGACAGCGCGCATCGACGAGCGAATTGGAACTTACCGATCATTCCATCAATTCAACATTGAATTGCCCGCTCGCATCCACGACACAAAAACCAACATCGGAGAGCCAATAGCGCGCGTAGAAGAGGTGATGAAGGAGACAGGTTTGATTTCCGACGATACGCCAATGTTCGTGAGAATCGACCAGGTTGAGAGGCTGTACCGGAGCGATGTCCTTCGTCAGGCCCTGGGAGTGCAGTATCGGCGCGTCATCAATAAAGCGCTCAGCAAGAGGGATTCACGCGTATCGTATCGAATCGGAACTCGTCCATATGCGTGGGATGACGACCTTACGATTTTTGGAACGGCTGACAAGCTCGAGCACATTCGAGACTACCGTATTGTGGACCTCGACGAGAAACTGCGACGCAAAGAGGACCGAACAACCTGGCTTTTTCCGGAATTCGCTACTGATACGTTTCGGAGGCGACTCCGACACGGTGGGATTACCCCTGCCGCCACTCGAGACGATTCTCTGAAACAGGTTTTTGGTGAAACGCCAAAACCGGAACAGGTCGCAGGTGACTATGCGCGGAATTCATCCGCCGACAAAATCCTCCGTCTCGGCCCCGACTGGCCTATGGCCTGGACGTCATTCCTGGAAGCTCTGTTTCAGACGGATCCGTTTACCGCAGGTCTTGCAGGTGCATGGGCACGCCAGCGCGGGCAGTCGGGCAAGCGTGGCGTACGGCTTCAATCGGCGCCGCCCGTGCAGCAAGCGCCTTGGAATAAGAGCACGTGGCGAAAAGAACGGGTGCGACAGTGTCTGATGCAAATCGCGGCTCGGTGTGCGCAGCGCCTGCGCTGGAGTGGGAAAGAGACAATCCTGTCTCTTAGTACGCCGAACATCAGCGTATTTCTTTCAGTCTGCCACGAGATCTGGGATGCGTTTCTGCGCGCCGAACGAGGTAAAACGCCAGCAAAGCGAGTTGACCCGTTACGGGAGACAATCGATCGCGACGTGCAATCCGTTGGAATTGAGACGGCGAGCAAGGATTGGTACACAAAGATCGCAGAATTGCCGAATGGTCACGATCGCCAACGATTTGTTGACGTTCTGGGGCGAAAGTTCCGGAAGGGACTGCTCGACGACGTTGAGATGTCGTATCCGGGCTATAACGGGTTTTCATTGGCTGTGGAGGAACTAGACTCGGTACCAGTCCTCGCACGGTTCCTCTGTGACGCAACTGATTACGGCGACCTGTACTCGGTCGAGCATACGACGAAAGGTGCCGACCGGCGTCGCCGGGTGAAATGGTACTTGAGCCCAATACTTTCCGCGTACTTCCAGATTCCGGATGCCCACACGAAGGAGCCGTATTACACGACGGCTGCCGAGGTCCTGCAGTGGTTGAACGAGGCCAAGGTGTGTCTCGATGGTATTGCCCCTATCACGGCGGACTCACGCGCCGCGTCGCAAGAAGAGTCGTCTGAGGACACACGGCAACTCCGTTTGGGTTTTTGACCAATCAAATCGAAGCAGCTGCGTATGAATGCGACTCGATATCGACCCCGTGGACCCTTAAGGTGGTTTTTCAAACACCATCCGGTCCGAGAATGGAGCTTCTTTGGCTGCATTGGGACGGAGGATCGCTCTCTCGCGGCCTTAGAAGCGTCCGCGGCGAATGTGCAGGTAATCGCCAGATCCGTCCTGGAAATTCACGATAAGCAATCGAGGCATTCCGTCCGGGCATCAGAAAAGCTGGTGGCCCGTCGCGCTGAATTCTCCGCACTCAATGGATCCGACGGCGAAATCAAGGCGCTTCGCGTCAGCGCGACTCATGATGAGATCGTACAGGCGATCACAGAATTTGTCTCTCGCGCGAATGGAAATATCGTGCTCGATATCACGTCGTTTCCGAAGAGGTTCTCCTTTCCGATGGTGCGTCGGTTATTGGCCGACGCAAACCGCAGCCGTGTCTCAAATCTGATTGCGACATATAGCATTCCGATAACATACCCCAATGGTCCCTTGGCAGAAAACTTCAATGACTGGGCTCAGTTGCCATTGTTCAGCGGCCAATATGCGGCTCCCCCTTCTTCGATGCTGATCATTGGAGTAGGATTTCAAGCACTAGGTCTTCAAGAGCAATTGAAAGGCGAGCCCGAGCTCCCTATTAAGCTCCTCCTTCCGTTTCCGGCTCCCCCAGCTGCTTTTCAGCGGAGTTGGGAGTTGCTGAGGCAGTTAAAGAAGAACCGCAACCAGGATGCATTTGAGGTGTTCCGTGCATCAGCAACGGATGCCGTCGACACATTTGAGCGCATCGTGAAGGCAACAGACGGTGGCCGCATGCGGGCCGACCTTGCTCCATTCGGCCCGAAGCCTATGTCCCTTGGAATGTGCATATTCGCGGCTCTTACGGATGCACAAGTTTTCTACACGCAGCCATCCGTCTATCACCCCGACTATTCGATTGGGGTCTCCAGGAATGATGGTGAGCCAGAGGTCTTCGCGTATGCGCTTCGGATAAATGGCCGCGATATATTTGGATTGCCGTAGGCACGTGTCTGCCAGCCGTTTGGAGGCGAAGCTGGCATTCTTCAGTTCGCACTCCGTCCCGCGTGCCGGCGGAGCAAGTCCGGGTCCGGCGAGAATCGCTTCGGCAGGTGGAGCGGCTGGCCTTCGAAGCTGGTGAGCCAGGCGAGGGTGTCGTCGGGGATTTTCCGGCGGGGGACGAGCCGCTTCGAGAAGCGGATGATGAAACCCTCTTCGATCCACATCAAGCCGCGGTCGAAGGCACGGTCGTGCAGGGCATTCAGGCATAATCCGTTGCGCGGATTGAGACGATTCGGCACGTCTTCGGCCCAGGGAATGATGTGGCTGGCGACGAGCAGTTCTCGTGTCCGCAGGCCGCTCACGCAGCATTGCGACTCGAACAGCGAGATGACACGACGACGAAAAAAGCTCTGGTTGACGCGGACGCGGACGATTGCCTCCCGCTCTAGTCCAGCAGCGGGTAAGTCGGTATCGTCGACCTCAGCTACCTCAGTTACCGATACGCCGAGCCTACCGGCGCGTAACTGCTCGCTCTCGAACGCGAGCGCTTCGGGGTGATCTACGAATTCATGCCACACTTCCTCTTCGCCATGAGCACCATGTGGCAACCCGCTGATCCCGCGAGCTTGGAGGGCGGGGTCGAGACGGGCGAAATTCGCGAGCTTTCGAGAAACAGAACCGACAGTGCGGCCGATCAGGTGAGCTAGTTCGATCACTTGCGGATTGCGCATGTCGATTGATCCGAACGTAATCGTGCAATAGAGATTGAACGCCAGAATGTGTTCTTCTCGGGTCCAGTTTCGGTTCGGGCGTTTGGCCATGCGCTGCGAGACAATTCGATGGATCGTGAGAATGAGTGTGACCGGTGGTGAACTTATTCTATCGCGACATGGGTGGAAATCGAGGATACGGAGGGCTTGCTTGCAACACGCCCGCAGACATGGTGGAATCAAGGAAGGCGACAAGATCGGCGACCGTTTCCAGACGTTCGACGATTTCATCGCCGAGATCGGTGGTGTCCTTCGTCACTTGAAAATTCGGGTGGTCGCCCGGGGCACAGTCGTAATACTGGCAGAATTCGGCATTGAACGCCGGATGAATCCAGGTGACGGACCAGGTGGTGATTCGGCCTTGCCGGTCCGTCGTCCGTTTCGAGGGGATGTGGAACTCGACGGTTCTGCTCTCGGGACTCTCACGTAGCGGCACCAGCAGCCTGCGTTCGATCAATGCGATCAGCTCCCTGGGAACCCGATAGGTCTCGACCAGATTTTGCATCGGAAACTCCTGTCCAGAGTGGATGAGTCGATTTCGATCATTCGTAATATAGTAATATAAATACTACATTTCAATAACGATGGCTGCAAAAATGGGAAATTTTGGCTACAAAAATGGGATGCCAAAAAAACCAGGTCGCCCACGAAAGAAGCTCGCCGACCGCAAGACGGTGGATCTGCGGATTCCCGTCACCGCAGGGCAGAAGGAATTGATTTATGCGGCCCTGGCGGGGGACGAGTTCGCACGCTGGGCGCGGGAGGTGCTCATGCGGGCCGCGGCTGAGCGGCAGCGGGATTCGCCTGCGGCGAATAGAGAATAGAGGGGAGAAAGTGGAGAGGGGAAGGGACGGGAGGTGGGGATTGCACAGGTTCGCTACTGACAATCACGGTTTCCGCTCATGCGGAGCTGGTGGGGAACGCGATTAGGTGAGAATCGACCTGAAACCGGGTATAAATGACATGCGGCCCGATTTGCGTCTCATTGTCGTTGGGCCGGCGAAGAATGAGCCGGAGCTCCTGCATGATCAACCGCGTCTTCATCGATAATTATAAATGTTGCGTCAACTTCGAGTGCCTGCCCCAACCGTTGCAGTTGTTGATCGGCGATAACGGAACGGGGAAGACGACTTTGTTCGACGTTCTCGAAACGCTACGCGACTTTGTGTGCCTGGGAACCGACTCCGCCACGGCCTTTCCGACCAGCTCGCTGACTGCCTGGGACACCAGGCCGGATCAGACATTTGAATTGGACGTGCGGGGAAATGGGGGAATCTACACCTACGGAGTCGTGATCGAACATGACCGAGCCGGGCTGCGGAATCGGATCAAGAGCGAAGGCCTGAAATTCGACGGAAAGCCGCTTTACGAATTCGACGGGAACGACGCCCACTTATACCGCGACGATTTCTCAGAAGGCCCGGTGTTTCCCTTCGATTGGTCGCGGTCGGCCCTGTCGACCATTCCGGAGCGCCCCGATAACCAAAAGCTCACCTGGTTTCGGATGCGCCTGGGCCGCGTGTACGTCTTTGCCCCTGACCCACTCCGCATGTCGGCTCGCAGCGAAGGTGAACTCGAACAGCCTGACCGCAGTCTCCATGAAATCGTGTCGTGGTTGCGGCATCTGACGCAGGAGTCTGTCGATACGGTGTCGCAATTGCGGGATTCTCTGCGAGACGGCGTGATCGACGGTCTCGACAACATGAAGCTCGAAAAGGTGAGCGAAGCCACGCGTGCCTTGAAATTCGAGTTCAAATTCTCGGGAAACGGCAAAGGCAAGAAATTCAATCTGTCGCTCGACCAGCTTTCGATCGGGCAGCGAAACCTGGTGGCGCTGTTCGCCATACTTTATGCCGCAATCGAAAGAGACTCGACCGTCTGCATCGACGAGCCCGACAACTACGTCGCTCTCCGCGAGTTGCAGCCCTGGCTGACCGCAGTGAGCGACCGGGTTGCCGAACAGGACGGACAATGCCTGCTGATTTCGCATCATCCCGATCTCATCAACTATCTCGCAGCCAGGCACGGGCTGATTTTCCAGCGTTCGGAAGCGGGCCCGGTTCGCGTAAAACCGTTCGCCTGGGCAGAAGGAGATTTCGTACTGCCGTCTGAATTGCTGGCGCGCGGTTGGGAATCGTAATGGCGAAAAAGAGGGGAGTTCGTATCACGATTGTTGTCGAGGACGAAGCGCTGGAGCGATTCACGCGCAACGTCCTGATGGCGATTGGATTCAGCCGTCACGAATTGACCGTCTCGCCATATCCCGTGGGCCGCGGCTCCGCCAAAGACTGGGTCGACCAGCAGTACGTCGCAGAAGTCCGTAAATTGCGGGCCCGCCCTGGCGAGAATGTCGGCCTCGTCGTGGGAACCGACGCGGACGAACTGACTTTGCCCGCGCGCCACTCCAGGCTCGCTGAATCGCTCACCCGCGCAGCGGTTGCCGCGCGAAAGACGGACGAGCGAATTGTTCTGTGGATCCCGAAATGGAATGTCGAGACGTGGATTTTGTGGCTGACGGGCGACATGCACGACGAAAACGGCGTCCTGCGTGGCGAAGACAAGAATTATAAACACCAAGCCAAAAACCCTGACTTTGCGGCGGTCGCCGGTCAATTTATCGACCAATACCGCGCTATCCGCGATGGAAAACCGGTGCCAACTTTGCCATCCCTGAACGCCGCATACGTGGAAACACAACGACTGAAACTTTGATGACAGCAAGGCGGGATTGGGGCCGCAAGACGGTGGATCTGCGGATTCCTGTCACGGCGGGGCAGAAGGAATTGATTTATGCGGCCCTGGCGGGGGACGAGTTCGCACGCTGGCCGCGGGAGGTGCTCATGCGGGCCGCGGCTGAGCGGCAGCGGGATTCGCCTGCGGCGAATCGAGAGTGGCGGGGAGAAAGTGGAGAGGAGAAGGGAGGCAGGCGAGCCGGGCGACGTCAGCCCCCGGATCGAGGATAGAAGATCGAGGATGACACGGCGCGGGAACTGTAGCGGGGTAAGCCTCGGTGCAAATCAAAACGACAGCACAACCTGCCGCGGGCGGTCGTCGTTATTTTTCGCTTACGTTCGACACGTTTTTTCTCGTTCCCAAAGCTCGGCTGGGGAACGCCCTCCCGGATGCTCTGCTTCTCGTCATGCGACGACCACCAATTTGGAACACTCGCGAGATCCGATGCGCGGGCGGCCAACGCTCGAATTCGTGAAGCGGAGCTTCGAACGCGGCGTTCCCAAGCGGAGCTTGGGAACGAGTAAAACGACGGCACACGGAGTGTGCCTGCTACTCTGAGGCGGTTAGAAGGTGCTGCACAGGGTGCCGCCGTCGACGACGAGGACGGTGCCGGTGATGTAGCTGCCGGCGTCGGTCGCCAACAGCAGGGCGGGGCCGGCCAGTTCTTGGGGGTCGCCCCAGCGGCCGACGGCGGTGCGGTCGGCAAAGCCTTTCTTTTCTTCGGCCGAGAGCATCTTGCCGGGCAGGTCGGTCAGGAACGGACCAGGGGCGATGCAGTTGACGGTGATCCCGTGCCGGCCCAGGTCGAGGGCCATGGCGCGGGCCAGGCCGATCAAGGCGGCTTTCGTCGTCGAGTACGAATCGCGACCCGCTTTCGACGCCAGGCCCATGATCGACGAGATGTGAATGATCCGGCCCCAGCCGCGCTCTTTCATGTGCGGCACGACGGCGCGCGACAGGGCCATGCAACTGTTGAGATTCAGCTCGACGATGCGGTCCCACGCTTCGTCGGTGACTTTGTCGATGGCCTGCGGCGTGTTGCTGCCGGCGTTGTTCACGAGCACGTCGACGCGACCGAATTTCTGAATCGCGGCGGCGACGAGCTGATCGGCATCGCCCCGGCGGGTCTGATCGGACACCGCCCAGGCGACCCGTCCGCCGGTCTCATTCGAGATTTCGGCTGCAGTGCTTGCGAGCTCGTCCTGATGCCGGCTGCTGATGAAAACGTCTGCTCCGGCGGCTGAGAACCCGCGCGCCATCGACTTCCCCAGCCCCTTGCTCCCCCCCGTGACGAGTGCCGCGCGACCTTTGAGACTGAACAGATTGTCGATCATGGATTGTCCCTCTCGGCTTGCGAATAAACCAGTGGAGAGGTTGAATGTACGCGCCGGGTTCGTGCGGGTCAATCAGCCGGTTCCAACGGCGCGCGTAGCTGACGGCGAAAACCCACCCGACTCCATCGCAAAGGACCGTCCCGTTTTTCAGGACCACTCGAAACAACTGCCGCTGTGCATCTTGACGTTTCTCCAACATGGAATGACCTCTCACGCTCCCCTGCACACCGGGGCAGTGGTCCGGCCCAGCCGGAACAATGGTACACACCTCGTAAAATAGTGTACAAATTTACAGTAGTCGTACTATGACAGACGCAGCACCGGAAATCAAGCCCTCACTCGCGCGATTTTTCTGGATTCAATTTCTGTGGTTCGGCGTCGTCTTCGTTCCGCTCGCCATCGCCGCCGTGCTGTGGTCGATCTACGGTCTGGACGTCTCCGCGGCGAGCGCCTTCCGCGGGCTGGCGGTCTTCGGCGGCGTGGCGCTGGTGGCCATGGCGATCGTGGCCTACATCAGCGCGCAGCGCATCTCGAACCGACTCGAGTCGGTTCGAGGAGTCGTCTGGCAGATGGCGGCCGGTGAGTTCGACAAACGGATTCCTCCCGAGCAACGGGAGCAGATCGAAGCCCTGGCCGCGTCGATCGATCAGACCCAGTTGTACCTCAAGGCGCGCGTTGCCGACCTGGAATCGAGCCGCAATCAATTGCGGACCGTTCTCGATTCCATGCTCGAAGGGGTGATCGCCGTAGATCGCGATCAGCGGGTGTTGCTGGTCAATGAAGCGGGGCGGCGGCTGTTTCCGATTCAAGACCTGACGCCGGTGGGTCGGCCCGTGTGGGAGCTGGTTCGCAGCCCGCAACTGGCCAGTTGGGTGGCGCAGTCGCTGCTGCAAAGCGAGCCCGTGGGTGGCGAATTGGAGATCAAGGCGCCGGTCCCGCGGATTCTCTCGGTGCGCGTGGCGGGATTGCCCGGCCCCACGATCGCCGGGGCCATCGTCGTCGCCAGCGACATCTCGCAACTGCGCCGGCTCGAGCACGTGCGCCAGGAATTCGTGGCCAATGCGTCGCACGAATTGAAAACGCCCCTGGCGTCGATCAAAGCCTGCGTCGAAACTCTGCTCGACGGCGCGCTCGAAGACGCCGAGGTCCGCGTGCGGTTCCTCGAAACCGTCAACGAGCAGACCGAGCGGCTCGACAAGCTCGTGCGGGACCTGTTGGCGCTGACGCGCATCGAGTCGGAAGAAAAATATCCGGCCCTGCACCCGATCGATCTGGCGCAAATCGTCGACCTGTGCGTCAACCGGCACATCCGCAATGCCGAGCGGAAGGAAATGCGGCTGGTCACCGTCCCCCCCGCCGCGGCAGTGCAAGTCGTCGCGGATGAAGAATCGCTCGAACAGATCCTGGACAACCTGATCGACAACGCGATCAAATACACGAACTCGGGGGGGGCGATTACCGTCCGCTGGGAGATCCTGGAAAATCGCTGCCACATCGAAGTCGAAGACACGGGGATCGGCATCCCGCAGGCGCATCAGGTGAGAATCTTCGAGCGCTTTTACCGGGTCGATCGGGCCCGGTCGCGCGAGCTGGGGGGAACGGGCCTGGGGCTGTCGATCGTCAAGCACCTGGTGCAGCTCCTGGGCGGAACGGTGTCGGTCTCGAGCCGGTTGGGGAAAGGCAGCACGTTCGCCGTGGAGCTGGCGGCGGCCAGCCCGGAGCAGTCGTGAGTACCTGGCGCTGCGGCGCGGCATTCGCATCAAAACGGATGGAACCGCAGAGATCGCCGGTTAGATTTCTACAGGGGCGAAGAATAGAATCGGACTCAGGGGCAGATTTGAACACCTGCCATGAGGATCCCGAGATCGCACCGATTCGCAGCTTCCCATGAAATCTTTCACCGAATATCTGACGTTCAATCTTCCGGCCCGGATGGCGTTCGAGAACATCACGCCGCAGATCGAGCGAATCGTGGCCTTGAGCGGCGTGCAGGAAGGGTTGTGCCTGGTCAATGCCATGCACATCACGGCGAGCGTCTTCATCAACGATGACGAACCGGGGCTGCATGCCGATTACAAGAAATGGCTCGAAGAGCTGGCCCCGTTCGACGCCTCGCCGGCGCGCTACCAGCACAACCGCACCGGCGAAGACAATGCCGACGCCCACATGAAACGGCAGGTGATGGGGCGGGAGGTGGTCGTGGCGATCACGAAAGGCAAACTCGACTTCGGTCCGTGGGAACAAATCTTCTACGGCGAATTCGACGGCCGCCGCGCGAAACGGGTGCTGGTGAAGGTGATCGGAGAATAGATGTGTCTCGACCGTCAGGCGACATTGCAAACGCCATTGATGATTTTGAGCCGAAAAATGGAGAGATGAACGCAGGCTTTGGTGAAGTTGCAGGTGTTCGGCTGCTGACGCTGCTCGAAGCGATCGCCAAGAATGATTCGATTCCGGATGACGTTCGGAGGACGGCAGAGAAGTTCCGAATAAAGCACAAGACCTAGCTGCAGAATTCACTCAAACGATCTCACCACCGGGACAAGTTCGTGATTGACGTGAGCAGCCCGATTTATTAGACTGTTAGATAATCGTCTAAATGTATCCGCTCCGGTCTTATTCCGGGGGACTGCCAGCGAGGTACCGGCTGAATTCCGAACTCCGCATTCCCCACTCCGAATTTGCTTTCCATGTCTTTCAACAATGCCTTCAAAGCCCTGTCAGATCCGACGCGTCGCGAGATTTTGCGGCTGCTGACAAGCGGGGAGCAGACGGCGGGGGAATTGTCGGATCGATTCGATATGTCAAAGCCGTCCGTGTCGCATCATTTTTCGGTCCTCAAAGAGGCCGATCTGATCCGCAGCCGGCGCGACGGACAGAAAATCATGTATGCGCTGAACACGACCGTCGCCCAGGACATCCTGACCTGGATGTGGGACCTGTTCGGCAACCCCGATTCCAAAAATGGAAAACAGTCATGACCAGATTACACTGGTGGATCGCCTGCCTCTTACCGGTCGTGGCGCTCGGAGTGACGGCTGTGCTCTATCCGTCGCTCCCCGAAAAGATCCCGATGCATTGGAATGCCTCCGGAGAAATCGACGGGTGGGGCGAGAAATGGATGGCCTTTCTCATGCCGGGGATGATGGTTTTCATCCTGGGACTCTTAAGCGTCATTCCCTGGGCCTCGCCCCAGCAATTCGAAGTCGATACGTTTCGCAGCACCTACGCCTTCATCGTGCTGCTGGTGATGGTGCTGTTCGGATTCCTGCACGGACTGATGCTGCTGCCGGCGCTAGGCTACCAGGTGCCGTTCAACAAACTGATCATGTCGGGGCTGATGCTGTTCTTCATGCTGCTGGGGAACGTGCTGGGAAAAGTGCAGCGGAATTTCTTCGTCGGCGTGCGCACACCGTGGACGCTCGCCAGCGAGCGGGTCTGGACCGAAACACACCGCCTGGCGGCTCGCGTTTTCGTCGCCACGGGCATTCTCGGATTGATGACGACGCTGTTGGGATTATCGATCTTCATACCGGTGGGGCTGATGGTCGCCAGCGCGATCGTGATCATCGGCTTTTCGCTGATCCGCTATAAGCAGCTCGAACGGCGCGGGCAACTCTGAGGCGGGGCGAGCAGGCTCGCTTCGGCGACGACGTGCGCAGCACTCGACTCAGAGTAGCAGGCACACTCCGTGTGCCGTCGTATTTCTCGTTCCCAAGCTCCGCTTGGGAATGCTCTTCTCGAAGCTCCGCTTCGCGAAATTGATCGGTTTGTCGAACGCTTCCCGCCGCAGCCGGTCGCTTCGAGAAGGCGTCTTTGTCGGTCGGCGTTCAAAGGAAGCGGAGCTTCCAACGGGGCATTCCCAAGCGGAGCTTGGGAACGAGTTAAACGCGGCGTGCCCAAGCGGAGCTTGGGCACGAGTAAGACGACGGCACACGGAGTGTGCCTGCTACTCTGAGCGCACGACTTCGAGCTTCGCTTCGGCGACGACGGGGTCGTTCTCGCCTTTCATGGCGGTGGCGCGGACGATGAGCGGCATGTTGAAGGGGCCGGGCGAGTCTGGCGCGAAGCGAATGTTGAGCGTCCCTGTCGTCTGGCCGACGGCGAGCGCGACCGGATCGGCACTGATGCCTTGGATATGGCCGGCTGCAATCAGTTCGACCCGCACGGGGACGTTCACTCCCTGGCCGCGGCCGACCTGGATCGTCAGCTCATGCGACTGGCCGGGTGCGGCAACGATCGACTGCCGTCCGAGCTCGACGCTGAGCTGGCCCGGATCGACCAGTGCCACGATCTGCTCGTTCTGCTGCAGCGACGTGAAGCTGACCTTGTGACGGCTGCCGTCCGGGTCGACGACTTCACCCACCGCCATGACGACCGTGCGGCTGGTGCGGCCGATTTCCATCCAGGGGGGCAGGAAGACGGGATAATCGAACTCGGAAACGCCGGCAGGGACGTCGATTGGCGGACCATGGACCCCTTGCAGGTGGCGAGCCTGCCTGTCCGCCAATCGCACATGGAGCGGTCCGTCGAATCCCGCCCGGTCGATCGAGAAGTGGCGGACGAACTTGCCCCCCCGCTGCGCGTATTTGACCTCATACACTCCCTTCACTTTGAAAGGCGTCGGCACGGCCACGGCAACCAGCACCGTTTCGGAGACGATTTCGTCTTGAGCCGAACGGACGACGAATGTTGCTGGCCGCTCGATGGGCTTGCCGAAGAGCGTCGCCGTACCGCGAACTCGCACCGGCCGCGCGCCGATCGCTGCCGCCATCTGGGCCTTCAATACCAGCTCGACTTCGTTGGACTTGGCCGGAATCAGCGCGTTGGCGATGGAGACTCCCGGCGGCAGGCCTTCGAATTGAATCTGAATCGGCTCTGCGAACGAATTCATGCGGTAAACGCTGATCTTGAACTTCGTTTCGCCGCCGCGATTGATCGTCACGGCGTCTCTGGCAAGCTGCAACATAAAATCAGGTTGCGCGGGGGAGGCAATCCGCAACCGGTAGGCGAACGCATCGGAGCCGCGCGAGGGCGTGCGCTCTCCGATGCTGACGAAATACTCACCGTCTTCAGGAAACGACGGCAGAATGTGCCGATCCGAGAAATTCGCCTCGACGCGCGAGATTTCTTTCCCCTCACGGTCGAATGTTGCGATCACTGGATCGACGGGAGATCCGAGCCGTACAGCGCGGAAGTCGAACTCCAGCGCCTGGCCCTTGAGAACGCGCACGCTCCAATAATCCACGTCGCCGGGCCGTCCGATGCGGCCGTTGCAGACCACCGGCGGTTCCACTGGCTGCGCTTGCCCGAGTGTGTCGTTCGGTTCCTGCTCGATCTGCTCCCGAAGGTCGTCGAGCTCGACGGAGATTTGTCGTCCAGAGTTTCCCGGTAATCCCAGGTTCGTCAGCCAGCGATTGCCGCCGTCGGCTGGAAGCGCGAGCTCAACCGGCCCGGAGGGCAAGTTGCTTCCCATCAGTTCGAATTTCGCCGTCGTGCCACGTCGGCCTCCCAACGGAAAGACGCGATCGACGAAGGGCCCCGCGGTGATCGTCAGGCGATAAACGTAGTGCTGCAGGCCGCCGAACTTCAGATCATGGATGCCCACTGTATACGTGCCGTCGGCAGGCGCGGTGAAGCGGACAAGCGCGTCGGTCCCCGGCGGTGAAGTGGCTGAGCTTTCGGCGATGCGCGACCCTTGCGAATCGCGGATTTCGAGCCGTGCCTCGAAGGGCGAGCCGAGCTTACGCGTGAGGGCCATGCAGGTGATCGTCTGTCCGGCCCTGGCGTCGAAGCTCCAGAGATCGACGTCTTCACGCGGAAAGACGCGGCCATTCACGGTGATCGGCAATGCGACCGGGACGGGGATCGGGTCGCCGTCGATTTCCTGTTCCACGATCTCGGGCAAGTCGCCGACGATAAAGGGGCTTGACGGCACGGCCCCCTGGTCGGTCCAGACGCGCCACGTGCGGAAACCCGGTGCGGCGTCTGCGGCAATCGTCATCGTGCCGGCCATATCGCGGGGATAATCTTCCGCCTGCTGCGAATCAGGGAGGGGGATCACCGGACCTTCGAACCAGACTGTCTCGGTGGCGTTGATTTTGGCCGGAGCGGTAATTCCCGGCCCCGTCATTTCGAACGAGCAGGATTCGTGCAGGTACAAACCGCCGACCCGAAAATCGACGCTGGTCCCGCGCTGACCGCCAGCGGGAAAAATGTACATTGTGGCGGGAGCGTCGGCGAGTGCGAGTGACGCGGCGCCGCAGAATGCGATCAGGGCGATGATCGGTCGTAATTTCATGCCAATCTGGATTACCGCCTTAAAAAAAATATGAGAACCGCGGATGACGCGGACACTCGCGGATAAAACGGAAAAGACGACAGCACAATGGGGTACAGGAAGATTGGCTTTCGGCCACCGTAGGCAGATTGACGAACACAGGCTGCGAAACAATTTTCTTGTCCCTAATCTCGCAGAGTGAGATGACGACAGTGCTGCCGATCCGAAAGAGGTGGGCACATCCCATCCTACAATAATTCATTCATCACGCGGCCGTTGTTCACGATTTTGATCGGCCGTCCTTCGGGAGTGTAAAATTCTTCGTCGGGGTTGATGCCCAGCAGGCGGTACATCGTGGCGGCCAGGTCTTCGGGGCCGTAGGGATTGCCGTCCGGTTTTTCGGCACGCGCGTCCGATTTGCCGACGATGCGCCCCCCTTGAATGCCGCCTCCCGCCAGGGCCACGGTGAAGGACGGCCCCCAGTGATCGCGGCCGGCGTTCTGATTGATCCGCGGCGTCCGGCCAAATTCGCCGGTAACGACGACCAGAGTCGAGTCGAGCCGGCCGCGGTCCGACAAATCGGTCAGCAGCCCAGCCATCCCCTTGTCGAGAATCGGCAACAAGTCGGTCTTGAGGACGTTGAAGTTGTTGTCGTGCGTGTCCCAGTTGGTGTGATCGATCGTGACGCAGCGAACTCCCGCCTCGACGAGCCGGCGGGCCATGAGGCACGACTGGCCCAGCGAATTGCGGCCGTACGAATCGCGAAGCTGATCGGGCTCTTCGTGGATGTCGAACGCCGCACGGGCTGCGGAAGACGTCATCAGCTCGAACGCCTTCTGTTGGAAGACGTCGACGGCCTGAGCGCTTTTGTTGCCGGCCGTTTCGCCCGACTTCTTGAAGCGGTCGATTTCATCGCGCAATTCCTTGCGTGCCGAGAGCCGGTCCGACCGGATCGCCAGCGGCGGTGTGAGATCTGGAACCGAGAAGTTGGGCGAGTTGGGATCGGATTCGACGATCAGCGGCGCGACCGACGCGCCGAGGTACGCCGCCCCGGCGCTCGGATGGGCGCGCGGCAGGCAGACGTAGGGCGGAACCGATCCGCGCGGGCCGAGTTTTTTGGCGACGATTGCCCCATGCGCGGGGCGCTGATTGTTGGGGCTGAGGGTCGGATTGAATCCCGCCAGCGGATGATACCCCGTCAGCATGTAGTGATCGGCGGGACCGTGGTCCGAATTGCGATGCCCGAACGAGCGGACGAGCGAGAATTTGTCGGCCTGCCGGGCACACAAGGGGAGGTGCTCGCCGATGCGAATGCCGGGGACGTTCGTGTCGATCGGCTGGAACGGGCCACGGAACTCGGCGGGCGAGTCAGGCTTCATGTCCCACGTGTCGATCGTGCTGAGGCCCCCTTTGAGGAACAGGATGATCAGCGACACGTCGCGTGCGGGCGATTGAGCGTCGTCTGCGGCGCGGGCCTGCCGTGCCAGCAAATCAGCCAGCGGCAATCCCGAACCGAACAGCCCGGCGACGCCGACCCGCAGGAGGTCGCGTCGGGCGAGGCCGTCGCAGTAGCCGGTGAGGTTATGCATTGTTTGTTCCGATAACTTAGTGATTGAATACAAACTCAGTGGTGTTGAGCATACTCCAGGCGATGTCTTCGGCGGCCTGGCGGCGATTTTCCCGCCGGGCGGCCAGGTAAGCGACGGTGGTGCGGCGTTCCGGTTCGGTGGGAAGCCGGCTGTAAAACGTGAAATACAGTTCTTCGGCCAGTGCGCCGTCATCGGCGAGCGTGGCCGACAGCCTGGCGATTCGGCCGCCGGCGTGCGACAGTTTGGCGTGCAATTCGCTGGAGTTCAGGATATGCAGCACCTGGGCGACGCTGGGTTCCTTCGTCCGCTCGCATTCGCAGGCGGTTGTTCGCGTCGGCCGGCCGAACAGTTTTAAGAAATAGTGCGGGGTCTGGCTGTCCCACAATTGGATCGCCCGGAGCCCGCTGGGCAGGCCCTGAAATTTCTCCGGTACGCCCGTTGTCTGGCACACGGCGTCAAGGAGCACCTCAGCCTCGACGGGGCGCAACAAGGCCCGCGCGTAGTTCTGGTCATCGCTTGCGTTGGTTGCATTCGGGGTTGCCGACGTCTGATACACGCGCGATGCCGTGATCGTGCGGATCAATTGCTTAAAGTCGAACCGCGTTTCGACAAAGTTGCGGGCCAGCGCTTCGAGCAACTCGGGATTCGTGGGCGGGTTGGTGAGCCGCACGTCGTCGACCGGTTCGACGATGCCCCGCCCCATGAAATGCGCCCACACACGATTCACCAGATTGCGCGCAAACCACGGATTGTCGGGTGACGTCATCCAGTCGGCCAGCAGTTTACGGCGATCGCCTGCCGGCTCGGCCAGCGGCACGCTGGTCGCCAGGGCGTGAGCGAAGACCGGCTCGCCGGTGCGCGGGTGCGTTGTCGGAGCCGAATTTCCAGCCACGAGCGATTCGATCCCTTCGCCTCCTTTGAATGACACCTGCGTGAAGAACGCCTGCATCCCGAAGTAATCGGTCTGACTCCAGCGATCGAAGGGATGATGATGGCATTGCGCGCAGTCGATGCGCATCCCCAGGAACACCTGCGACAGCGTCCCTCCCATTTCGCCCGGCTTCGAAACCACTTTGTAGAAACTCGCGGCAGGCGATTCGGAGAGAGGGCCTTCGGCGGCGACAATCTCGCGGCAGAACCGATCGTAAGGGACGTTTGTCGCCAGGCTGTCCCGAATCCAGCGATAGTATTCATACGCCTGTTTGTGCCCCAGAACCTGCCGGTCGACCCGCAATACGTCCGACCATTTGAGCGCCCAGAAATCGGCGAATTCCGCGCGGGCGAGCAGCCGTTCGACCAATCTCGCGCGGCGATCAGGATGCTCGTCTTTGAGGAACGCGCGGGATTCATCCGCCGTGGGCAATGTGCCGATCACGTCGAGAAACACGCGCCGCAGGAAGTCGCTGTCGCCGACCGGAGGCGAGGGGAGTTCCTGCAATTTGCGAAGCTTGGCATAGACCAGCCCATCGATGAAACTGGCTTCGGGAAGAACGGGGTAATTGTCGATGCGTTCAGGCCGGGGAATGAGCGCGCGGAATACGTCGACCTCGCCGAGATATGAGGCCATCACGGCTACGTCGCCGGGGACCTGGCCCGCGGTGACAAGTCCCGTTTCATCGACGGCGGCCAAGCCTTCGTTATTCGTCTGGAATCGGGCGTGCCGCGTGACATCGAGAGTCTTGCCGTCGGAACAGGTCGCCGTCACGCGCAGCGGCTGCTTTTCGCCGGTTTGCAATTCGCGCTCGCGCGGCGTCACCGCGATTGAAACGACGTGGGGATCAGCGGGTGAGCCGAACGGCAGGCCGGCGGCGATCCATTCATGCAGAGTTCGGTACTCGTCTGTCCCGCGCCAAATTCGCACTCCGCCCCCATGCGGAACGCTCCCCGACGCCTTCGCCAGGAGCAGGCTGCGCTCGGGGACGGTGGGGACGACGCGCCGTCCGCGGCCTTCCTGCGTCAGGGCGGCATAGTCGGCAGCCGGGTCGAAGCCGAATACCGACAGCTTGAATCCATTCTGGCCTTCGGCTTTGCCGTGGCACCCCGACGCATTGCAGCCGAACTTGCTGAGAATGGGGACGATGTCGTTTTCGAAATTGAACCGCCGCGGTTCCTGGGCCAGAGCCGATTCGCTGCCGGCGAACAGGACGGCGCACAAGAGAAGAGAACGGCCAGCGGTCTTCGTCATCCTACGACCCGGCAGGAGTGAATTTGGCGGCGGAAGGAGTGTTCGTCAGGCGGGCAACGGATTTCCTTGCCAGTCGTTCATCGACCGGTAAGGAAACAACGCATAAGCAATCATCAATGCTACGCGATTTGGAAGGTTGCGCCAAGAAGTAACTGCAATTGAGCACGCTTTGACCCTGCCACAGCTTCGTCAACCGCGAACGCCGGACGACGTCTCATGATTCTCCGAAGACGTCGACAGAAACAGCACCAGCGCCGCCACGCACACCGCAATCGCCCCGCCGGCGATCCATGCGGCTGGCAGATGTTCGGTGTGCAATGTTCCGATCCCCAGCTCGGCCAGTTGTTTCTCATAGAACACGGGGACCAGCACCAGCGCGTTGTTGACGCCGTGCAGCACCATGCCGGGGAGCACGCTGCCGGTGCGCCAGCGGACCCAGCCCAGGACCAGTCCGACCAGCGTCGTCGAAACGACGCGCTCCGGCGCGAGCGGGCTGGGGTTGATCGCGTGGAACAAGCCAAAGGCCAGCGCAGAAACGACAATGGCCGTCGCCGTCGTCGTCTTCGTGTGCAGCGCGGGAAACAAATAGCCACGGAAGAACCATTCTTCGAAGAACGCCGGCACGAGCGCCATCGTCAGCAGCGTGAAGGCCAGCGGCAACTTCCGCAGCTTGCCGGCGAATTCCTGCAAGGCCTCCAGCGATTTCCCGTCGAAAGTGGCGCCGCGCAGATGATGAATCACCTGGACCGCCTCGTAGCTGATCACCCAGAACGACAACCCGAGCACCAGGGCGGCAGCGAATACGGCGATCGGATGGTGCGGCCAGTGAAATGCCGGGCCGATTCTGACGCGTCGCAGCCGGCAGGCCACGAGGGGAATGGCGCCGAACACGGCGACCGTCATGACGACCCCCGAAATCTGCTGAACGACAAGATCGCTTCCCGCCTGGCTGAGCAGATTGAACAACAAAATGTACGCCGGCAGCATGAACGCCAGGCAGAACGTGGCGGCGGTAATCGTGGGAGCGTTCTGCGATTCACGCGGCGCCCGAAACAGATCGGACCAGCCGCTTTGCGAGCTGTACAGCACCGACTCGGCCCCGAACACTCGCGCAGCCACGCCGATCGCCGCCCCCGCATAGAGCAGCGTCGAGGCGACGACGATCGCCGTCGCCGAGGCTGACGCCTGCAGTTTCAACAGGTCGCGCCCCAATAAGACGATATTGGCGAGTGGCGTCACCAGGAGCAGCCCCGACAATTCGACATCGGGCATCAGACTCAAAACCCCGGGGGCCAGAGCCACGAGCATCAGCGGTATCAGATATGCCTGGGCTTCCTTGAAACTGCGGGCCGTGCTCGTGACGGCCAGCAGCACGGCGGAGAAAAAAGCGGCGAACAAGAGCAAGAGCGCGAAAACGGCGGCAATTGCCCCTGCCGAAATTCCCGCTTCGCCGAACAGCAGCTTGCCGAAGCCTCCGACCAGGATCGTGACCGTCATCGTCAGCATGTTGGCGGCGGCCGTCAGCAGAGCGACCGTCAGCACGGCGACGTACTTGGCCAGCAGCACTCCCAGCCTCGGAATGGGCGCGGCCACCAGCACTTCCAGCGTCCCCCGCTCGCGTTCGCCGGCCGTCAGGTCGATTGCCGGATAGACGGCGCCGGTGACCGTCATCAGAATCAGGATGAACGGGACGATTGCGGTGATCGACACGCCTCCGGCTGTGGCGCCGCGATCTTCGACCCGCTGCCGGACGACGCGAATCGCCGCCGCGGGTTGTGTCACGTGCAGCACCTTCAGCCGGGCGTCCAGAAATCTTTCATTGGCGATCGAGAGGTACTTCTCGACGTAGGCGGCGGCCTCGCGGCTGGAAATCCAGTCGTCACGATACAACAACTCGACCTTGATCGACAGATCGTGCCGTGGATCGAGGTGCGCGCGGCCCGGCGGCTCGAACCGGATGCCCACGTGGATGTCATATTCCCGCAATTGTTCGGCAAGTTGTGGAGTGAATCCCATCTCGACGATCGGTTTGTCGGAATCGAGCTCTGCGGCCGCCTGTTCATCGCCGACGTTGATGACCTGCAGACCGGCGCCGTGCAGAAGCGACGCAAAATATTGGCCTTCGCGTTCCTGATCGAACCCCAGCTTGTAACGCGGGGTCTTGACAACATTGAGCTGCGACACGAAGAACTGATTGAACGCCACGCTGAGCAGCGGGTACATCAGGAGCGGCATCAGGA
The DNA here is from genome assembly GCA_036501235.1 of Planctomycetaceae bacterium. Taxonomy (GTDB): domain Bacteria; phylum Planctomycetota; class Planctomycetia; order Planctomycetales; family Planctomycetaceae; genus JACQFH01. The sequence goes on from DASYAR010000390.1 coordinate 19,812, forward strand.
CGAGGGTGATGATCGTGCGGCGATCGCGCAGGATCTCGCGCAGCTCCTTCAGCGTGAGCCGCCCCAGCCGACGGATTCGGTCGTTCGAAGATGAAGGTTCGACGTTCAATTCTTGACGATCATCACCCGGCCGCGCCCGCCAATGCGGGCCCGCGAACCGATAGTTTCAGAAACATCTCGATCAATGTCGTACATCCCGTTTGTTCGCGCAATTGGTCGAGGTTACCCTCGGCGACGATCCGGCCCCGGTGCATCAGGCCGAACCGCGTGCAGATCCGCTCGGCCTCGTCGAGGTGATGCGTGCAGAGTATGACTGCCTTCCCGCCCTCGCGCAAATGGTCGATAAACTCGGTAATCACCTGCGTCCCCAGCACGTCGAGCCCGAGTGTGGGCTCGTCCAGCAGCATGACCGGCGGGCGATGGATCAGGGCCCGCGCCAGGTTGACGCGTTGTCTTTGCCCCGTGCTGAGGGTACCCGAGGGCCGGTCGATAAATTCCGTCAGCCCCAGGAGATTCGAGAGCCGTTCCAACTCGGCGCGGGCCGTATCGGTTCTGACGCCGTACAGATCGGCGAAGAACAACAGCATTTCCCGCGGCGACAGGTATTGATACAGGCCCGCGTGGGCGGCAACCAATCCCACTCGGCGTTTGACTTCATCCGGGAATTCGTCTGACCGAAATCCGTCGATTGTGGCCCACCCCGAGGTCGGACGGAGCAGTCCCAGGATCATCCTGAGAGTCGTCGTCTTGCCGGCGCCGTTCGCCCCCAGCAGTCCATAGACATCCCCGGCACCGACGGCGAATGACACCGCATCGACGGCCGTCAGTTTTTCTCCCCCCGCCAGCGGGAAGCGCTTGGTCAACTCGCGCACTTCGATCATGACGCGGCCTTTTGCATGGCGAACCCGGTCAGCCGGACCGGAACGCCTCGCGCGGCAAGATATTGCTTCGTTTCGGGGATCGAATACTCGCCGTAGTGAAAGATGCTGGCCGCCAGCGCCGCGCTGGCCCTTCCCGCAGAGAGCGCCTGGTACAGATGTTCGGGACTGCCGGCGCCGCCGCTGGCGACGACCGGAATGCCCACCGCGTCGGCGACCGCCCGCGTGATTTCCAGGTCATAACCGTTCTTCGTCCCGTCGGCGTCCATGGAAGTGAGCACGATTTCCCCTGCCCCCAGCGCTTCCACGCGGCGCGCCCACTCGACCGCCCGCAATCCCGTGGGAACGCGGCCGCCATTGACGAACACTTCCCACACTTCAGCCCTGTCCTGACGGACGCGTTTGGGATCGATGTTGACGACGATACACTGGCTCCCGAATTTGAGAGCCGCTTCGCTCACGAATTCCGGGTTCTTGGCGGCCGCCGAGTTGATCGACACCTTGTCGCATCCCGCTTTGAGCAGCATGCGAATGTCTTCGAGGGTGCGAATTCCCCCTCCCACCGTGAGCGGCATGAAAACGACCTCGGCCGTCCGCCGCACGACGTCGAGCAGGATTTCCCGCTGTTCGTGGCTGGCAGTGATGTCGAGAAACACCAGCTCGTCGGCCCCTTCCTGCTCGTAGCGGGCCGCGACTTCGACCGGGTCCCCGGCGTCGCGCAGGTTCAGGAAATTGGTCCCTTTGACGACCCGCCCGCCATGCACGTCCAGGCAGGGAATGATGCGTTTGGCCAGCATGACGCGAAACCTGGGATGGACGAGAGGAGCCGACCGAATTGCCGGCAGAGAACCGACATTTTTCAGGATTCACTCTAATTCGCGCCCCGTCGCTCCGTCAACCAGCCGGCTGGTCAGTGCCAAATCCACGGGACTGATTTTCGTAATTGCAAACAAATTGCAATAAAATGTTTCACGCAGGATTGACTTGCCGCGTAGAGGATGGTGAGATAGATAGACACACAGCGACTGGTCGGTTGCTTGATTTGAGTCCTATGACTCCGCAGGTATTATGCGTGCTTTTCCACGCCGACTGATCGCCCTCTTTGTGCTGTTGTCCTTCGGGCCCCTTGCATTCGGGGGACAAGGATGGCATCTGCTGACCGAACATTACGCCTGTGGTGTTCACGGGCCGGCGGTTGATGGGTCGGTGCGCAGTTCAGTCGGCCATGCACATTCCTGCGGCCATGCGCATGCCGATTGTCACGACGGCAATGATTGCCCGGCCGACCGGCGCCCTGTGGCCGATGCAGAACGTCCAAACATCGAATTACCGCACCACGACCATAACCTCTGTGCGGTTTGCCAGTTCTTCGCGCAACCGCAGCAACTGGCGACGAGCACTTTCTTTCAAGTCGTGGAGTTTGCTTGCATCGCCGCACCGTTAATGAACAGCGGCGCCCCGCACACGACTTCGCTTCTTCCCTATCGTTCCCGTGCTCCACCGGCCGGCGCGCATTCCGCTTGAATTGGCGTAACCGCTGATTCGGCCACGCGTGAGTGCCACACGGCAGTGCTACCGGCGCTCGCAAACAAACAACACTGGAGGTCGCGATGGGGGTTCGCCCCTGCGCGAGCGCATCGTGTTGATCATGGGAGCGAACGGCCGGTGATGTCGTCATGCCGAACCTGAGCCCTGCGAAGGGCTGGACCGGCATCAATTTACGACTGAAGTGTGGCTTTCAGTCCGTCGTGATTCCTGATGCGTACTGCGCGCTCTGTGCGTACGCCGTTACGCGCAGCGTGGAGTTTACAGGTCCGACCAGTCTTGTGGCCACGCTGCCGTAACGGCATTGCACGACAACGACGTCTTCAGTCTCGCGAGCGGCGGCTGCTTGTTCACAATCATTGCATCAGCGAAGGCGGCGCCAAGGCGCGGCTTCACGCAGAACCAAGACAGGAGATGTTCAATGCTTTCTCGAAGACAAAAAGGCTTTACTTTGATCGAGCTGCTGGTGGTCATCGCCATCATTGCCGTGCTGGTGTCGCTACTGTTGCCTGCCGTGCAGCAGGCGCGCGAGGCCGCGCGGATGGCCCAGTGCAAGAACAATCTCAAGCAGATCGGCCTGGCACTCCACAACTATCTGTCGTCAGCCAAGGTCTTTCCACCCGGCTATGTGGACCAGAACGGGAACCCCAACATCACTCCTGACAATGATCTGGGGACGGGATGGGGATGGACGACGTTCCTGTTGCCGTACATGGACCAGACCAATATTTACAATCAGATCAATTTCAACGTGAGTGCAGGATTCGGCGTCAATGCTCAGCTCTCGACAACGGCCATCCCGGCCTTGCAATGTCCTTCCGACGGTCTCCAGGATCCCTTCGCCGTTTACGACTCGTCATTCGGAACGCCGATCACCACCGTGGCCCACAGTAATTACGTCGGCTGCAACGGGTGGGTCGAGTGTTTCAACGGCGCGGGAGGAAATCCCCAACCCGGCCTGGGAGACGATGGTCTGCCAGGAACCTATGGCCGAACGGGCGTCGGAATTTTTTACCGCAATAGCAAGAATACCCCGGCGAACGTGATCGACGGCCTCAGTAACACGATCTTCGCCGGCGAGCGCTCGAGCAACCATTCCCCGAGCACGTGGACCGGCGCGATCACAGGAGGCCGGTGCCCGGCCTGGATGGCGGTGGTGCCCAATCAGCCCTACGGCGCCCCTCCCAGCCCCGCCTACGACAATGCCGACTTCGGCGAGGCCTTTGTCTTCGCCCATACCAACGCAACGCACCTGCCGAACGCCGACTTCCCGATTTTTGACCCCGACACTTTCTACAGCTTCCATTCGAGCGGCTGCAATTTTCTGTTCGGCGACGGCTCGGTGCGGTTCATCACCAGCTTTGTCAACGGAAAGACCTATCAATCTCTCGGAACCATCGCGGGCGGCGAGGTCACGGGTGAGTATTAGCGGCCCGACAGGCGTGCGGTAGGGCGGCCCCGCTGCCCATTTGCAATCAAAGAACGAATGGACACATACACGGGTATAAGGTGCTTGCGTGCATAGGCGAATCTGGCTGCTGATTTTGACGTGCTCGTTAGTCTGGCCCGGCTGCAACAAAGCCGCATCCACGGATGAGTTGATCGAAGACTTGAGTTCGACTGACACGGAAGACCGGGTAAAGGCCGTGCGTTTGCTGCAGGGCCGGCAATCCGACGGCGACAAAGTTGTGCCGGCAATGATCAAATTGCTTGACGATAAGGCAGTGAATGTTCGTCTGAGCGCCATCATTGGACTGGGGTATTTCGGCGCCGATGCCGAGACCGCGCTGCCTGAACTGGAAAAGGCGGAGAAAGATCCCGACGGCAAAATTCGCAGAGCTGCAACGACCGCCATCGCGCGGATCCGTGGTGAGGAATGAAATGAATCGTCGAATCTCAAGAAGATCAGGGTGGACTGTTCCAACCACAATCGCTGGTTGTGGCGGGCAAGGCCGA
>DASYAR010000391.1:0-6893 GCA_036501235.1 Planctomycetaceae bacterium
TTTTGAAATGCCGTATTTTCCGCCGCAGAACATATATAATGACAGTTGATCGGGCTGCAGGAATCGTGGGCACGCGAACAGGTGGCGGGACTGCGGGCCGAATCGTCCAGCGGAACGAGTTGTTCACTCGCCGCTGGCAAACAGAGATGCGAATGCGATCGAGCCCGGTCTCAAAACGTGCTCGACTCGTCTCAAAACCTGCCTGACGCGTCTCAAAACCTGCCTGACGACGTTCAAACCGGCCGGTTTGCGACATGAGATTTTGATGATGCCAATGCAATGCAAGGCGATTGACATAAATCCTTTGTGTCGAATTTCTCTGTGCGAAGCGGCTCTGGCTCGGATCGCGCCGGTAAGCTGGGGCTGGAACGATGCGATCGACGTAAGTTGCCGTGCTATGGGTGGATGCGGCGCGAAATTGTCGTCACGTGGCGCCAGCGCGCACGATCGCTGTTATTCACGACGAAGGGTATGCAGAAACGAATTCCGATCCGTAGAAAGCACGGGGCATGACGCAGTTCGCGACGTCAAATTTCAATCCACCAGATAGAGCGGTGCCACGACTTAAGTGCTGTCTCTGATTCAGGAAGCGTCAATGAATGGACGAGTGCAATGATGGCGCGGGGTTTGAAATGTTGCGCATCAGCGCAATGAGGAATGGGTTGGTTGGCATGTTGGGAATCGGCTGGAAAATCTCCCCACGGATCGCAGATCCAAAGTGTCCAGGACGGAAAACGGGCTGTCAGGGGCGGCGATTCTTTGAATCTTCAAGATGAAAAACGCCATTGGCGTTCGGTCTAGGGATCGGATAGACTGGGGTGGATTCTTAGTTTAATAAAGCTGGCGAGATTGCATTTGACGGGCCGTTCAAATCTCGAAATCGCTTGGGCACCAGCGCGACGCGACGATGCGCTCTCGCGGTTGCCGGTGTTGCAAGTCCGCAATTTATCCTTACAGCGTTCACTGTCTTCATGCCGTGAGTCTTGCTCTGTATCTTGCCCAGGTTCTCTGTATTTCCAGGCGCTCGCAAAGATCAGGTCCGTCGATTGTTGAAAAAAGGATCAGTCAGGGTACATCTTATAGTGCCTCGGGATGGGCAGGCGCGATGCCCCAAAATTGGTGATTTTTGATTTCTGTGCCAGTTCGGGATTGGGTGTCATCAGTGAAACCTCAAGGAAGCGGGGCTCGTAGAGCTTGATGAAAATCTTATTCTTCAGTCATTATTTTCCGCCGGAGGTCAACGCGCCGGCCACTCGCACTTACGAGCATTGCGTCCGCTGGGCGCGCGCGGGGCACGACGTGACGGTCGTGACCTGCGCTCCCAATTGTCCCAGCGGCGTGCTCGTCGAAGGCTACAAAAACCGGCTGCGTCCCCAAGTCGAATCGATCGACGGATTGCGCGTGATTCGCGTCTGGACGTTTCTGTCTCCCAACTCGGGATCGTTGCGGCGGATCACGAACTATCTGTCGTACCTGGTCTCGGCGGTGATCGTCGCACTCTGGCTGCGTCGACCGGATGTGATCGTCGCCACTTCTCCGCAGTTTTTCTGTGGGTGGGCCGGCACGATCGTTTCGTTCTTGAAGCGAGTCCCCTTTGTCCTCGAAATCCGCGACATCTGGCCCGAATCGATTATCGTGGTCGGGGCGATGCGCAATCGCTACCTGCTGCGGATCCTGGAACGGCTCGAAATCTGGATGTACAAGTCGGCCAGTCACATCGTCGCCGTGGGGAACGGGTATCGGCAGCGAATCCTGGAGAAAGTGAACATTCCCGATCGAATTTCGGTCGTCACCAACGGCGTCGATCTCGAACAATTCATCCCGGCGGCATCCGATCCGCGGTTCCGACATGTCTGGGACCTGGAGGGAAAATTCGTCTGTTCATACATTGGTACGATCGGGATGGCGCACGGTCTGGAAGTCGTGGTCGAGGCGGCCAGGATCCTGCGCCAGAAGAATCGCGAAGACATCGCCTTCTGTCTGGTCGGCGACGGCGCCGAACGGAAGCGATTGGAGAAATCGGTTCAGCAGCTGGGGCTGCAAAAAAAAGTGATTTTTACAGGCATGCTGGCCAAAGACGAAATGCCCGTCGTTCTGGCCAGCTCGAATGCCTGCCTGATCCATCTCAAAAAATGCGATCTGTTCGGAACAGTGATCCCCTCGAAGCTGTTCGAGACGATGGCGATGGAGAGGCCGATCATCATGGGGGTGAAGGGCGAGGCGTGCGACATCGTCAATTGGGCTGGAGCGGGAATCGAAATGGAGCCGGGCTCGGCCGAGTCGCTGGTGTCGTGCGTCGAAGCGCTGGCCGATCAGCCTGCGCTCGTCCGTGAACTGGGAAAGTCCGCACGAATCATGGTCGGCGAACATTTTTCGAGAGATCTGCTGGCCGATCGAATGCTGGCCGTGCTGCAGAAGACCGCCGGGCACGAGGTGACTTCGCCGACGCCTGCTGTACCCTCCTCGGAAACGCCCGCGGCCGAATTCGCTGCCGGTCGCTCTTGATTGGCTGGTCAATGATCGGCCGTCCCCAGTCAATATCGCGGTGGATGTCTCTGCTGCGGTATCATCGCCCGTCGCAGCTTTTCCGGCGGGCGATCAGCCGCGGCCGGAGTTGGCTGTTGAAGCAGACCCGCGGCGGTCGCTTTGCCAGTCTGCCGGCCGTCTGCCCGACGCGGCGAGCCGGCGTTTCGCTCGACCGCTTGCTGCAGCGCAAGCTGGGGAATCGACGAACGCCGGGGGATCCTGGGCGGGCAAGTCGGGTCCTCGCCGGACGGTTCACGTTTCTCAACGAGGAACGGCTCCTGCCGCCCCCCATCGATTGGCGACTTTCGGAGTTTACCGCCGTCGATCAGCTGTGGCGGTTTCATCTGCATTATCACGAGTTTCTCTACGATCTGGCTGCCGCAGCCGCCGAAACTCATTCCGCGGCCATCACCGATCAGGCGTGGCAGATCGTCGGGGATTGGATCGCCGCCAATCCCCTGGCCGACATGCGTGGGCTCAGCGACGCCTGGCATCCGTTCTGTATCTCGCGCCGGGTCCCGGCGTGGATCGTGCTGTGGCTGGCTGCGGCACCCGGCGGCGAGCGGGCCCAGTTGGTCTTGAGAAGCATAGCACAACAGGTGCGGTTCCTGGCGGCGCATCTGGAGCGGGACGTTGGCGGCAACCATCTGATCGAAAACGCGCGGGCGCTGGTTCTGGCCGGCAGCTTTCTCGATGGCGCCGAAGCCGACCGCTGGCTCGGACTGGGACGCAAAATTCTGCGGCAGGAATTGCCCGAGCAGGTCTTGGCCCACGGGGAGCATTTCGAGCGCTCCCCCATGTACCATGCTCAAATGCTCGACTCGCTGCTCGACATCCGCGACGCTGTCGCCAGCATTGACGATGACTGGTCGAAGGAGTGTTCCGCAGTGGCGGATCCAATGGCGGAGTTTTTGGGTTCCATTCTGCACCCGGATGGTGACATTCCGCTATTTGGGGATTCCGTTTTCGGCGAGTCCCCGTCGCCGGGCCGCTTGATCGCGCAGGCTTCTGGCGTTCAGCAGGCGAATCGCTCAACCGAGCCAGGCCTGACCAGCGCCCGGCGTATCGGTGATTACTGGAGCTGGCGTGACGGAGGCAATTTCCTGCTTCTGGATGCCGGCCCGGTCGGGGCCGATCACCTTCCGGCCCATGCGCACAGTGACCTGCTGACGATCGAAGCTTCGGTCGCGGGACGGCGGTTCATTGTCGACGCGGGAGTGTTTGCCTACAGCGACGATGAGTGGCGACGTTATTGCCGATCGACTGCCGCCCATAACGTGCTGCAAGTTGACGGTTTTGAGCAGTGCGAAACCTGGTCTCGGTTCCGCATGGGATTTCGCGGTCATCCGATCGGAATGCAGACGGGGACGTCAGGCGGGTTCGAATGGGTCCGCGTTCGGCACGACGCATACCGCAGACTGGGTGTTCCCCATGTTGGCCGCTGGATCGCGTGTCGTTCTGCAGGGCCGTGGATCATTGTCGATTGGGCCGAGGGAACAGGACGCCACGAGCTCTGCAATTGGCTGCATCTGCACCCGGATGTGAGCGTTGAAAGGCTCGAAGCGAATGAATTTCGCCTGAGTATCGGCTCGATCGTCATCAGAGTTGGGGCGCTGACATCCGGCACGATCGACCTGAGCGACGGACTTTATTGTCCGGAATTCGGTCAGAAGCGGCAAGCTCCTGTGCTGCACTGGTCGCACAGAGAAACGCTGCCCTCGACTTGCGGTTGGTGGCTGGCCTTTGACGATTTACCGACATCAGTCGTGCTTGAAGGTTTTCAATCCAATGGGCCAGCCGCAGCCCGAATTGTCGTCAAAGGGCGGGAACGAGAGATCGAGTTGAGCGGCCCGACGATTTTCGGATGAGTCATGATAGTTCTGTTCTGCCGATTTCTGCAGAGTCGGCTAAAAAGACTGCTGTTCGAGAATTCGGAAACGTGCCTGTGAAAGCGACAAGCCAATTTGACAACGACCGTAAAACAGGCGACAATGCGCAAGAACCACTGAAATGCGCGATGTCGGGTCACGGTTTCGCCTGGGACTTTCTGACGTGGGTCGCAGGTATCGCTGCCTGGAATCGCAGGTTTCAGCTTTCTCGTCCGTCGGACATGCGTTGAATCTGGCTGCAGCAGGAAATCTGTGGAATTTTTCAACATGGCAGCCTACTATTGTAGGCTGCCTTTTTTTAGCTCTTTTGAACTGAATCCGGGGCCTCAGGAAGTTGGGCCGAATGCCATGCGCAAAATCAATGTTCGATTGCTCGGAATCCTATTGCTGGGAAGTGTCGTTTCGGGTGGCCTGTTATATGGAATGCACGAATTCCAGGTTCGCCGAAATGCCAGCGTGCTTTTGAACGAAGCTCGATCGGCCAAGGACCGTAAGGACTACCGAGAGTCGATTGATTTTTATGAGCGCTACATCGCGCTGATCCCGGCCAGCGATACGACGCCCGTAGCCGAGTTAGCCGCACTGCAGTTCGATGTGGGCCGCTTGGGGCAAGCGTTTCGCAATTTCGAAGCCGTGTTGCGCCAGGATCCACATCGCAGCGACATTCGCCGAAAATTAGTCGACGTCGCGCTACGAATGCGGCGGGAGGCCGACGCGCGGCAGCACGTGGATGTCTTGCTGGCCGAGAATCCGGAAGATGCCGAGCTGTATGATACCTTGGCGCGTTGTCAAATCGCCGCCAAGGAAGATGAGGCTGCGGCGAGTTCGCTGGAACGCGCATTGCAGAAAGATCCGAAGCGGCTGGCATCTTATTCGAGACTGGCGTCGTTGCTCTCGGGTCCCCTGAAGAACAAATCCAAAGCGTTGGCGATCCTCGATGACATGGTGGCGAAGAATTCGGACGACTTTCACGCCTATGTCCTGCGGGGCACACATCAATTGGAGCTTTCCAAAGTCGAGCCCACCCGTGACAATCAGTCTTCGGCGCCAGAGGTTCGAGCCGGTGACGAATTGCCGGAAATCCCGGGGCCCGACGCCGTCGCGGAATTGCCGGAGAAGGTCGCCGAGTTGTTGGCATCGGTAGGACGGGACGCACGCCAGGCGTTGGAAATGGACGGCGACGATGAGCAGGTGATCTCGTTCGCGATCCGCTACCTGATCGCAGCGGGCAAATCCAACGAGGCCGCAGAACAGGCGCGCCGGGGTTTGGCCCTGCATCCCCAGAATGCATATATGTTTTCAACGCTGGCGACCGTCGAATTACGGTTGGGACATCGCGATGAGGCAATCAGTTGGCTTCAGAAAGGGTTGAACGCAGTCCCCAAGCAGCCCTACTTGCTCTGGAATCTTGCCAATCTCTACATCGACGCCGGTCGCCTTTCCGACGCCGAAAAGTGTCTCGTGCCGCTAAGGACCTCGGGTCATCCCCAGCCACTCCTAGCATTTTTGGACGCGCGCCTGTTGGTGGAGCAGCAGCAGTGGTTCGAAGCCAGCCAGCGGCTGCAGCGCATCCGTTCAAGCCTGGTGCCCTGGCCCGACATTGCCAAACAGGCCGATTTCCGGCTGGGCCAGTGCTACGAGGCCCTGGGGCGGTTTGATCTCCAATTGATCGCTTTTCGTCGCGCCGCCGGGGTTGACGAGCATTGGATTCCAGCCCGCCGGGGGACGGCCCGCGCGTTGTTAATGACGGGAAAAGTAGATGAAGCGCTGGAAGAGTATCAACAGATTGCGATACTTCCAGGAGCTCCGCTCGATGTCCTGCTGCAACTGGCACGCGTGAGAATTATGGTGAACCTCCGGCGCAATCCCGCCCAGAGAAACTGGAATGCGCCTCGGAAACTGCTGGACCGCATTGATGAAATCGATTCCAAGTCGCCGGTCACTCCTGTATTGCGCGCCGAAATTCTGGTCGCCGAAGAAGAAAATCAAAAGGCCGAAGAATTATTGCAGGCTGCGCGAACCAGTTCGCCCGAAATTGTCGAATTCTGGCTGGCATTGGCCTCGCTGGCCGAACGGCGCGAAGATTGGGAGTCGGCATGGCAAATGCTTGAGGGGGCACAGGAAAGAAAGGGCGACACGGTGCAGATTCGCCTCGCTCGTGCCAAGTACCATGTGAACCTCAGTCGAGACAAGGCCGGCGAATTCATCCGCGACCTCTCAAAAAACGCGGAATCGTTTTCGGCGGAAGATCAAACGGAATTGTATTCCGGCCTGGCCTCGCTGCTGATGGCGATCGGCGACTTCGAAGAGTCGGAACGCTTGTGCAGGCTGGTCGCAGACCAACAGCCGTTTAATCTGCGCATCCGGCTGATATTGTTCGACTTGGCATTGCGCGCCGGCAAGACGCCGGCCATAAATCAGGTGCTGGATGAGTTGAAGGGCATCGAGCGATCCGGGCCGTTGTGGCATTACGGAACG
>DASYAR010000392.1:0-32860 GCA_036501235.1 Planctomycetaceae bacterium
CTGGGAGATCGGCTGAAGGTGTTCAGCGACATTCTGTCGGCCGGATACTTTTTCCGAGACGAGATCGTCTATGACGAAAAGACGTTCGACAAACGGGTCCGTAAAGAAGGAGTGCCGGCTCACCTGGCCGCATTCCGCCAGCGACTCGAAGCGGTGGAGCCCTTCACCGTCCCGGTGATCGAGGCGGCCTTGGTCGCCTATTGCCAGGATACCGGAGAACAAACGGGAACATTGATCCACGCTCTGCGCCTCAGTACAACAGGCCAAGCCGTCGGCCCTGGAGTTTACGATTGTCTGTCGCTGCTCGGGAAGGTCAAGTCGCTCGCCCGCATTGACGCCGCTTTGGCCCGCTAAGTCCCCGGGGGATCGCTTCCTGAATGGCCCTCCCGGTGGTATTGCCAGAATCTCTCAAGCGTGCCCTTCCGATCGCAAGGGGCGCATCATCAGCGAGTTGGTGGCGGCCTCCGCGGATTTGCCTTCGAACAGTACGCGATACACTTCGGTCATGATCGGCATCTCGATCTCCCGCGCGAGACACAGGTCGTAGACGCTCTTACACGTCGTGACTCCTTCCGCGACGCCATGCAGCTCAGACAGAATCGTCGTTAGCGCAACACCTTGCCCCAGCCGCTCGCCAACTCGCCGGTTGCGGCCGTAGCCGCTGAAGCAGGTGGTGATCAGGTCGCCGATGCCGGCCAGCCCGGCGAACGTCTCGGGCTCGGCTCCCAGAGCCGTGCCGAACCGGGTAATTTCGACGATCCCGCGCGTGAGCAGGGCCGCTTTCGCGTTGTCGCCGTAACGCAGGCCGTCGCAGATGCCGGCGGCGATGGCGACGACGTTCTTGAGCGCCGCGGCCAACTCGACTCCGATGATGTCGTGATTCGTATACACGCGGAACCGGTCGGTCGTGAACAGCGTCTGCACGTCGGCGAGCAATGCGGGGTTGTTCCCGGCGACGACGACGCTGGCTGGCAGCCGGCGAGAGAATTCTTCGGCATGGCTGGGGCCGCACAGCGTGACGACGTCGCGCTCTCCCAGCACCTGGCGGATGATCTCACTGGGACGCAGAAACGTGCCATTTTCAATTCCCTTGATGACGCTGACCATGGGGCGGCCCGGCGGAACGTGTGCCGCCAGCGATTGCAGCGCCTGCCGCAGGTAGGCCGTCGGGACAGCGGCGACGAGCAAGTCTGCTCCGGCGGCCGCCGCGCCGGCATCGGCCGTAATTTCGACTTTGTCGGGAATGTGAATTCCGGGGAGCAGGCGGCGGTTTTCTCGCGACTGTGCCATCTCCGCAGCCTGTTTCGGATTTCGCAACCATAACGCGACGGCGCACTCCGGGCGCTCCGACAGCAAAATCGAGCAACCCGTTCCCATAGCACCGCCGCCAAGAACCGTAACCTTGCGGACCATGTTTGTCCGATCCTGTGTGTGAGTGGTGAGTAACGATCGTCTGCCATCGAAGCAAACCGGTACAGCCGCTGCAACCCGCACGGCCGGTTTTTGTGCACCAGTGCGGATTTGCCAGCCCGCCGTTTGGCGCGGGGATTTGTACGACCTAGAGTTGCTTGCGCCCTAATTTTTCGAGGAGATCTCCAGATGCAAGAAGTCGTCCAATCACCGGTCGTGCAGAACGGGCCCGCTTTCGTCGATCGTCGCCAGGCCAGCGGGGCTCGCAAAGATGGCGAACGTCGCCAGTTCGTCGACTCGCGCCGCACCTTCCGACCGGAAGTCATCGAATTGGCCGAAGCGGTCGATCAGTACAAGCTGCGCCACCGCCGCCGATTCATTACGTTCGAAGAACTGTTCGACGTCATCGCCGAGCTGGGTTACAGCAAATAGCCCGCGTCTTGCCGCGATTCCTTGATGGGCCACAGGCCTTGCTCCCTTCGGAGCCAGCGCACCGTTCTTGCTCATTGCCCAGCCAGCCGTCCCTCGCCCCCGTGATCGCGCCCAGGGCGCATCCGTTAATGGGGGATATCCCTTTGAAGTAACGCCGATGCTGGCAGCATCGGCCACGTGGACGACGCTGCCAGCGTCGGCGTTTCCGAGGACCGCCCCCATTTAACGGATGGACCCCGCGCCCATTTCGTGGCTGCATCCGGTTCCCGCTGCTGGCCTTCCCGCCTATAATCTGCTTGCCTTCCGACCGACACCCTGATTGCGAGCGCCGCGATGACGAATGACTCCCCCCTGCCCAAGACCCTGCGCGATTTGCGAGATCGAGGTTATCAACGGCAATCGGTCAAAGCCGAAATGCGCAAGAACCTCCTGGCGCGGCTGCGAACCGGGGAACCGCTGTTTCCCGAAATCGTCGGTTACGACGAAACGGTCGTTCCGCAAATAGAAAACGCCCTGCTGTCGCAGCACGACATGCTGTTTTTGGGTCTGCGCGGCCAGGGGAAGACCCGCATGTTGCGCATGCTGGTGAATTTTCTGGACCCCGTGATTCCGGTGATTGCCGGTTCGGAGGTCAACGACGACCCGCTGCTACCCATCTCGAAATATGGGCGCGACATGCTCGCTCGACACGGCGACGATTGCCCTGTCGACTGGCTGCCTCGCGAGAAGCGCTACCACGAAAAACTGGCCACGCCCGATGTGACGATCGCCGATCTGATCGGAGAAATCGACCTTATCAAGCACGCCGAGGGCAAACACCTGGCCAACGAAGACGTGATGCACTTCGGCCTGATTCCACGCAGCCATCGCGGCATTTTTTGCATGAACGAGCTGCCCGACCTGGGCCCGAAGATCCAGGTCGGATTGTTCAACGTGCTCGAAGAGCGTGACGTGCAGATTCGCGGCTTTCCCGTGCGGCTCGATCTCGACCTGGCGATGGTGTTCAGCGCCAATCCCGAAGATTACACCAATCGCGGCCGAATCGTCACCCCGCTCAAAGACCGCATTGGTTCGGTCATCCTGACCCACTACCCCCTCACGCGCGCGCTGGGGATGCAGATCACCTCGGAAAATGCCTGGACCGATCGCGAAGGCCCCGTCGCCGTGCTCGTCCCCAGATTCATGCAGGAGATCGTCGAAGAGATTTCGCGCCTGGCACGGACCAGCGGCCACGTGAACCAGGCTTCGGGAGTCAGCGTGCGGATGTCGATCGCGAATTACGAAAACATGCTGTCGAACGCCGAGCGCCGCGGCATTCGCACTGGCGCCAGCCAGGTCATCCCGCGGATCAGCGACCTGGCCTACCTGTCAGCCAGCAGCCGGGGCAAACTCGAGCTCAATATGACGGAGGAATCGGGGCAGGAGGACAAGCTGATTCTGCGGGTTGTCGAAGAGGCGATCAAAAACGTCTTCGATCAACATTTCAAACCGGGCGCTTTCAAGAACGTGGTCGAATTCTTCGAGTCGGGGAAGACACTGGAGACCGGCGACCTGTTGACCGGGACCGAGTTGCTCGAGCGGATCTCCGGCGTCCGCGACTTCGCGAAACAGATCGCCACGCGCGCCCGCGAGATCGAGCCTGAGCTGGCGTCAGGCCCCGCCGGCGCCGAATTGGCCGCCAGCGTAGCCGAGCTGATCCTGGAAGGATTGCATTGCCACAATCGCGTCAATAAGCGCGGCAAAGCCGGCGGGACGATGTACGGGGTGGCCTGATTGCCAGCGAACATTCCGAGCCACGCGGTACGTGCATTTACAACTTGCGTCGATGCTTTAGCCCGCATTTCTCACCACCCCGTTCGCCCGCGATCGCCGGGCGTCGAACGGTCGGGTCGGTTGCTCAGCCGAGGGCGTGCGTTTGATTTCAACAATCGAGCGGATTTTTCGCGGCTTTCATGCAACGAAACCGCCGCAACCGGAGTAAGAACGTGTTGTTCAAGGCACGTATCTGAACTCACGGAGGAGGCGGTTTCGTGAAAACACAGTGTATCCAACAGGCGTTCGGATTTCAGCAGATCGGCGGGCGCGAAATCGTAGCCCGGTTTGACGGCGGTCGGGTGAGTTCCGATGGTGGTGGGATCCTGCTGCGAGAGATCGAAGAACGGTTTGGTCTGGTCCAAAAGTTCGCCTCCTGCTTCACGGACCATCGGGACCCCGAGAAGATCGAGCATCCGGTGGTCGATCTGCTGAAGCAGCGGCTGTTCGGTCTGTGCCTGGGGTACGAAGATCTGAATGACCACGACTGGCTGCGCCACGATGCGCTGCTGGCGGCGATCGTCGGGAAAGCAGACCCGGAGGGAAACGCTCGCCCCTTGGCCCGCGACCGCGGTAAAGCGCTGGCGGGGAAGAGCACCCTCAACCGGCTCGAACTGACGCCGGTCGGAGCGGACGCAGGCGACCGGTACAAGAAGATCGGCGCGGACATTCACGCGACCCACAATTTTCTGGTGGACGCGTTCTTGATTCAGCAGGCCACCCCACCCCGGCGAATCGTGCTCGATCTGGACGCTACCGATGATCCGGTTCACGGAGATCAGTTGGGAAAATTCTTCCACGGGTACTACAAGAGCTACTGCTTCCTGCCGTTGTACGTGTTCTGCGAAGACCATCCGTTGCTGGCGCTGTTGCGTCCGTCCGACATCGACGCTGCCGCGGGCGCTGTGAAGCACCTTGACCGGATCGTGAAACGCATCCGCCAGTCATGGCCGAAGGTACAGATTGTGTTGCGGGGCGACAGCGGTTTCTGCCGGCAGCATGTCCTGGAGTGGTGTGAAGCGAACGGCGTTGATTACGTGATCGGCCTGGCGAAAAACCAGCGGTTAACGAGGATTTTGGAAAGAGTTGCACGAAGCGCAGGTCTTGTTCGAGCAGACCGGGAAGGCCGCGCGGCTGTTCAAGGACTTCACGTATCGCACGAAGACGAGTTGGTCCCGTGAACGTCGAGTGATCGGCAAAGCGGAACATCTGGAGAAAGGCGCCAACCCCCGCTTCGTGGTGACCTCTCTGGCCCCGGAAGAGTTCCCGGCGGCGACGGTCTATGAGGATGAATACTGCGGCCGCGGAAACATGGAGAACCGGATCAAAGAACAACAGTTGTTCCTGTTCGCCGACCGCACGAGTTGCCAGACTCTGCGTGCCAACCAACTGCGACTGACGTTTTCCACCGTGGCGTACGTCCTGCTGCGGGCGCTGCGCGAGTTCGGGTTGAAAGGGACGGTCTTGGAAACGGCACAAGCCGATACGATTCGATTGCGACTGCTGAAAATCGGAGCGGTCGTCCGCATTACAGTTCGCAAGGTCTGGATCGCGCTGTCGGAGGCCTATCCCTGGCGAGACCTGTTTGCTCAGGTGTATCAACAACTGACGGCATGGCGCCGACCGGTGACTGTCGAAAGCTCCGCGTAGAGCGACTTTCAGCGCACGGACCACCAGAATGCCAATTCGACCTGTCACCAGCGCGAGATCTGCGCTCGGAGACCGCGCCGACAGCAAAAAACGCACCTCACACCAATCCATAACTGCTGAAATCGACGAACCACCTCGTCAATTTCGCTCGTCCGCCACTCGGCTGAGCAACCAACGCGACAGTTCGCCGCCCGGTGATCGCGGGCGAACGGGGTGGTGAGAAATGCGGGTTAGAACTCAGTGCTGAGGTACTCAGTACTGAGTTCTTTTTTAAGTCCGCACCAGTCCGGTGAACCAGGCGACGGCGGTGCCCCAGATCATGATCGGCGCCCAGACGGCCAGTTCCGGACTGACCAGGTTGACCTTTCCCAGATACAGCGACAGCTCATTGACGGCCATGATCGCCGTCATCACGCCGCTGCAGGTGGCCAGGTTGGTAATCAACGATCGGCTTTCCTTGCGCACGACAAAGGGGACGGCCACCGCCACCACGATCAGGTTCAACAGCCATTTGGTGATTCGCGTATGTAAATAGAGGTTTTGACTTCGCAACGAACGGTGACTGGATGAGGGATTTCGCAGACGATGAATCAATTCCCAAGTCGACAGGTATTCATAATGACTGTCGCGATTGTAGAGCTGATCGAACGTGACCTGGGTGCGAATCAGGATTTCATCCGCCGCCGGCCCTGGCGCCACGTGTTCCCGGCCGGTTTCAGTCAGCCGCAGCTCTTTGAACGGTGGCGACGCCTTTTTCAGCAGCCAGCCGATGCGGCGGTGCTGCTTGTTCTCATACGGCACCGCCTCCTTGGCTTCGATCGTCTGCACGATTTCCGAGAGCTTGGGCGGCCTGAGGACGAACTTGGCCTCTTCGATCTTCTCGTTTTCGAGGTCGAGTCGCTTGCCGGCGATGACCAGATCGGTGGCGAAATCATTGACCGGATCGACATTGCCGATGATGTGTGAATGCCCCGCGTCAACCTGCAGGTGCACGGCGATCCGCGGAATGATGAATTCCTGATTCGCGACGATCAGCAATTGGACGAACAGCGCGCCCACGATCAATGTACGCAGCAGCCGAAACGTCGAGATGCCTGCCGACAGGACGGGATTCAGCTCGCCATGCTTCTGCACAAGAATCAGCGTGACCATCGAAGCGATGACCATCAGCGTCCCGCCGATCATCCCGAAGAAATAACAGGCGCGATACAGATAGTACTGAAAGATCTCGGTAAAGAACGCCACCCAGCCCGGCGTCTTGTCGGCAAAATCGGTCACATTGGTAAACACGTCGATCACGAAATAGAGACCGAACAGCGCCATGAAGCCGATGAAAAACACGTGCCAATAGCGGCGCAGAAGATACCGATCGAAGGTCGTCATGGGGGCGGATTACCCCAGATTCCGCGGGATCGGTCAAGTCCGGAATGACGCTACTGCACCGCATGCCGAACGTAGTCCAGAGCGGCCCTGTTCCACGAGAATTCCTGGCTGATATGGGCGATTCCCGACGTCAACATCCGGTAATAGACCTGCGGTTGCTGGCGGGCGATTTCGGCGCCGTCGTGCAGCGCATGCTGAAGCTCGTCGGCCATCGATCGAAACAGGGGGTACTGCCGGCGTTCTTCCACTCGGTCGGGGGTTTCGCCTCCCCGGCGATATTGCGCAGCATTGATGGCCCGCCAGTCGTCGACTTCCGAGCCCAGTCCATCCTGTTCGCGATACAAGAGCCCCGTGGGAGGCGTACTGGCGGAATGCCAGCGCGCCGTCGCCTGCTGCACGTGCCGGCCGACCGAAGCGGCCGTGCGCAACGGGACGATCTGCTGCATGATTCCGCCGGTGGCTCGGCCGATTCCGACCGTGCCGTTCAGATAAAACTCATTGGCCATTCCGAACGGCTCATACAGCGAAGGCATGACCCCATAAGTCGCACCGCGAAGAGCTCCTACGAAACCGTCACGGAACATGAAGGGGAACACGAGCACGCTGTCTGCGTGCTGTTCTGCCAGTTTCTTCAGAAAGCCGAGTCCTGCGATCCCCTCGTCGCCGGGCATCGGGAAAAAGAGAAACCGCCCGGCTTCCTGGTTTTCGAGAAATTGGGCGGCGGCCTGTGCGAGTACGTCGTAGCCCTTCTGCCGCGAATCGTCTCGCCCGGCCATCACGAACCACGGGGCGTCGTCCTGCTGGAAATGAGATAAGTTGCCCCACACCGGTTTTTCTGCGCTGGGTTGCAGCTTTTTGAGTGCCGCCAGAAATGACAGGCGGTGCGCGGCCTTCCAATCTGCCAACGGTTTGTAATTTCCCGCACCCGCTTCGGCCACCAATTTGGCATCGACGGCCGAATCGACGAATGGGCCGTTGTCGATCCCGACCACCCGCGGCTTCAGCGTCAATTGCAATTGCGGCGCCAGAACATGCGTTTGCAGGCAATCTTCGGTCAGGTCATGGGCAAACTGCTCGGAGACGGTGAACACGGGCAGTTCGGTAAGGGGCAAGGCCCGCTGCAGAATCGTTCCGCCGGGGCAGCAGTCCGAATTGATGCCGGCTGCGGTCAACTGCTCGGGCGTCACGCTGCAATCATAGCTGTTGTGCAACGTGACAAAGGTTCGCGAACGTCCGGGACTTTCTGCCATCGCCAGGACAGCCGTTGCAGCTTCCCAGTCTTGCAGCAGCAGGGTCCACCGCTTGCCCGGATTGATAATGTGCAGCGAACGCGGGATCGCCGCCCCGAACAGCAACGCGTCGCGCACCAGGTCTTCCCCGGAAAGATCATACGGATGACGGAGGCCCGCAAAGTATCGGCGATCTTCGGGGAGCAGGAAATAATAGGGAATCTTGTCGTCGTGACGGTACACATGGAAGACGACCGTCCGATTGGCAATCGTGACGCCGAAGCTTCCCTCATGGCTGCGCCCCAGCGAGGCCATCTTTTCGATGCGGTGATGGAAGGGGGTGATGACGACCGTGTCGACGTGCGAAACCGTTTGCACGCGCGCCGGCAACCGGCCTATGACCGCGGCAATCCCTCCGCAGGGAGCAAACGGTGTTTCGTAGGAGACGAAGGCGATGTTCACGTTCCACTCGCGGTCGGGACGAATTGAATCAGTGTGGTTGAATGCCACAATAGCGAGTTGTCAGGTTCGCGGCGAGCGATCGCGACGCGATCGTGCGTGGAAAAAGAGCCGCCCGAGATGCAGCGTGCCGGCATACTTTCGAGTGGCCCGGCCGTCCCTCCGGGCGGCCGGGTCGCGAAGCGACAAGATTCGATACCGTTTGGTTCCGGATGTATGCGGAACTCGCCGCTCGCAGTTCTGCGAGTGATGCGTGCGCCGTCGGAAAGCCGGAGGTTCTCTATAACCGGCAACAAGTGGGGCTGCACGGAGCATTGCCCGGCGGGCAGTCCGAAGCGACGGGAAGCGAGCGACCCAAGCCCCCCGTGGGCGGTGACGTTTCACTCAGCAGCTTTTGGACCTGGCTTCCGCCGCATTGCGGACAGGCTGCACCGTCGCCCGAGCGGATCAGCAGCTCGAAATCGTGCGCGCAATCGGGACAGCGAAATTCGAACAGCGGCATGCGGGGCGGTCCTTTAGAAATTGCGGTAACTGTCCGGGTCGGCCGGAGGCATCTGGACCGACCGCCCCTGGCGATTGACGGTTCGCGGGCTGCCCAGGGAAACAGGATGCAGACCGCCTGAGCTCGATCCCGCCGTCACCCGCACCGCATCCGACGTCAGTTGATAATCGGCAGTCCGGGTCGGAGGTATCAGTGCGGCGATCATCGCCACGCAGACCGCCGCCACAGCCCCGGTCGGCATCCATTCACGCCAACCGCGAGAAGCCGTCACTTCATCGATCGACCGAAGGTGCCGCGAGACCCCCGGCCATACCGACATCGGCAGTTGCCTGTCGGGAACGGCTGCCGGCCGCACGGCCTCCAGCGCCTGCTGCGCCCGATGCAACCCCTGCCGGATTTCACGGCACTGCGGACAAACAGCCAGATGGCGTTCGACCCCGGCCGAGTCGCGCTCTTCCAGATCGTTGCCTGCCCACAAAGCGAGCAAGCGGCGAGTCTTGCGACACTCATTATTCCAGATCATTGATATCAGACTCATTAAGGGGATTGCCGCCGTCTATATCGGAACTCACCGGCACTTCCTGACCCATCGGCGCTGTCGACTCGAACGACTGTCGCCGCTTCCATAATTCTTGGAACCTCATGCGCGCTTCCGCCAGCCGCCAACGAATGGTCGCCTCTTTGCGATGCAGAATGGCGGCAATTTCGGAGCTCGAGAAATTCTCCAGATCCCGCAGGATCAGCACCGTTCGGTATTTTTCGGGAATACCCTCCAAAACTTTACGAACTTCCTGCTCGAGATCAAGCGCCAGGCGCGGGTCCGCGACAGCCGGGTCAGGCCCTTTCTCGACGCGGCTGTCGCTGAACAGCGACGGCCAGATCCTGCGTTTTCGTTTCCGCAAATAGTCGAGTGTCAGATTAACCCCGATGCGAAACAACCAGGGGCCGAATCGCCGCGACGGGTCGAATTGATCCAATCGTTCGAAGACTCGCAGGAAAGTTTCCTGGGACAGATCGCGGGCCAGTTCCCGATCCTGCACAAATCGCAACAGGACGCTCATCAATCGGCCTTCGTAGCGCCGGACAAGCACCTCAAACGCCTCGTGATCCCCTCGCCGAACCTCTTCTACAAGGCGCGCATCGCTCACGTTTCCGCCAGGCGGAACGCCCTCCAGCGGCTGCGTTTCCGATTCAGACATGCGAATCATGTATTTTTTCCCTGCCACATCTATTCTTACGTCGCAGGGAAAAGGAATGTTGGATGGCCCATGTCGACAGGCTGCTATTTTATTCAGCCTAAGGAGTTACGGCGAGAGCAATCGCCGGGCCAGCCCCCGTGCCGCACTCCGTGCATCTTACCGCGCCATTTCTTGCCCAAACGCCAGACGCATCTGTGGATCCCGGTACTGCTGGAATTCCTTGAACAACAGGCTCGGCTGGATGTCCTGGTTGTTCTGGTACTTGTCGCTATGGTAATCCGACACAGTCCCCTGCACGGTGTGATAAAAGATCTGGGCAATCGGCACCCCAGGGTACACCCGCACCGGCTGGACGGCGAACATCTCCAGCGTCCAGAAACCGCGGAACCCGACGTCACCGAAGCCTGCCGTGATGTGCACGAACAATCCCAGCCGCCCGACGGACGACCGACCTTCGATCATGGGCACCAGATTGGACGTTTCGGTTCGCTCCACCGTCCGCCCGAGATACAACTGGTTGGGGTTGAGAACGAGCCCGTCTTCGGGAATGACATACCGCCGGAAGCGGTTCGGCCGACGCATGTCGAGCACGATCTCTTCATAGACCAGCAGCTCGTTGTGCAGGCGCAGATTGTAGCTGTTGGGATTGAGCTGCCGTTCATCGAATGGATCGATGAGGATGTTCCCACCCAACTGGGCTTTGATCTCATTTCCGGTCAGGATCATGCGGTAAGGCTATTGCGCCGGCGGACAGAGTGCAACCAATCGGCCCCGAGAATTGCCCAGCGAGCCAGCGTGCCGTCATAACTCATTCCCAAGCTCCGCTTGGGAACGCACCGTCCGAAGCTCTGCTTCACGAATTCGAGCATTGTCAGCCCCCGGGTGCGCCCGCAATGAACGAGCGAGATAACTGCAAACGATCGACGATAGAACGGGTAGAGCGACAGACAAACCGTTCGTTCAATTCCGGACCAGCGGCGGCAAGCCGACGCGCGGGCAGAGTTTCAGCAGCGGGCACTCGGGGCATTTCGGCCGGCGGGCGATGCAGATCCGGCGGCCGTGGTGGATCAGTCGGTGGGAGAAGTTCACCCATTCCTTCGCCGGCAACAGTTCCATCAGGTCGCGCTCGACCTTGGCGGGATCGGTGTGCTTCGTCAAACCCAGCAAGAATGCGATTCGTTTCACGTGCGTGTCGACGACCACCCCCGACGCGATGCCGTAGGCCGTTCCCAGCAAGACGTTCGCCGTTTTTCGCCCGACGCCCGGCAGCGTGATCAATTCTTCGACCGTCCGGGGCAGCTCGCCGCCGAATTCCTCGACGAGTTTGGTCGCCATGCCCCGCACGCTTTTGGCCTTGGCCCGGAAAAACCCGGTCGATTTGATGATCCGCTCCACGTCCGGCTGCGACGATCGCGCCAACTTTTCCGCGGTGGGATACTTGCGAAACAGCACCGGCGTGACCATGTTCACCCGTTCGTCGGTGCACTGAGCCGACAAAATCGTCGCCACCAGCAATTGAAACGGGCCTTCGTGCTCCAGGGCGCAGACCGCATCCGGGTAGGCCCGCGCCAGGGCCTTCGCGATCTTGACGGCACGTTGCTTAAGCTCGACAGGACTGCTGGCAGACTTCAACTGACCCCTCCCATTCTCCAGATTGGCGCATCCTGCACGGGGTTGCGCTTTCAACCGTCCTCCGGCGCGGAACTGATGGACAGATCACGGCTCGGGCGGTTACATTGGAGCCATGTCCGACGACTACCCGGCACAATACCTGGAAGGCCTGCGGCTTTTCAACGCCGAGGATTTCTTCGAGAGCCATGAAGTTCTCGAAGATCTCTGGACGGAGACTCACGACGAATACCGGAAGTTTTACCAGGGACTGATCCAGGCGGCTGTGGCTCTGCTGCATTTCGGCAACGGCAACCTGGGTGGCGCCAAGAAGGTCTACATCACGTCCCGCAAGTACCTCGAACCGTACCGTCCCAATTTTTCGGGGCTGGACGTCAGCCGGTTTCTCGACGACATGGCTTTTTGTTTTCAGGAGCTCATCGACAACCAGCAGCAGTATCCGGCCGGCATCGAGCTGCACGACGAACGAATCCCCAAAATCCCCCTCCCGGGCGAAGTGACCCGGACGTCATGAAATGAATTGACAGACCCCATGAAATCGCATCCCGAATTCGCGGCTGATCTGACCGGTTTTCACGGCACGGCGCCGATCTTTCCGCTCCCCAACGTCGTGTTGTTTCCCTACACCGCGTTGCCGTTGCGAATCTTCGAAGACCGATACCGCGAAATGGTGGCTCAGGCCCTCTCCGAAGAACGGCTGATCGCCATGGCGCTCCTCAAGCCGGGCTGGGAACCCGACTACGAAGATCGTCCCGAGATTCATGAAATGGTGTGCCTGGGGCGGATTACGGCGGACGAACGGTTCGAGTCGGGCGAATACAATATCGTGGTGACGGGCATCCATCGCGCCGTTGTCGTGGAGGAATTGGAAAACGACTTGCCTTACCGCGTCGGGCATCTCGAGCTCTATCGTGATTTCTATGCTGTCGATCCGCTCGTCAATCGCGAGGCGCGGCACCACGAGCTGATGCGAAACTTCCGTAAGCTGTTCCCGAAGAGTCGGGCCGATTCGCTGTTCAGCCAGGTGCTCGAGGCCGGCATCCCGCTGGGGGTCGCCTGTGACCTCCTCTCGGCCGCCGTGCGGTTCAGCCTGGCAGACAAGCAGATGCTGCTGGAAGAGCTCGACGTGGACGTGCGCAGCGATCTGCTGCTCGAGAAAATCCGCGAGCGATTGCCGGCCGAAGTGGTCTCGCAGTTGCCAAGCCGGATCTATCCGCCGACCTTCAGCCTGAATTGAAAAGGTCGCCCGCGATGGAACCGCTGAAAACCCCGCTGAAAACTGAAGTCGACCAGCCGCGCATCGAGCGCGCCGTGCGGGAAATCCTGCTGGCTGTTGGCGAAGATCCGGATCGCGACGGCCTGCACGAGACTCCCGCGCGTGTGGCGCGCATGTACGCCGAGCTGTTCTCGGGCCTGCGGGCGACGCCGGGCGTACATCTCAAAAAAGTGTTCGAGGAAACATACGACGAGCTGGTGCTGGTCCGTGACATCAGTTTCAACAGCGTTTGCGAGCATCATCTGCTCCCGTTCATGGGGGTGGCGCATATCGGCTATTTGCCCAACGGCAAAGTGGCCGGTTTGAGCAAACTGGCACGCGTCGTGGAAGACATTTCTCACCGGCCCCAGGTGCAGGAGCGCATGACGCACCAGATTGCCGACCTGATGGCCGCCGAGCTGGGCGCCAAAGGCGTGGTCGTCGTGCTGGAAGCGACCCACACCTGCATGACGATTCGCGGCATCAAAAAGCCGGGCAGCCTGGCCATCACCAGCGCCGTGCGTGGACTGTTCAAATCGAATCAGTCGACGCGGGCCGAAGTCATGTCGCTGATCAACACGCGAAAGTAGCGTCCGATGCAAGACGCTATCGCCTTGTTCGCGATCCGGCTGATTTGCGGCATGGGATTCATGTTGTGCGTGATGCCGCGCAAAGACGTCGCGGCGGCATTCTTTCGCATCATGCTGCTGGTGGCGCTGGGCTTCGCCGTGCTGTTCGCGTTGACGCTCCCCTCGGAAATGTGGCCCGGCGTCACGCTGGCCGGTCTCGCGTTTCTCGGCTCCGTCTTCTGGCTCCTCGAACGGCGCCGCACCGGCGCAGGCGTCATCGTCATCGTGTTCGCCGTCTCGCTGCTCGAATTATTGCGGCTCGGCGCACGAGAAAACACGGCAGCCTCCCCCGGCGGAATCTGGCTCGCGCACGCCTCGGCACTGGCCTCGGCGGGAACGCTGGGTGCCGCGCTCACCGGAATGCTCCTGGGGCACCGGTACCTGACGGCTCCCGGAATGCCCCTCGCCCCCCTGTGCCGGCTGAATCAGGCGTTGGGCGTGGCGACCCTGTTCCGCCTCGCCGTCTCGGCGGCCGCGTTCTTCGTCGGCATGGCGGCCCTCACCGATTCGACCTATTGGATCTGGCTCGCGCTGCGCTGGCTGGCCGGAATCCTCGGCCCCCTGGCAGCCTGCGTCATGGTCCACCGGATCCTGCGGTATCGCAACACCCAAGCGGCAACCGGCGTATTGTTCGTCGCCGTGATCCTCACCTTCATCGGCGAACTCACCGCCGACCTCCTGCAACGTGCCGTGCACGTCCCGTTCTGAGCCGTCCAGTGGGATAGGCTTCCAACCTGCCAACCATGCGGCAGCGCCTCGCGATCCCACCCGGGGGACCAATTCTCTTCGAATCGGTGCCCCGTTCCCGGCTCGCCCATCGCGACCGTGTGCAACAGTCAAACCGGCGCTGCACTTCACATCGCCGGTGCGGACAACACCACCCCCATGGCCGACGCTGCCAGCGTCGACGTCTCTTGTTGGCCACCCCAATCAATGGACGCACCCAGCCACGGCAAGAGAGGCCAAATGAAGACACCGCGTAGCCGAACTCGCCAGAATTCGGGCGCGGCACGGGGCACTGTCCCAACAATCTCTCCTGCTCCGCTCTGCCTGACGCAGGAGAGGGATTGAGGACGAGGGGATAATTCGTGGCGTAAGAGATCTTAATTCGCACGAATCACATGGGCTCCGAATGTAACCGGCACATCCGTTGCTTCTGATAGCGTTTCTGTAAATCAGTCGGACTCACCGTAGTGCGTTGCATTAGCCAAATTGCACAATGCCGTCAACGCAAGGGAACTCGGGGTCGAAAAGGAGGCCAGCCGTGTGCTGATGTCGGCTTCTGACCGCATGTATTTTCTGACTTGTCCGACGACATAGGGACCAAGGACAATGTGCTACTCTACGCTGACGTGCCGGACGCATCGGTGGAGGCGATCGTGGATTAAGTGCAGGTGGTGTTTGAATCCGACGTGGTTGACCTGTGAACTCGTTGAAGAACTCCAGCAAGCAGCTGCTGCGGGCCAGACCGTTGATTCCTTCGTCGATCCGCTCGAAAACACGACGCTCCCCGCACTCCTTGAATACGGCTGTGCGAGGCGGCAGTATCCAATCCTTATGCCGCTGCCGGCGATGATCTCCGCTTCCCCTCTCGGTCGCGCGATTCAGGAAGTCCGGTCGGAAATCGGCCTGCGGACGACAGGATCGCAAAAGCTACCCCCACGCACCATTACTCCGCAGGCACATGAGTTCTTCGTCCTTGAGGGAAACGACCCGACGACAAGCCGAGACTGGGGTGAATTCCTCGTTCGCTTTCGTCAGTCGATCAAGAGCGTCGGCTTTGATCTGGAAAAGGCGAAGGGCATAGCCGCCGCCCTCGGCGAGATGGCCGACAATGCTTCGGTCCATTCGAACGCCCCGGTCGGAGTGCTCGTTGGATACCAAGTCATCGACCGTGCCGCCGTGTGCTGCGTGGCCGATGTGGGTGACGGGGTGCTGAAAAGTCTTACAACCCATGAAGCCTACCACCACGTGCGGTCCCACAAGGACGCCGTCCGGCTCGCCCTGCGGAGGGGCGTGAGCCGATTCGGTCCCGGTCAAGGCGGATTCGGCTTCTACAACGTATTCAAGTCGCTTGCGGCGATGTCGGGCACTCTGCGGTTCCGAAGCGGCGAGGGCTGCGTCACGATGGATGGGACCGATTTTGAAGCCGACAAAGGCGAGGAAAGCTACGTCCTCTTCCGATCTGGCTTTCAGGTGACAATCTGCTGCCGTGTTTCCAATGGCGCCGACCCACTCCCCTTGGTTTGAAGAAAAACTTTGCTGAGGGCCTTGCTTCGATGCGGCGCTTTGCATACAATGCTCATTAAGTACTACTGAACATAGTGAGATAAATGAGAATGCCCATTCAGGCACGGATCACCGAACAGTTGGGTACGGCGATGCTGCAAGGCCGTCCGCTGGGACGGAAGCACTACCCCCGGTTATGCGAAGTCCTGGCCGACGTGCCATCTGGTGACGTTGCCCTGCTCGATTTCGCCGGTGTCGAGATCGTTACCGGCTCGTGGGTGAACGAAGCCCTCGTGCCGCTACTCCGCTGGGCTGCGGACGACCGGAACGACATCTTTCCCGTCTTCCTTAACTTCGACACGGCGTGGCTCGACGAGTTACAGATGGTCGCCGAGTGGACTCACAGCTGCTTTCTCGTTTCACGAGGCAAGACGCTGCCGAAATCAGCGAGTTTAGTGGGCAACCTCGATGTCGGACAGAAGGCAACGCTCATCGCCGTCGTCAAGGGATCGAAAGTAACGGGTGCCGCATTGGACGGACAGGAAGGGGTCAAGGGAACGGCATGGAATAATAGGCTCAAAGATCTGTACCAGAAGCGACTGATTCGTCGAGAAAAGCGCGGACGCGAACAGGTTTATTCTCCGGTAGTTGGGGAGATCAACTTCAATGGGTGAGAACATCCTCCAAGGTCAGGTGAAGCGTTTCAAGAAGGGAACAGACCGCTCTCTCAAGGATATGGCTGCGCCCACGCTCTTCAACCGTCCGGATATCATGTCCACGGTCTATACAGCGGCTCCAGTCGCGGGCCGATTCGTAGCGGAAGGTGACCGGGTTGAGGCGCACGCCGCGGCCGACGGCGGTTGCATTCATCTCGTGAAGGGGCATGTCACCGTCGGCCGGTTAGAGGGCGACGGGGCGAACGCTCTGCTCGAAACCTTACGAGCACCGGGATGTGCGGGCGTCATCTCGATGACGGTGCAACGGGTATCGAGGGTTTCTGGATTCATCAAGGCGATCGCCGCAGACGGGAAACGGAATAAATGAACACAAACGCTCGCCTTCGCTTCGAACTGCGCCCTCCCGGCCCCGTCTCGGCAACCTGCCCGCAGTGCTTCCTCTTCGAGCCGTGCGGAGGCCTGCGCAACGGGCGCCCACTGCTCAACTGCTTCGACCAATTCTGCTGCGACGACAAGAAGTGCGACCACGTATGTCCATACAAGCCCGACGATTTTCGGCGGCGGCTGTGGGAGATCGGCGGCCTGCGGTTCGATGACATCCCCCCACTGCGACAGATACCGCTTGATCTGCCACGCTATGTCCCGATGGTGCACCACGCTTATCGTCGCTCCAAAGCGCTGAAAGCCGAGATCGTTTCGCTCGATCCATACAAGATCTTCGGACTCCGGGCTGGGAAGTACACCGCCCTCCCACGTGACGGGCTTCTGTTGCGGCGTCACTTCAAGATAGTCGACGACGCTAGGATCATCTTGCGCGGAACCGCTGAGGACCGCTTCTTGGAGCGGTACTGGGAGTATCGGAAGACCGACGATGTGGCCGCACAGGTCGCCCGGTTGAACGTCTCGCTGTTCATCGGTCCAAACTACTCCCACTTTTTGGACGTGCCCAGATCGGACCTGCTCTACAACCGCAAACGGCAGCTCATGTGCCTAGCTGAGTTGTCGCATGCAGGAGTCTCCGTGGCTCCAAACCTGAGCGCCGTCATGCCCGCCGACTGGGATTATTGGTCGGGGTTCCTGCGTGCGAATCCACAGTTGGTTCACGTCGCCGTGAATTTCCAGACTGGCTACCGCAGCCGCAAGGAAGGGCTGAAGGCCGTCAATCGAGTGCTTCAAATACAGGACAAAATCGGTCGGGCGCTGTCGCTCCTGCTGATCGGCGGCGCACAGTACGTGAAGGACGTGGCAGACCGGCTCGCCTCGTTCACGCTGATCGATTCTCAGCCGTTTAAGCAGTCCCTCTACCGCAAGCAATTCCGCCCCGTGGGGAAGCGTCGCCGGTGGGAAGATACGTGGACTATGCAGGGCGCGCCGATTGACGAAATCATGCAGCGGAACGTCGAAGAATATGCTGCGTGGGTTGGCTCGCACGGTAGCGGGGACAAGCTGCCTCGGCCGTGCGCGGTTCGCCCGCAGTCATAATCGTTGATGGAATTTGGAGGTATCAGAGCTCGACGTCGCGCGCGGAATATACGCCGGTTGCATTGACGTCCCGTTAACCCGAAAGGAAGGTTGCCGTGAAGACGGCGGTAGTGCTGCCCATCATCACTCGAACGAAGCACACGGGCTCCGAATGGAACCGGAACGCTCCTAAGCTCCGTATGGCGTATCTGTCGATCAGCCGGCCCCGCCGCAATGGGTGGTGCTCGCCCCGTCCCCGCCCCATTGCCCCACATCAAGTCGCTCCCCATTCGGGAGGACCATCACGTGCTTACGGTAGCGAAGGTATTGATCACTGCAGGCGTAAGGGGGTTCGGAATATCGCGCGACGACGATACAGCGTGAAGCTCTTCTGCTTTAGAAGTCGGCGTCTCATCTCTCGTGTCGGCGAGACGTGATTGGCAAGAAAGCTTGACTGCGTTTAGCAAGTCTGCTAAAATTTCGCCAAGTTGCTAAACAGGGGGTGCCATATTTAAGGAGGGTACCGGGTAATGCGAAGCCGTCGGCAGGGAAGTTGTGCGAGCTCTGTCAGTAGGAGTTCATTATGAAGAACAGATTTGGGAAGGAGCTTCGAAGACTCCGGCGGGCCCACGGCCTGAATCTTGTCGACTTGGCTGACGCAAGTGGAATGTCGGTCGTGTACCTCAGCGACATCGAACGTGGAGATCGAAAGCCGCCTTCTGAGGAGAAGATTCGATTGCTGATGGCCCGGATGGATGAAGACGACAAAACAGAACGAATGTTCGTTCT
Source organism: Planctomycetaceae bacterium (assembly GCA_036501235.1). Classification (GTDB taxonomy): domain Bacteria; phylum Planctomycetota; class Planctomycetia; order Planctomycetales; family Planctomycetaceae; genus JACQFH01. The sequence goes on from DASYAR010000392.1 coordinate 18,746, forward strand.
GGCGGCCCAGTCCAGAAAAAGCATTGAGGTCAGTTTGAAGGATGCAAGTGAGTCCGAGACCCAGGCGATTCTGGCTTTGGCTCGCCGGATTGACGAAAAAACTTTGCCGCCGGAGTGGGAAGAGGAACTCAAGAAGCTTTTGAAAAGGTTAGGAGCGAAGAAATGAGTTTTGATCCGCGCAGCAATGCCCAAATCGAGAGGATAGCGACGGACTTTTTGAGGCGCGTATCTCCGCGAAGTCTCCGGTTGCCGCTCAAACTTGATGTGCTGGATATTTTCGAACGCCTCGAAGACGCCCCCTTCAATCTCAACCCCGGAGTGAAAGACCTGGCACCAGGCGTAGAAGGGATGACGTACTCCGACGGTCGGATTGAAATCACCGAGGCAACGTATCGGGGACTTGTTCGCGGAGAGGGACGCCCCCGCTTCACAGTGATGCACGAAATCGCACACGCGATTATGCACATGAAACAAATGTTGAAAATGCCGTTCGTCGAAACACAGGTGCTACAGCGCCGCTCGCTCAAACCATTCGAGGATCCGGAGTGGCAGGCAAATGTTTTTGCATCCGCAGCTCTGATGCCAGCAGAAATGGTGCGATTGATTGCCTCGCGAAATAATTGGCCGGTCGCCCGGCCGGATGAGGTGGTCTCAGTTTTTGGCGTTTCACTTCCGGCAGCGGAGGTCCGGCTGAAAAAACTCGGTTTGTTAAAGTGAAAAAGCCGCTCGCAGCAAGTCTTGGTCGGACACTGCGAGACGGCCTTTGGAGAGGACTCTGGAGGGGTAAACCGCCAGCGCCTACCTGCATCGCATGGTAGCCCCCCCCTGAACCTCTGTCAATTTCAGCGCTGGCGGCGGCTTGGCACCTGACGTGCCTTGGAGGTAGACGAAATGTCTACGAATGTGGCAGTGCGTGGAAAGACCGGCGAGCGGTGTTCGATTTCTGGCGACTATAAGTGGGATGGGTACACCGATGGTTCGGTGCATCCGGCCCCCACACCGGCAGAAATGCACGAGCCAATCGCTCAGCACAATGTCTTTCCCCCAATTCGATCGACGCGGAAGGCCTGCTATTGGCTGCTGGTTCGCCGATTGTAATTCGGCTTCGTTGTAATTCGGAGTGCGACCAGCCTGCGGCGGCATGCGCCGTCGCAGGTCATTCTTCTGTCTGAAATTTCGTCTATAACTTCACAAGGAAACATTAGCATGCAAGCGCCACATTGGCTTGACGACATTTTCGCTGACCCGCGTAATTCCGTTGCCGCGCTCACGAGCAGCAATCGGTTTCTGGCGGCCATCGCGGCCGCGCAAAGAGCTTTCTTCGAACAGGAAGACGTTCAGAAGAAGAATCCGGGGTTGTGCGGCTCGTCGCCAGCGCAATCGGGCCGGAATGCGTTTCTCGAGGCGATCAATCGCCCGTAAGCTTTCGAGAGTGGCTGCGGTCGTCGTACCGTGACGGCTGCAGCCACCTTACTCACGGAAAAAGTCGTCGTCGCTGCCGGCTACGATCGGGCGATCGCATTTACACGTAGGCGCCGAGTAGCGGTTTGCTCTGCGCCGCGGATTCATCTCACCGCTTCAACGACCGCATGTGCGCCGAGAGGCGCTCGATTTGCCGATGTAGCGTTTTCACGTCTTCGATCGTTTCCAGCGTGCGTTCGAATTCGGTGCCGTCGGTGTACGTGATTTCATAAATGAAATCGGTCGTCTCGTGAGACCAGTCGAATTTCGGAGAGTGCAGGAACTTGGTGGCGTCGGAAATCGTTTCGAACACGGCCGGGCGTGACTGCCGCTGGCTGATGAACCGGATTTCCTGCGGCAACGCGCCGAGTGCCGCGCGAACTCGGTCGACATAACTGTCGAGGCTGGTTTCACCGACGAGCCGCCGTAGCGTGGCTGCCGCCTGCTTCTTCAATTTCGGAGTCAGCCGCGAGTCGAACGCGTCGGCCAGTTTCGCTTTTTCAGGCTCGGCAAGACGATCAGGATAGTCGATCTGCAAGCCGTGGCCCTCGAACGCCCCGACGATCTTGGCTTTAGGAATATAAAATAGATCAATCTGGCGATTCTGGACGAGCGACCGGGCAGGGGCCGTAAAATCTCCGCCGGCAACGATCCCGAGAAATCGCGCCGTCGGATGCACGTCGCGCATCGGGAGCAGTTTTCCGGTATCGTCACGGGCTTTGTCCTTGGAGTGCCGGGCGCCGCGTCGCCAGAAACATTCGAAGAAGGCGACGGGGATCCCGGCTTTCTTGTCGGTTCCGTCCAGTTCCATGACAAAGTCATAATCAACGCCGTTTCCTTCGACGTCTTTCCAGATGATTTTTTCGCCGATTCGGGATTTTCGCGTGCGGAACCGATGGTCGAGATACACGTCCAGATGATCGGCGACGCGTTGCAGGAGCGGCAGGGCCAGGTATTCTTCGAACCAGTCGCCGACGAGTTGGCCGAGTTTGTGCCCTGCCGAAGCGCGTTCCACGTCGGCCATGTCAGCCCTCCACCCATAGGCGGCCTTCGTGGAGCAGGACACGGTGTTTGCGGTTCTTCCATTTCGTGTTGCGGTCGCGCAGTTTCTCGAACCGGAAGCTCTCGAAACCCGCGGCCAAGGCCAGCTCACCGAGCCAACGATCGACGGGGACGTACACGCCGTAGGGGGCCGAGTCGCCAATCACGAAACAGACTTTCGCGCCGGAACGGGTGACGCGGCGCAACGACTTCCAGACCTGCGCCAGGTCGTAGAAGTAGTGGGCGATCATCGCATGATATTGCTTCTTGCCGCCATGCTCATCTTTGATCCGATCGAGCTCGGCACAAACCGGCTTTAATTCGTCGGCGATCGGTCCCAATTCGGGCGCTTCGAGGAGCGCTGCCGTGTCGGCGGCATACGGCCCGACGTGCTGCGTACAACTGCGGACAAGGTGTTGGCGGATAACCGACTGTAAGTCGCCCCACGCCTGGATCTCGCCGAAGAACATCATCTCCAGCCGCGTGGCATCGGCATAATCATAGTTGTTGGCGTAGGGGGGCGAAGTAATCACCAGATCGGCCCAGGCGTCATCGACCCCTGCGCACGTGCGGGCATCGGTCGGCACGATTTTTCCCGGAGGTCCGTCATCCTGGAACTGACGGCTCCGCATGTCGGTGGCCAGCAGGTCAACTCGCTCTTCGAACGCGGCGAGGGGTTCGCGGGATTTGGCCTTCGATTTCTTGGGAAGCACGTACTGCCACTGCGCGGTCCCGACCGGAGAACAAATTCGCAGGATGGAAGCGAGTGCCAGCCAGCACAATTCATACGCCGGCGAATCTTCGGCATGATCGAGAAAGGCTTGTCGAAGAGCGTCGAGCCGTTCGAGGGTCTCTGGCGGAAAACATTTTCCAATGAGCGGCGGATAACCGTCGGCCGTTCCTGTCTTCTTGCGAGCGGTCGCGAGGATGGATTTGCCGAGCTTGCGGAACTCGGCGACGTCGTGCCGCCAAGCAAGCTTGGCCCCCGCCACGCGGGCGACGAAGGGATGCGATTCGATCCCCAAGCCTTCGGCGCCGGCACGTTCCGCTTCGACGATCACAGTTCCTGATCCGGCGAACGGATCGAGAACGTGCAGCGGGCGGTCTTTGGCCTCGGCGAGAATCGCCTCACGCGCCCAATCGGCCGAGAATCCGGCCGAGTATCGGAACCAGCGATGGATCGGCAACCGCATGTTGTCGACGAACGATCCGCTGCGGGCGACGGTGACCGCAGCGTCTCCGTCATCGAATAAGCGCTGCTGTCGCACGAACATACCCCCTCATGCCGCGGTACGACGCGGGCGAGATCAGCCTCGAAAGCCGGCTCAAACCTGTGGCGCCGAAATACGGTTCTAATGTACAGTTCAGAGAATAATTGGAGGATCGTGAAGTTTCAAGGGGCGGAGGATTGTTACTCGGGGGGCATGTGTAGCGGGGAGTCACTTTCGATGTTTCAGGACGACGCGTCGGCTGACAGTTCAACAAGAATGGCTCAGGCCAGTTGGGCAGATTCCAGCCATTTTATTGGGACTCGTCTTCTCAAATCGAAATTCCGGGTGCACAATGGAGGAATGGTGCGGGCGGCTTCCGCACGCCTTTCTCCGCGGGATTTGACGTTTCCCCGATCGCCGGCCAAACATTTCGCATGGCCTTCCCAGGCCGCTGAGTTCATCAATCCAATTCAGGTCCTCAGTCGCTGGGCTGCGCCCATCCCCAACCGGCGGTACTGCTTTGCTGGCATGCCACGCATCAAGGATTTGTCATGTCAGGAGCTGCGGGCGAGCGCGAAAAAATGGGAATCATTGGTGAAATGGCCGGGAAGCGAAGAAGATTTAATCGCGGAGAATGCCGCGGACTCAGGCCGGCGTGTAACTGGGACCAAATTCGTGGTTCCTCAGAGTCGATCTGAAACTGGGGAGAACCACGAAATAATCGACAGACACGAAAACGGACCTCGAAAAAACGGGAATCATTGACGAAACGTGAGAAAAGCAGGGGGTGCGCGATGGAGCGCTGCAATCGACGGACGGACAAGAGGTTTGGCGTGAAACTCGTCCATTTCTGGTGCTCGTGAAAACTTGAAATCTATGGAATGTATGTAAAAACGGCCGGAAAGAAGACGTTCTATCCACAGAGGGACACAGATTAACGCAGCGGACGGGTTGGATACTCCAAGAGAGGGCCGGGGCGACGAGAGAAGGAGGGCTGCGGACGCGAAAAATTGGGAATCTGGGAATCATTGACGAAACGCGGGGAAAACGAGGGGAGACGACGGGAGACGACCGACGGTTTCGGGCAGGTTGGAAAATTCGGGCAGGTTGGAAAACCTGCCCTACTGGTTTCGGCGCACCACGCGCGAATCGGTGAAAACGATGCGATCTATGAGAAGTATGGACGAAACGGCTGAAATGGAGCGGCCGATGGCGGGCCATCGGCGGTCAACCGCAGGCAATTACTTCTGTCTTTGTGCTCTTGGCGTGCTTTGTGGCTGCTATTCCGTGACGGCCGTCTCAAAAGAGCTGGTCTGTGAATAGCGGGGCAATCCCACGAATACGTTCGACGGGGAAAAAAACGACTTTGAATTCTTAGGCGAATCGGCCGGGAAACGACGGAAAATCGCACCGCGGAGCTTGCGGAGAGCCACAGAGGATAGACGAACGCTGGTTTCGGTCTGCCAGCCGGTTCGGCCGACAGTCGTCCGCCTTTCTCCGTTCCGTCTCTGCGATTCTCTGCGGACTCTGCGGTTCGATCTTTTTTGTTGTCGGAACTGTCGTCAACGACGACTCTACCAGGAATCCATCGAATGAATCGAATACCAAAACTTCTTCATTCGGGTCATTCGGTTGATTCGTGGTCTGTCTCGTTTTGGACGCGCGCTCCGGCTGATCCGTCGGCGCGCGAAAAATCGGGAATCATTGGAAAAACGCGGGAAAACGTCGTGAGGCCCGAAAGGCCCACGGCAGATAGACCGACGACGGGCCGGTTTTCAACCGGCCCGTTCAAGTCGAGTGCAAAATGAACGCACCCGGGAGGACAAATTCTATTCGAATCGGTGCCCGTCCCCGGCTCGCCCAAGTGTTGCGCAATTACGTCTTAATTTTGCGGCGTTTGGCGCGGCGGGCCTTGGCGTTGGCGGGGCGAGCCCCGTGATTGGCTTTCTTGATCAGACGATGCGGCTTGGCCATGTTCTGAAACTTCCCTTCGATTCGCTGCGCGATGACGTTCGTGACGAACTTTGTTCGAATTCCGGCCGGAATTGTATTGTCCGGCCCACAAAAACGGAAGGCCGCGGTTCGTAGCCAGACCGTTTCGAGCCGAAAGTTCCCTCAGTTTGATTTTTCAACCGCCCGACCGATCAAAACTGTCTAAAATTTCATTTGGTCTGACTGGCGAAAAGGTGGCGACTTTGCAACGATTCCCCCATGCCTGCACTCCCGATTTTTCTGTTCGCGGCCATCGCCGCGGTGACGTCGCTGTCGATTCTGATCGTCGCTCAGGTCGTGGGGCCGAAACGCCGCTCTGCCGTCAAGGAAATGCCCTACGAATCGGGCATGGACCCGATTCACTCGGCACGGCAGCGGTTTAACATCACATTTTACCTGTTGGCGATTGAATTCCTGGTCTTCGATGTGGAACTGCTGTTTCTGTATCCCTGGGCGGTCGCCGCTCATGAACGCGGGGCGTTTGGCGAGGGACATGGCGTGTTTTTCGCCGTGACGGGCTTTCTGGCCGTGCTGTTGATCGGGTTCGCCTATACTTGGCGGAAAGGGGTTTTCAAGTGGACGTAGAGGTCCCGGAAAACGTGGTCGTCGGCAAGCTCGATGCGCTGGCCAGTTGGTGCCGTAAGAACAGTCTGTGGCCGATGCCGTTCGCCACGGCGTGCTGCGGCATCGAACTGATGGCGACCGGCGCCAGCCGGCACGATGTGGCCCGGTTCGGGGCCGAGGTCTTCCGGTTCTCGCCCCGGCAGTGCGATTTGATGATCGTCGCCGGCCGGGTCGTGATGAAAATGTTGCCGGTCCTGCAACGGATCTGGCTGCAAATGCCGGAACCGAAATGGTGCATTTCGATGGGGGCCTGCGCATCGACCGGCGGCGTGTTCGACACGTACAGCGTCGTGCAGGGGATCGACCGGTTCATGCCGGTCGACATGTACGTGCCGGGGTGTCCGCCACGACCCGAGCAGTTGATTCAGGCGATCATCGATCTGCAAGACAAAATCCAGCGAGAGGGAACGCTGAACGCCAAGGAATTCTTGACGCCGCAGCGTCAGGCGGAGAAGCGGGCGCTGTTGCAGATTTTGCCGGGAGACGTCGCCCCGCGGCCCCGGCCGCGCGAGATCATCGGCCAGAGTCATTGAACGGCATGCTGTAATTGATTACGAGGCTCGATCATGCTCAGCACGATTACAGACATTCGCATGTTACGGATCGAAGAAATGTACGATCTGATGCCGGCGGTTCGCCAAGGAAGCGATTCTTAACTGATGGCAGCCCCGACAAGCACACTCGACAAACTCAAAACCCGTTTCGGCGAGCGGGGTTGGACTTATTCCGAAAACGCCAAGTCGCGGAATCGGCGGATCGTCGTGCCTGCCGAGCAGATCGCGGCATATCTCGAATTCCTGAAGACCGAATGCGGGTTCGACCTGCTGGTTGACGTGACTTGTGTCGACTATCTGCATTACCGAAATGCCAAAGACCGGTTTGGGCTGGTTTACTGCCTGGCGAATACGGTTTCGGCCGAGCGACTTATCGTGCGCTGCTTCCTGAACGAACCTGACCTGACCGTTCCCTCAGCAGTTCCCCTGTGGGAAGGGGCCAACTGGATGGAGCGCGAGGTCTACGACATGTATGGAATCGTTTTTGCAGGACATCCCGACCTGCGACGAATTCTGCTCCCCGATGAATTCGCCGGCTTCCCATTGCGGAAGGATTATCCCCTGCGAGGCCGGGGTGAGCGGCATAATTTCGAGCGGATCACCAGGGAGAAGAGTTAAGACGTTTGCCATGCTGTTGACGGAGGGAATGAAAATGGCATTTCGAGAACCAAAATACACGCCTGAAGAACACGCCCGTTTGGGAAAAGAGCTTTATGAAAAAACGGTTCTTCCGAAGGTGGAAGCCGGAAATCACGGGAAGATCGTCGCCATGGACGTGGATTCCGGTGACTTCGAGTTGGGGGACACCACCTTTGAAGCGGCAGAGCGACTGTACGAACGACACCCAGATGCTCAAATCTGGTCGGAGCGAATCGGATACCCCGCGGTTTATCGATTCGGAGGGCGATTCGCCGCTGGCATGAAATGATTAACGGCACAGTGAATTCCAGGTTTGAGGCAATCTTGGTGCTGGATGTGCACGACAGTTCGGGTGCCGCTCATAAGATCCAGGCCGTCATTGATACGGGGTTTGGTGGCTATCTGACTCTTCCCTCATCTGCGATTCGATCATTCGAGTTGGCATCAGTTGGTCGACAGAGTGGAATACTGGCCGACGGGAGCAAGGTGTTCTTCGACGTATATGCTGGTGAGGTTTTGTGGGAAGGGACGAAGCGACGGATTGAACTTCATGCGGCAGACGCCGATCCACTCGTCGGCATGGCAATGTTTGCAGAACACGAAATCAAGATCCATGTGAAGAATGGCGGGGCGGTTGAAGTTGTACACAAGGCGTAATTGAGTGAGCTCATACAAATATCAAATCATCATCTACTGGAGTGCAGAAGATCGAGTGTTTGTCGCAGACGTTCCGGAACTGCCTGGCTGCGTGGCGCACGGTACCACACACGAAGCTGCGCTGCGTGAGTCGAAGAAGGCGATGGACTTCTGGATTGAGACGGCCAAACTGAAGGGCCGGCCAATTCCGGAGCCAAAAGGGCGACGATTGCTGTTTGCGTGAAGTGGGAAACGTGTTGGATCAGCCGGCTACAGACGTGTGTTTTGATTGGCGGTCAGGTAACAAATGCCAAGCATCATCGAAGCCGACACAGAAGCGGCCATCGAGCAGGAATATCGCTGGACCCTGAATTTCGGGCCGCAGCATCCGGCGACGCACACCACGCTGCGCATCATTCTCCAGATCGAGGGGGAGCAGGTGCTGCACGCCACCCCCGACATCGGCTATCTGCACTCCGGCTTCGAGAAAATCGGCGAGCACCTCAACTACAATCAGTACGTCACCGTCACCGACCGGATGAATTACATCTCGCCGCTGGCAAACAACATCGCCTGGCACCAGGCGGTCGAAACGCTTCTGGGAATCGACGTCCCCAAACGGTGCAAATACATCCGCGTCATTCTCGCGGAGCTCTCGCGGATCAGCGACCATTTGTTGTGCAACGGCGCGGCGGCTCTCGACACCGGAGCTTTCACCGCCTTCCTCTATGCCTTCAACCAGCGCGAAATTCTCTACAACATCTTCGAGACGTTGTGCGGGGCGCGGTTCACCACCAGCTACACGCGCGTCGGCGGATTGATGTACGACGCCACGCCCAAATTCATCGAGCAGGCGCGGGCGTTCGTGAAAAATTTTCCGCAGGTTCATGGCGAAATCTGCCGGTTGCTCAATCGCAACCGCATCTTCGTCGAGCGGACCAAGGGAATTGGCGTGTTGACGAAGGAAGCGGCCATCAATCGCTCGGCAACCGGCCCCATCGCCCGCGCCAGTGGAGTGACTCGCGACCTTCGCAAAGACGAACCCTACCTGGCTTACGAGGATTTCGACTTCAATGTCGTCTGTTCGACCGAAGGAGACTGCTTCCACCGATATCTGGTGCGGATGGACGAAATGCTCGAAAGCCTGAAGATTGTCGAACAGGCTTTAGAGCACCTGCCTTCCGGCCCCGTCAACGTGCCGATGGCCGACCGCCTCATCCTGCCCGACAAGTCGCGAGTCTACAACACGATCGAAGGGCTGATTACACACTTCGAAGTGGTGATGACCAATCGCGGGTTCCATGCGCCGCACGACGAGTGTTACGCGGCCATCGAAGCGCCAAACGGCGAGCTGGGCTTTTACCTGGTAAGCGACGGCAGCGACATCGCCTACCGCGCCCGTTGCCGCCCCCCCAGTTTCATCCACTTTGCGCTGTTCCCGGACCTCATCAAGGGGCACATGGTCAGCGATATCGTCGCCGTGCTGGGGAGCTTGAACATTATCGCCGCGGAGCTGGACCGGTGACCCGATGACGAGCGAACTGGCAATCCGCGCGACCCCCCCTGCCCCCCCTTGCTAAGGGGGGGGAGTTATTGTTTTTCGAAATCGTGTCTGATCATGAGCACTGCGACAACATCCACTCCTGTTCTGACGCCTGCAATGCGGGCCGAGATCGAGGCGTTCTTTCCAAAATATCCGACGAAGCAGGCAGTGACGCTGCCGGCATTGCACGTCGTCAATGAGCATCTGCGCTGCGTGCCGATGGCGGCAATCCCGGAGATCGCCGCCATGCTCGAACTGGCTCCCGCGCAAATTCATGACACGATGTCGTTCTACGGCTTCTTCAAACAATCGCCGTGCGGTCAGGTGCGAGCCTGGGTCTGCCGTTCGATCAGTTGTGCGCTGCGTGGCGGAGAAGAGATGCTGGCGGCCCTTTCCGACAAGCTGGGGGTTCACCCCGGCGAGACGACGGCCGACGGAAAGATCACGCTGGAATTCGGCGAGTGCCTGGGCTTGTGCGACTTCGCTCCCTCGATGCTGGCCGGTACGAAAGTCTACAAGAATATGTCTGTCGAGCAGGTCGATGAAGTGGCGGCGCTGCTGAAAGCACAGGCGAGCGAACAGGCTTAGCAAACCACGCGGGAAAGGTCATTGTGGCTGAATTCGAACCAATTCTCCTGGCAAATATCCATAAGCCCGACAGCCACACGCTGCCGGTCTATCAGGCTGGCGGCGGCTATGCGGCGGTCAAAAAAGTGCTGGCGGGAATGTCGCCCGTCGACGTCGTCGAGCTTGTCAAAGCGTCCAGCCTGCGCGGGCGCGGCGGCGCGGGCTTTCCCTGCGGGCTGAAATGGAGCTTTCTGCCGAAAGACCACCCCGGCCCGATCTACATGTGCGTCAATGCCGACGAGAGCGAGCCGGCCACGTTCAACAATCGCATCCTGATGGAGCTCGACCCGCATCAGGTGCTCGAAGGGATCATCATCGGTTGCTACGCGACACGGGCCTCCACGGCGTACATCTACGTCCGCTACGAATACCCCACGGCGTATCAGCGCTTGCAACGGGCGATCGACGAATGTTACGCCGCCGGGCTGCTGGGCAAGAACATTCAGGGGAGTCCCTTCTCTCTCGATATTTACATGCACCGCGGGGCCGCGGCGTACATTTGCGGCGAAGAGACGGGGCTCATCGAAAGCCTGGAAGGGAAGCGCGCCTGGCCGCGAATCAAGCCGCCGTTCCCGGCCATCGAAGGGGCATTTCGCAAACCCACCGTCGTCAATAATATCGAAACGATGGCCAACGTCCCGCACATCGTCAATCGCGGGGCCGACTGGTTCAAATCGATGGGGATCCCCTCTACGAATCCGAAAGATCCCGGGAGTTACGGTCCCAAGCTGTACTGCATCAGCGGGCACGTGAACAAACCGGGCTGCTATGAGATGCCGATGGGCATTACCTGCCGCGAGCTGATCGACCGTTACGGCGGCGGCGTGTGGAAGGGACGCCAAGGGAAGGCGGCCATTCCGGGAGGCCTGTCGATGGGGCTGCTCACCGAGAAAGAATTCGACACTCTGCTCGACTTTGCCGGGCCGGGCAAGGTGGGCTGTCTGGGGTTGGGGACGGCGGCCGTCACGGTGATGGACGAAACCGTTTCGATGATCGACTTTCTCCACAATGCATGCCGGTTCTTCGCTCATGAATCGTGCGGCCAGTGCACCCCCTGCCGTGAAGGAACGAGCTGGTCGGAACGGATCCTGACGCGGATGAAGCACGGCAAGGGGCGTCTCAAAGACCTGGAGATTCTGCTGTCGATCTCAGGCTCGATCGGGATCATGCCCGGCACGACGATCTGCGGCCTGGCGGACGGCGCCGCGTGGCCGATCAAGAATGCAATCAACAAATTCCGCGAGGAATTCGAAGACTACATCCGGCGCACGAATCCGACGGGATACGCACAGGAAGATCCTGCCGAGGCGCTGCAACTGGTGGAACTAGGGGCGCATTAGCGGAAACGATTCCATTTGAGAGGAATGCTAAGTGGATTTCGAGTGGGATCCAGCAAAAGCGTCGCGAAATCGCGTGAAGCATGGCATTGATTTTTCAGAAGCAGCGACAGTATTTGACGACGTCCTGTCGCAAACATTTGAAGATCTAGACCATTCAGATGACGCGAGAGCAAGGATTATGAAGAAAACTAAGGACCATTGCGAAGATGAACTTCGCGAAGAATACGATTCCGCGCTGATCCGCAAGGGAGTCCGAGGCAAATACGCGGCCAAATACAACCGCGGCACGAATCTTATATTGCTGGAACCTGATGTCGCGACCGCATTTCCGACGGCCGAGTCTGTCAACGATGCATTACGGCTGCTAATGAAAGTTGCCGGGTCGGTGCGGAAGAACCAGGCTTCAAAGTGATCCTTGTGGATTTGATTTCGGGTTCCTATCCTTCACAGAGTGCGTGGAAAGTTTAGAGGTAGAACAGTTCGATGGCGACGATTACGGTAGACGGGCAGGACATCCAGATCGGCGATTCCGAGCGGCTGAACGTCATTCAGGCGGCCGATCGGGCGGGGGTGGCCATCCCCTTCTATTGCTGGCATCCCGGGTTGTCGGTCGTCGCCAGTTGCCGGATGTGCCTGGTCGAGACCGGCACCAAGAACAAAGACACGGGCGAAATCTCGATGATGCCCAAGCTGGTGCCTGCCTGCCAGACGCCGGCCAAAGACGGGACCGTGGTCGTCACCAACAGCCCTAAAGTCCGGGCCAACCAGAACTTCGTGCAGGAAGGGATCCTGCTTGATCACCCGGTCGACTGCCCGATCTGTGACCAGGCGGGTGAATGCTGGCTGCAAGACTACTACTTCAATCACGGCCACCAGGAACGGCGCGCCGATGTGCGCCCCTTCACCAGCCAGCGCCGCGAAATGGGTCCGCATGTCACTCTGTTTGCCGACCGCTGCGTGATGTGCAGCCGGTGCGTGCGCTTCACGCGCGAGGTTTCCGGCGGCGGCGAACTGCAGATCATCGACCGTGGAAGCCATGCCGAGATCGACATTTTTCCGGGCTATCCCCTGGAAGATAAGCTGTCGGGAAATACGAACGATATCTGCCCGGTCGGGGCCTTGTGTTCGACCGATTTTCTGTATCAGCAGCGCGTCTGGTTCATGGAACCGCACGACTCGGTCTGCACGCGGTGCAGCACGGGATGCAGTGTGCAGTTGCACGTCCAGCAGAATCAACTTTACCGCATCCAGCCGCGGTACAATCCCAACGTCAACGACTGGTGGATGTGCGATATCGGCCGCTACGAAAATGGCTACGTTCGCGCCCCGGAACGACTGACTTCGATCAAGAGCCGCGCGGGCGACAAATTCGCCGATCTCCTGTGGCCGGAGGGCTTGCAAGCGATTCACGAGGGCCTCGCAGGTGTAGCCGCGAAATCAGGAGGAGCCAGGCTGGCGTTCGTGCTCTCGCCGTTCCTCTCGTGCGAAGAGGCGTACCTGTTGGCAGCTTATGCCCGCACGATCGCGCCGGATACAGTGCTCGCGCTCGGCAAGGTGCCGGTGGTCGGGCAGGACGAAAAGTTCAAATCGGGATTCACGATTCGGGCCGAGCGCTGCCCCAATCGTCGCGGCGTCGAAGAAATCATCCGGCATTTCCAACAGGCGGTCGTCGAGTGGGACGGCCTCGTCCAGAAAATTGAAGCGGGCGAGATTGCCGGCGTGTACCTGACCGCGAATTATCCCGATTCGTGGATCGACGATGGCGAGGCGGCGAGGTTCGAGAAGCTCGCGTTACTCGTCGTGCAGGATATTCTGCCTTCGGCCGTCGCCCGCAAAGCACACTTCGTGGTGCCGGGAGCGACGTCGGTCGAGAAAGACGGCAGTTACGTAAATCATGCGGGTTTGATTCAATCGGGCGAATGGGGCATTCGACCGGTCGAAGGGGCGCACGGCGACGGACAGACGTTCTGTGATCTGCTCGGGAGGAAGGGTCTGTACCAGGCGTCGGCCGTGCTGGCTGAGCTGGCCGGCGCGGTGCCGTTTTTCGCGCGGGCGGCTGGCGGCGTTCCGGAAGCCGGGCTGAATCTGGCGACGGGTCAGGAACAGCAGCCGCGGACCACGGCGCTGGGGACCGTCACGCATCCACTTCCCACATTCCGCAGCGTTGCTTCGGAAATGCTGGAGGTCGAATAATTTTCGAATCCTAGTTATGCAAATCTGGCTCGAACCGCTGTTGAAAACCGCTCTGGTCGTCCTTGTGCTGCAAGGGGCGGTGGCCTATCTCGTGCTCGTCGAGCGCAAAGTCGCGGCATACATTCAAGACCGGCTTGGCCCGAACCGTGTCGGGCCGTGGGGCTTGCTGCAACCTTTGGCCGACGGGGCCAAGTTCATCCTCAAAGAAGAGATCATTCCCGCCGGGGCAGACAAGGTGCTCTTTCTGATAGCGC
>DASYAR010000393.1:0-7940 GCA_036501235.1 Planctomycetaceae bacterium
GTTTCAGGACCTGATTTCGAAAGTTGCCGGCGAAGAACCGGCGTCCGCTGAATCGACCGGCCCGTTCCAGTCCATACATGTAGTACAAGAACCATTGCCCCGAACCGGGATTATTCTTGATGGAAAAATACCGACCCATCCAGGCGCAGGCGTCTTCGAGCGGCTTATCGAGCACCGGATCGCCACAGCAATTGGGGGTGCCGTCGGCATTCAGCTCTTTCTCGCCCGCCCGCAGCATGGCCTGCGTGATGACCAGGGTGGCAATCCCGGCGACCGTCATGCTGCCGGTCCCGCCATTGGGTTGTTTGGGCGTATTGTACGACCAACTGCCGTCGTCGTTTTGCGTCGAGATCCAGTGATTGCGCGCCCGTCGCCAGGTATCGAGACCGACGTTCACCCCCATCTCCTGGGCTTCACGCAGGCCGAGCACGGCGAACTGGCCGTTACTGCGGTCACCGCCTCCCCCTTTGGTGTACGTCCAGGAGCCGGCGTTCGGGCCCTGGCGAATCTGCGAGTCCTCGAGCATGGCAGCCAGTTCCGCCACCTTCGTGTAGTCGCGCTTGCCATCTTTGGCGGCGGCCAGCGCCTGGATCATCAGCGAAATCTCGTAAGTCAGATTGGGCGACTGTTTCCTGAGCCAATTCAACCCCAGCTCGATTTTAGGATGGGCCACCGTCATGCCCGTGTTGAGCAGGGCCAGGAGGGTGAGGCTGGTGTCGCCGATTTCATGCAGATCGCCCCCACCGGGCGTCCTCCAGGAGCCACCGGGCTGCTGCTGAGAGAGAAGCACCTGCTTGGCCTTTTCGATCGAGTCGAGCACCTGTTTGGCCGTCACCTGTGCCTGCGCGGAGCGCGGCGGATGGAGCAGCAGGAATGCAGCCGCGACGGCACAACAAGTCAACAGGTGGAACAGGGGCCGGCGCATCGGGAACCTCCGTGGGCAACAGTTCCGTTGGATTTACAACAGAAATGTCAGACCCTTCCCATGATAGCAGACGTAAGAGGGGCGGAGAATTGCAATCAGGATGCACCGCGGATTGCTTTCTCCGATTGTCACGGAATCGTTGTCGTGGGATACTTTGCCGGCCCGTTCATTTATCTTTCGGCGGATTCTCCGGTTTCTTCCACCCCGTCAGTTCGATTTCGATTTCGAACTGTTCGCCATTCCTCGAGACTTCAACGGGCAGTTTGTCGCCCACCTCGTGTCGTCGGGTGATGCGCGTCAGGTGGTCGAAATCGATCAGCGTTTCGCCGTCATATTTTACGATCACATCCTTCGTCATCAGATTGGCCTTGGTGAGGTCGGCAGCGTCGGGTTCGATGCTGGAGACTTCCGACGCCCGGCCCCGCAGGTCGTACGTGAACGAAACCGCCAATCGCGCCCTGCCCCGAGAGGCGAATTCCATGAACCGGAGCGCATTCTGCATCTCTTCAATCGCCTGAGGGGCGATGTTGCAACCGTCGATGACGTATACACCGATCCGGCGGTCAGCCGGGCGTAACTGCAGGTAGCTGTCCATCCGCTTGATGTTCATCAGACCGGCAGCGCCCCCTTTCCAGTCCGGTCCGATCACGAGATACGTGGGCATGTCGATCTCAGTAGGTTGCTGGCGCGCCGGTTCCATTCCCTTGCGCAAAATCGACCACCCCCCCAAGGCTTCGAACCGCGCCAGGCCCCGTTTCCAGCGGCGCGCAGGCTGAGTCTCCAGTGCCGCGACCGCCCGGCGAGCGGCAGAGCGGTTGGCCGAAGTCTCCAACCGTTCGAGCGCTCCCTCGGCGGCATCGAATGTGGACTCGTCGTCGGTATCCAGAATTCGTCCCAGAGCCTTGACGGCCCGCCAGGTGACTTCGAGATTTTCTCCCTCGGCGGCCAAGAACAAGGGATCGATCGCTGCGATCCCCGCGCGCCCGAGCTGCTTCGTGGCCTCTTCCCGAATTTCGAATTGTCCAGCGCCGAGCCGAGAAACGGCCGTGGCAATCGCTGCGGGCGAAGTCGTCTTCCCGGACGCCGCCGGCTGCGGCGCCGGATCGCGGTCGGATTTGCGATTTTCGTTCGTCCGCTCGTCCGCGATCGCGGAGAGGACTGCAACGAACAGCATGATGACCGTTACAGCGCTCGCCGAGGTGCCCGTCGAGAAGATTCGAGATTCACGCATTGATCGAACCCGCCAGCTTACAGCTCACCGAACCGGTTTCAGATACGACGCTGAAACGATTCCATCGTGTGGATTTCAGGCAATGCATATTGTAGCGGATTCAGGATCACGACGAAAAGGCGGACATCGGTCACGCTGCCAAATCGTCGACGGACAAAATGTTCCCTGCGTGGACTTCAGTCCACGCTACGGAGAAGGGGCGGATTGCTGATCGGCTTCGTATAATGGATAGCTGTTCCGCCAGGCGGTATGACTCCGTCTATTCGAGCTGAAAGACTTGGCACTGATCGCAGAATTCTTCATGAGCAACACCTCTCTCGATCGCGAAGAGTACATCGAACAGGCGTACTTCTTTCGCGTCGTCCGTGAACGGCTCGGCGAAAACGTGCCGGCCCAGGAAATCCTGGCGACGATCCACGAAGAGATCCTGTCGACGACGAAGTTGCCGCTGGCGATCGAGTTTCTCAAGGGAGAAATCCTGCACACGGGCCGGCTCAGCACGGGCCTGGCGCATCTCGTGCACTATTTCACGCCGTTTCAGACGTTCGTCATTTCGCAGGCAGAAGAGGACCGTTCGCGATTCGACCAGAGAACGGCGTTCGAGGTGCTGCAATACGAGGCCCAGTATCGGGCGAATTCGCCAACCTCGGCGGGATTGTTCGTGTACCAGTTCGAATCAATCAGCCGAAACAAACTCGGTTACGACCGCGGCATGGAAGCCATCGCCCTGGACCCGATGTATGAACAGCCGTGGCGCGACTGGATCTTGCGAGCGCGGTTGCAATTGGGAGCGCTGGACTTTGCCGATCTGATGTATTTGAGGAGCGAAGAGTTCGTGAACGATACGCGCCGCTCGACAGGCAATCCGGATTTTCAACCTCCCCACACCGTTCTGTTCGGAGCCAAGGAAGGACGGATCGCCAAGGCCAATCGCGGGAAGGAACCGCTGTATATGTTCGCCGCACTGCAAAGGCAACTGGGTTATCCGGTAGTGCCGCGCGTCCGCTCGGCGATTGGCGCCGAACGCGAATTGCCGGCGCTGCAAGCCAAGCTGGCCCAGTTGGAAAAGCGACTGCACCTGGTCGAATCGGAGCTGAAAGGGAACCTCGACCTGTCACAGTTCTACGTCAAGCCCGCAGACGTCGACGATCGTGCAGCAACGTAAACGCGTACAGTACGAGAACAGCCGCCGTTCCCAAGAGAATATTGCCGACGTCGTGCGAACGGGCGACGGCCGCCAACAGCGGCGCGTACCAGGGGAGCATGCGTGGCACGGATGCCCTTTCAGGCGCGGCCGCCTCGATATTCAGGCGCAGGTGCGAACCGACCGGAATTCGCTGCTCGTCGGGACTTGCCACGTCGAACGCCGAGCGGGCTTGTTCGCGTACGAACGCCTGATCGTGAGTCTGGGCTTCGATCACTCGCTCCAGATGCGTCACTTGACGGTCGAGCTCTACCAGCCGCCACTGATTCGCACGATACTCACGATCGAGGGCCAGGTAGGCCAGCAGCTTCGGTGATAGAGCGACCGTGGCGTACAGTCCGGCTGCCATAAACAGACACATCCAGAAGGCGAGCGACGTCAACCAACCCTGGTATGGCTCACGGACTGTCGGCGGGGCAGATGGCATGGGTCACTGGGATGCAAAGCCGGAAATTGAAGGGCGCGGCATCGACTCGTTTAACCCGGAGTCAGCGGCGACGGTGCGGCACCGCTGCCAAATCATGACAGAGTAACGCCGTCACATGCCGGTCGTGCGACTGCGAATCCACCGTTTGCGCAATTGCCGCTGGCTCCGGGTTAAACGAAACGGGCGCGCAGCACCAACGACGACCGCCTGATGGCGGTACGACAAACGATTCATCGGCACGTCGCGGGGTGTGACTCGCCAAAGCCTGTCGGCCGCCCTATTTCCGCCACAACTTGCCGCCGTACACGGCTTCGTCGCCCAGCAGCTCTTCGATCCGCAAGAGCTGGTTGTACTTGCAGATGCGGTCGGTGCGGCTGGCTGACCCAGTTTTGATCTGTCCGGTTCCGAGAGCCACCGCCAGATCGGCGATTGTCGTGTCTTCCGTTTCGCCGCTCCGATGGCTCATGACTGCGGTAAACCCATTGCGGTGCGCCAACTCAACGGCATTGACGGTTTCGCTCAAGGTGCCGATCTGATTGACTTTGACGAGGATGCTGTTTCCGATCCCCTCGTCGATTCCCTGCTGCAACCGTTTGACGTTGGTGACGAACAGGTCGTCCCCCACGAGTTGCACCTTCTTGCCGAGGGCGTCGGTGAGTTTCTTCCATCCCTTCCAGTCGTCTTCGGAGCAGCCGTCTTCGATCGAGCAGATGGGATACTTCGCCGACCAGCTTTCGAGCAATTTGACGATTTCATCGCTACCGAACGCTTTCCCTTCGAATTTGTACGTCCCGGCCGACTCGTCGTAAAACTCGGTCGAAGCGACGTCGAGGGCGATCTTGATCTGTGAGCCGGGCTTGTAGCCCGCCTTTTCGATGGCCGTCATAATGACGTCGAGTGCCGCCTGGTTGGCGCCCAGTGCGGGGGCGAAGCCCCCCTCGTCGCCGACTGCCGTGCTCAGGCCTTTTTCGGAGAGCACTTTCTTGAGCGCATGAAACGTCTCGACGCCGGCCCGCAGCGCGTCGCTGAAGGTATCGAATCCCAGCGGCATGACCATGAATTCCTGGACATCGATGCCATTGTTGGCATGCGCGCCGCCATTGATGATGTTCATCATCGGCGCGGGGAGATACTTGGCCCCCACGCCGCCCAGATAGCGAAACAAGGGCAGAAAACTGGCTCGGGCCGCGGCGTGAGCGCAGGCCAGCGAGCACCCCAGAATGGCATTGGCCCCCATCTTGGATTTCTGTTCGGTGCCGTCCAGTTCGAGCATCACGGTGTCGATCGTCAATTGATCGGTCACGTCCAGCCCGATCAGTTCGGGGGCGATCTCTTCATTGACGTTTTCGACCGCCTTCAAGACCCCCTTGCCGAGATAGCGCGACTTGTTCTTGTCGTCGCGCAATTCGGTGGCCTCGTGCTTGCCGGTGCTGGCCCCGCTGGGGACGGCTGCCCGGCCGATCGTGCCGTCTTCGAGTTCGACGTCGACTTCGACGGTGGGATTTCCGCGGCTGTCCAGGATTTCACGGGCGTGTACCGATTCAATGATGAGACTCATGGTTTGCTGATCCTCGATTTCAAAAGCTGAAAGTGATGTCGTCGGTGTCGAGTTGATGCGATTCGTTCCTACGAAACGATCGGCAGGCTCACGCGTTTGGCGGATTTGTCTTTGCGAGCGCGCTTCGGCGGAAATATCGCCTCGGCGTATTCCCAGATTTGTTCCGGCGTTTCGAACAGTTTGTCGTGCAGGCCGGAATCGTCGTATTCGCACTTGTCGGTGCTGTAGTCGCGGCAGATCTGCGGCCGCGTTTCGTAGATGCCGCAACGATTGTCGGAGAGCAAATGCTGGCAGTCTCCGTAGACGCACAAGTACCACGTCTCGTCTTCGACATAGACAGTGACCCGTCCGTGCAGCATGAACCACCGCAGATTATCGAATTCCTTGCGGGTCGTCGGCGTGTCGATGGGAACGGAAAAATACCGGCAGCAGAGCGCGGTGCAATACGAGCACAGGATTTCGCCGGGTTTGAGCTGTTCGCGCTTGATCGGAAAGATGGGCATCGCGGGATTGTAACGAATGATTGCAGTTCGTTGAATCGAAAACGGTGCATGATATACTGAAGTCAATGACAAGTATCGGCCCCCACGCCGCTCCCTGGGCAGGTTGCCCAAATATCGACACGTTCCCGTTCCAGGACCAGACCTCATGACGACCGTTGTTGCACAGGAGACGCCGGCGCCGCAGAGCGCCGTCAAAGGGCTCAAAGGAGTAATCGCGGCCGACAGCGCGATTTGCCTGGTCGACGGCCTGGAAGGGCGGCTGATTTATCGCGGTTACAATATTCATGACCTGGCCGAGCACAGCACCTTCGAAGAAGTCTGTTACCTCTTGCTGAAAGGGGACCTGCCTAGCGCCTTTCAGCTCGAAGAATTCTGTGCGGAACTGGCTGAATATCGCCGTATTCCGGCGGAAGTCGGGTCGTTTCTCAAGTCGCTGCCGCGCGACATATTGCCGATGTCGGCTCTCCGATCGGCCGTGTCGGTCGCCGGACTGTATGACCCTTGCGCTGAAGAGACCTCATGCGAGACGAAATCCCAGACGGCGCTCAAGCTGATCGGCATGATGTCTTCGCTGGTGGCGGCCATTCATCGCCTCCGGCAGGGGAAGGAGCCGCTCGAGCCGAAGCTCGATTTGAGCCATTCGGGCAACTTCATGTACATGCTCAACGGCCGCGCGCC
This sequence comes from Planctomycetaceae bacterium, assembly GCA_036501235.1. Lineage (GTDB taxonomy): Bacteria > Planctomycetota > Planctomycetia > Planctomycetales > Planctomycetaceae > JACQFH01. The sequence continues at coordinate 6,527 of DASYAR010000393.1, forward strand.
CACGGCCGACGAAACACGGGCGATGGACCTGATCCTGATTCTGCACGCCGAGCATGGTTTCAACGCCAGCACGTTTGCCGCGCGCGTCATCAGCGCCACGCTGTCGGACTGGTATTCGGTGATCACCGGGGCGATTGGCGCGTTAAAAGGCCCGTTGCACGGCGGGGCCAATACCGAAGTCCTGAAGACGCTGATTGAAATCGGCGATGTGCGAAACGTGGCCCGCTATGTGGAAGGGGTCCGCGCCGGCAAGGGGAAGTTCATGGGTTTCGGCCACGCTGTGTATCAGGTGGAAGACCCTCGCGCACGGCACCTGAAAGAGCTGTCGCGGCGACTGGGGCTCGAGCAGGGGCAACCCAAATGGTACGAGATCTCGGTCGAATTGGAACGGGTCGTGAAAGAAGTGATCCGCAAAAACTGCAACGTCGATTTTTACTCGGCCAGCCTGCAGCATTACATGGGGATTCCAGGGGAATTGTTCACGTGCATTTTTGCGGCCAGCCGCATCGCGGGGTGGTGCGCCCACGTGCTCGAACAGTGGGACGACAACAAAATCATCCGTCCGTCGAGCAATTACACAGGTCCTGTCGAGCGCGCATATCTGGCGATCGAGAAGCGGTAGAGTGTCCCTTTCTCCCGAACAGGCCGTCGCTCGTTGCCAATCGGTCATGGCGCACGCGTGGATGGTGCGCACGTTTGTGAAACACTCGCCCGAAGCCGAAGATTTCCCGGAGATCATGGAAATCGCCCGGATCGTATTCGACGTCTCGCGGGCCCTGGAAGCACACGTCGCCGACCCGGTGACGTATCTGAATACGCTTCGCAAGAAGATCGCCAAGCTCCGCACGGCTGCCGAAAGATTTCGACACGATGCGCCGCTGGCGTCGAGCCATACCAATTTTCAGCAGGCCGTCGTTTCGATTGACGCGTGCGTGGCGGACCTCGCAGACGTGTTGGGTTCCGTTCCAACGGCGTCGGGCTGACTTCCCTCCGGCGAGATCCTTGAACTGAAGCCGGAAGATGGGCCTCAGTAGGTCAGGCTGGAAAAGCCCAACCAACCCAGGCAATCTGGGGGCTTTGGTGCAACCCCGGGCCGTTGCCTGCCCAGATTATCGGATTGACGGATTTCCCGTAGATTCGTATATATCGGCCGCCGAATATCCGCGCACTTTCTGCCGCCGAACCGGCCCAGAAAACCCCCGCGGATTTCATCAGGGAGGATGATCGCATGGCCGCCGAAGTCGCCGAACAACCCAAGTCCGCGGAAGCCGCTGCGCACGACGCGCCGGCCCCCTCCAAGAAAAAGCCGACCAAGATCCTGTTGATCGCCGGCATCGTCATGCTGGTCATCGTCGTGCAGATCGTCGTCACGATGATGCTGCTTCCGGGCCAGAAATCGACCGGCGGCGGCGAC
>DASYAR010000394.1:0-6098 GCA_036501235.1 Planctomycetaceae bacterium
AGCGTGCGATCGCCGGCTGGAGTCGCAGCCAGACATGACGCCAGTAAGTGGATTGCCGCCAGTGTGCCGACTATCATAAGCCCTGCCTTCGACGTGCCGAGGCTGCGAACATCTTGCGTTTCATCGACCTGCGTTCCCGGCCGGCTCGACGAGCGAAGCGATCGCAACGATTGTGCCGCGCAGGCGCAATTTCCGGCTCGCAAAACCGCCGCCCAAGCGCCGTTTTCAAAGTGATGTCCCCGACTGCTTCGTCCTCTATCCTCTACCTTCTATCCTCCATCTTCGATCTCCATCTTCATTTCCCGGCTCCTTTCACAACCGCTCCCCATACGACATGCCCCTGCACCTCGCCGTCGCGACTCGCTGTTTCCAACTGCCATTCAAAGACTCCCTGCGCGCGGCGGCCGCCTGCGGGGCGACGGGCGTACAGTTCGACGCGCGCGAAGAGCTCAAGCCGGGCGACCTGACCGAGACAGGCCGCCGGCAGCTTGTGCACTCGCTGGCGGAACGCGGGTTATCCATCGCCTCGCTGGCGTTCCCCACGCGCCGCTCGTTTTACGACGAAGAAGAGCTCGACGCACGAGTCGCGATGGCCAAACGGATCATGGACCTCGCCTGGCAACTGAAGTGCCGCGTCGTCACCGCCCGCGTCGGCAAAATCCCCGCCCAAAAAGAAGACAAGAACTATCGCGTGCTGCTCGACGTGCTGCGGGACCTGGCTCGGCATGCCAACCAGGTGGGAGCCACGCTGGCCATCACCCCCACGCATGATTCGCCCCAGGCCCTGGCCGAATTGCTCGACTCGATCAAGACCGGCCCACTGGCGATCGATTTCGACCCGGCCGTGTTCGTGATGTCGGGCGCCAATCCGGTCGACGCGTTCCGGCTGCTCCATGCCACGGTGCTGCATTTCTCCGCCCGCGACGCGGTTCGCGACGTCGACGCCGGTGGTCTGGAAGTCGCCATCGGCAGGGGCGAGGTGGAATGGGTCGAACTTCTGCCCCTCTTGGACGAGGTGAGGTTTACCGGCTGGGTCACCGTCAATCGCACTCAAGGGGACGACCGCCCCGGTGACGTCGCCCGCGGCGTGCAGTATTTGAAAAACGTGTTGTTTTCATAGTAGCGCCGTTTCGCGACAAGGCACGGCCGCCCCGAAATCCCCCCCCTTAGCAAGGGGGGGCAGGGGCGTCGGGTGAATCTATTTCTTCGCTTCCAACCACAACCATCAACCGCATGCCTCAGCCTCCTGTCCTCACTGTTTCGCAACTTACGCGCCAGATCAAAGACGCTGTCGAGGGGAATTTTCCCATCGCCTGGGTGCTGGGCGAAATCACGAACTGTACTCGCGCCGGATCCGGACATATTTATCTCACCCTCAAAGATGACGCAGCCCAGATCCGTGCCGTCGTTTGGCGCAACACGGCCGCAAGATTGCGCTTCGACGTGCAGGACGGGCTGGAAGTCGTTGCCGTCGGACCGGTGGAAGTGTATGAGGCACGTGGCACCTACCAGCTCGTCGTCGAACAGCTCATGCCGCAGGGGGTTGGCGCGCTCGAGCTGGCTTTCCGGCAATTGTGCGACAAATTGAAAGCCGAGGGACTGTTCGCTCCCGAAAGAAAACGACCGATTCCGCAATTTCCGCGACGGATCGCGCTCGTCACCAGCCCCACCGGAGCAGCCGTCCGCGACATGCTGCAAGTCATCACCCGCCGTTGGCAGGCGGCCGATCTGGTGATAGTGCCGGTCGCGGTGCAGGGGGAGGGGGCCGCCGCACAGATCGCTGCGGCGCTACGCCGCGTGCACCTGTTGCCTGGCGTCGACGTCGTCATCACGGGGCGCGGCGGAGGCAGTCTGGAAGACCTGTGGGCCTTCAACGAAGAGATCGTGGCCCGCGCGATCTTCGACTGCAAAATCCCGGTCGTCAGCGCCGTGGGCCATGAAATCGACGTCACCGTTGCCGATCTGGTTGCCGACGTGCGGGCTCTGACGCCGAGCGAAGCGGCCGAGCTGATCGTCCCGCACCACGAAGCCGTGCGGGCGGAACTGGCGCGATTGCGACAGCATTTGGCACAAGCGCTGGTGTCGCGCGCCGCCACGGCCCGCGCCCGGCTCGATGCCCTCGCCACACGCCGCGTTCTGACGCGCCCCGTCGAACGGCTGCACGACCTGGCACGGCAGATCGACGAGCTCGAGCTGCGCGCCCGCCGCGCGATTGCCAATCGCGTGAAACTCGTGCGCCAGCAACTGGCGGCGGCCAGCGGCCGCCTGGACGCTTTGAGCCCCTTGAAAGTCCTGGAGCGCGGCTATTCGGTCACGCGCCTCGTGCCCTCCGGCCAAGTCCTGCGCTCCGCCGACCAGGCCCATCCCGGCGACCAGATCGAAACCCTCCTGCAATCCGGCCGCCTCGTCAGCCGCGTCGATGTGGGGTAAGGCCTGTCAGCATAAACTGCCGGCAGCCGACCGCTACGGGGTGGTGCCGCGGCATCAACGTACTCGGCGAGGCTGCTCGGTTGCGGAATTGCGTCGCCGTGCAACCGCAACCCTTCCAGGTGAAATTCGATCGCCTCGGCGATCAGTCTGCGAACTTCGTCCGACGACTGCCCGACTGCGATGCAGCCCGGGAGATCGGGGACGTACGCCCCGTAGCTCGTTGGCCCCTTTTCAATGACGATTGCGTAACGCATCAGTTCTTTTCGTCCAATCTCGCAAGTATCGGAGAAGGCGAACATTGGCGTCAAGTGCGAACCTACCCCACGGCCATTTCCGTCCATCAACGTCGCTTCTTGACGGACCGGCGGGGGCGGGGTGTATGATGCGAAGTTCGTTTTCACAGCCCCGCCGAGTTGTCGCCAGGAAGGACCAATGAGCTGATGTCGGAACCGATGAATGATTCTGCCCCCTCCTTCGAGGGAGCGCTCGCGCAATTGCAGCAGATCGTGCACGATCTGGAGGAAGGGGACCTCGGACTGGAACCGTCATTGGTCCGGTTCGAGGAGGGGATCAAGCTGTTGCGAAACTGTTATCTGATCCTCGAACACGCGGAGCAGAAGATCGAGATTCTGACCGGGCAGGATGCGGCTGGTCATCCAACGACGGCGCCCTTCGACGCCACGGCAACTTTCGAGGGAGCAGAAAAGCCGGCAAAAAAACCGGGCCGTCGGCGCACCGCGCCCCAGGGGGAAACATCCGCCACCGATTCGAGCCTGATCGAATCCGAGGTTCGCGAAGAAGAGCGTCTGTTCTGAGATTCGACTCCGGGTTGGGGTCTGTGCTACAATCCAAACAGTTTGAACTCAAAGACGCCGGCGCGACGACATGAGGACGGACATGCTCCATCGGGCAACGCCGCAGGATGCAAAGCCACGATTGGCACATCGTCTGCGCACAGCGACAGGACTGATTCTTGCGGCAGGGTTTCTCACGCTCGGCGCCGGTTTCGACGCCGTAGCGCAGCCGAAAAAAAAGCCGACGACGCCTCAAAAAACTGGCGACGGCGAACCAACGGTTGCGTCCGCACCCAAGCCGGCTCGCAAGATCAGTCGGAAGAAAACCGTCAGAGACAAGAACTCGGTCGAGGGCATCGCCGATTTCGGCACATCGCACTTTCTGCTGCACACCGATCTGTCTGACGAAGAGTCCGAAGAATTGCTGGACCGGCTCGAAACGATGCTCGAGCTGATTTCGAAATATTGGGGGCGGGCCCCAGCCGGGGTGATCGAAATGTTCGTCGTCAAAAATCTGACAAAATGGCCGACCGGGGCGATTCCTCAAGAAGGGTTGGACAGCATTCATGGCGGGACGGGGATTACCGTCACCCGGCGAATCTCCAGCGGTGACGCCTTTATCGCCAAATCGATCGTCTACGCCGTCGCTGATCGCGGCACTCCGCAACATGAGGTCGTGCATGCCTATTGCGGCCAGGCCTTCGGCCGCCCGGGCCCCTTGTGGTATAGCGAAGGGATGGCCGAAATGGGGCAGTATTGGCGGGCCAATGATTTGAGCGTGAATGCGAACCGCCATGCGATCCGCTACTTGCGGACTTCCGAGCCGAAGAGCCTGCGCGAGATCGTCTACGCCAAGGAATTCACCGGAGATTCATGGCAGAATTACGCCTGGCGGTGGGCGTTGTGTCACCTGCTGGCAACCAATTCGAACTACCAGGCGAGGTTTCATGCGCTTGGTTTGGCCCTGCTGACGAATCAGCCCGATGCCAGTTTCGAGCAGGCCTTCGGCGGCATGGCGCAGGAAATCTCGTTCGAATATCGGCAATTTCTCGCGCACGTCGATACGGGATTCCGGGCCGACCTGTGCAGTTGGGATTGGAAGGCAAAATTCAAACTCGCGAAGACGGGAAATGTCACGCCCGCCAAAATCGAAGCCGGCAAGGGCTGGCAGCCATCGCGGTTGATCGTGACCGAGGGGGAAGACTACGAATACAGCGTGGCAGGCAAGTGGTCGACACAGAGCGACGGCCCCCTGGTCGATGCGGATGGCGACGAACGGGGCCGCGCCCGGCTCGTAGGCGCCCTGCTTACGGAAGTCAACGGCGATTATTTTCTGAGCGAACCTTTCGAGCTCGGAAAATTCGGTTTCTTCACGTCGCCCGGTCCGGGGAATTTGTACCTGCGCTGCCGTGACGACTGGTCGTCGATCGCCGACAACCGCAACAGTGTCGCCGTCAGGCTGAAGCTCAAAAGCAAGGGCCCGCCGCTGGCGCCGCCGAAAGAGGACGACGGTAAGAAAAAGGCCGCCGAAAAAACGCCGCTGGGCAAAACGACGCCGGACAAAACGCCCCTGGACAATACGCTGCCGGACAAATCACGACCGGGCAAGAAGCCGGCCTAACAGGCCACTGACGACCAACCATTAAACCCGCGCCCGGAAGGCAGGCCCATCCGACACTTATGAGCGACGACACCCACCCGGATCCCGTCCCCGACAGTCCGCGCCCCGCGGGCGGGAATACGTTTCATCAGGAAGTTCAGCATTCGCCGGCGACGGCGCGCGTGCCCGACCAGGTCGGCCGCGGCGTGTTCAGCACGCACGCCATCGTCATGCAGGGCGCGCATGAGTTTCTGATCGACTTCATCCAGAGCCTCGCTCCGCCGCGACGGGTCGTGGCCCGCGTCGTGCTCCCGACTTCGGTCGTGCCGCTGTTTCTGGGAGCGCTGGAAGACAACCTGCGCAAGTATCAGCAATCGTTCGGCACGCCGCCGCGGCTTTCTGCTCCGCCCGCGGCTCCCGGAGCGCCTGCCCCGTCGCCTCCGCCGATCGGCGAAGTCTACGAGCAACTCAAACTGCCGGATGAAATGCTGGGCGGGGACTACGCCAACACCGTCGTCATTTCGCACAGCCAGGCCGAATTCTGTTTCGATTTCATCTGCAACTTTTTTCCACGCTCGGTCGTTACGGCGCGCGTCTACCTGGCCGCTCCGCACGTCAGCGACGTGCGCGATTCGTTGCAACGCTGCCTCGACCAGTACCGGCAGAAGATGACTCAAATGCGGATCGCGCCACCCCCTCCACCCCGGCCGGCCGATCCGTTTGCCGAGGAGCAGGGGGGCCATCCGGACACTGCCGAGTCTGAATAAACACCCCCCGGCGTGCGGCGCAAATCAGAACAGTTTTTTACAGCGGTTGACGTCAGTGGAAAATCACCATGATCGGAAATTCTCTCGGAAATTCTCATCGAGGTTTGGCGGCGTTTGCGGCAGTGCTCTTATTGATGAGCGCCGGCTTCGTGCTGCCTGCCGTTTCAGGCGAATTCGTGGAGGGCTTGCGAAGCGACGGGAAACCGCCGGCCCGCGAGCTGGGCGGGTTGCCGCTGGTCTTCTTCGACAACTTCGATGCGCCCTCTGCCACGCAGTGGGAGCAGAGCGATTCCAAGGCCTGGAAGGTCGTCGCCGACGGCAAGAATCGGGTTTACAGTCAGTTCCAGCAGAGTCAGGTGCAGACGCCGGTGCGGTCCCCGTTCAATCGGGCCCTCGTGAAAGACATCGTGATGGGCGATTGCGTGCTCGACGTCGAAGTGCAGTCGACAATCAAGGACTACGATCACCGCGACGTGTGCCTCTTCTTCGGTTTCCAGGATCCGGCGC
>DASYAR010000395.1:0-7475 GCA_036501235.1 Planctomycetaceae bacterium
AGCCGCACTGCGAGGCTCATATGCCGGCCGATTTGGTGGGTATGGTGGATATGGATGGGGTGGCCGCGGGTTCGGATATGGTCGCGGATTTGGTTACGGCCGCGGTTTCTATGGCTATGGATATCCCGGCTTCGGATACGGATTGGGCCTCGGGCTCGGGTCGTCGCTGCTGTACGGAGGTCTCGGCGGATATGGCGGGTACGGTTATGGGGGTTCCGGAATGGGTGGCTACGGCGGATACGGAATGGGTGGCTATGGCGGCTATGGACTCGCCGGTGATGGTGGATACGGTGGTTACGGCGGGTATGGTGGATACGGCGGAGGTTGCAGCTCCGGTATGTGCGGCGGGAACGGCTATGGATTTGGTTATTGAAAGCCGTTGATTAAACCATACCGGGTTCGTGCAAATTTGCGGGTCCCGTCTGCCGGGCGGGACCTACCCTGATATTTCTCGATGCGTCGCCGTCGAAATGACGTTTGACGGTTTTATTGAAGGACATGACATGACGATTCGTCTGGCCGCGGTTTCCGCGGCGGTTCTGGCCCTCCTTGTGACGGGGCGGCCTGCGTGGAGTTCGGAAATTGCCTGGCGCAGGGACGTGGCGGCCGCCGCCCGCGAGTCGGCCGCGGGAGGCAAACCACTGTTGGTCATGGTCGAAGCGAGTTGGTGCGGACCATGCCAGCGGATGCTGCGGCAGACGTTTCCCGACCCGGTCCTCGCGGCCCGCATCAATGCGGGCTTCATTCCCCTGCTCATCGACGTCGATCAGCAAGCCGCACTGGTCCAGAAACTGAATATCAACGCGTTCCCGACGATGCTGGTCCTCGATCCGAGCCAGCGCGTCGTGGAACGCGTCACCGGATTCCAGACGGCAGCGCAATTAAACTCGCGGCTGGCCGTCTTACAGCCGACCCAGACGAGAATCACGCAGCGGCCGATCGAGGTGGCACAGTCTCCCAGACCGGCGCCCCCCCAGCCGGCGCCGTTCCAGCCGGCGCCGTTTCAACCGGCCGTTCGGACGACGTCGTTTCACGACCGGGTCTGGGCCTCGATCCGCAGTTCGTCCTTTGAATCGAGACCCGACGCGCCTCGCAATGCAGCGCCCGCTCCATCCCCCAGCCCGTTATTCCCAGCTCCGCGCGACACGTTCACCGCAGCTAAAGATTTCAGCGAAGGGAAATGAAACACAGTCTGATTTTCTGGTTTCAATAAACCGTGAACTTGCCACGCCATCTGTGGGCTAATTTTTGCGATAGAAATTGGGTATCGGCTCCGGCCACTTGATCCGCGCTGATCCGCGTCATCCGCGGCCAAGATTTTTATGTTACCGGGTGTCATCGGTCGCAGCGCTGAATCGGCGGTCGTCACCGCGCGGCTGGATTTTGCATCTCTGTCAACCCGGCCGCCGCTTCCTGTACATCGGCGGGGAAATCGGCGAACTCCTGCACCTGTCGGACCTCGATCACTTCGTTGTCCGAGGCCGGGCAGCGCGACGCCCATTCGATCGCCTCGGCTTTTGACTTTGCCTTGATCATCCAATAGCCGCCCAGCACTTCCTTCGTCTCGGCGAATGGCCCGTCGGTCACCTTGGGTTTCCCTCCCTGGAAGGAAACGCGCGCCCCCGTCGAAGGGGGGTGCAGTCCATCGAGAGTGACCAGGACGCCTGCCTCCTGCAATGATTTGTTGAACTTCATCATTGCCGCGACGGCCTTGGCATCGGGCATGGCGCCGGGCGCGGCCTGTTCGTAGCCTTTGGGGATCATCAGCAGCATGAATCGCATGATTGTCGTTCTTTCTGTTTTGGGTTGGGAACCCGGATTGTGAAACTGTTTTCGACTGGCACCCAGGCTCTACAGATTGGTCGAACGAATCAATGCAAAATCGACACGCGTTCTGTCGTATTGGGAAATCTTGATCACAATTGACGAAACAGACAAAATGTCTCCATTATGAAGTCGTGATTGTCGGATACACCATTCTCGCCAGAGGCAACCTGCCATGAACTATTTGATGACTCTTTTCCTCGCGTCGCTGATCGCGTTCCCCATTGCCGCGGACGACAAACCGGCCGCAAAACCGGCGGATGAGCAAGTTGAAAAAGAGCGGGCGACGCTGGCTCTGGACCTGTGCCGCAAAGCGGCTAAGGAATATCGGCTGTGCCTGGACGATGGACGCCGCACCGAACTCGAGTTGAAGCCCGAGCCCTTCTTGAAATGGTCGAACCCGTCGGTTGGCTCAATTCATGGCGGTGTCTTCCTGTGGACGCATCAGGGCCGGCCAGCCGCCGTCGCCTCGATCTTCAAATGGTTCGATCCGCGAGACGAAATGGCGTTCGAGGTGCAATCACTTTCGGCCGAGCGCCTCGTCGGCCTGTTGGGGACCAAAGACGCCTGGCATTCGACGCGTGCCGGTTTGGAATTCAAGCCGGTTCCTGAGTCCCCCCCAGCCCCGGCGAGTACTCCCAACGCGCGGCTGATTCAGATGCGGACGATCAGCGCCTCCTTCACGGCCGACAAAACCGACCGCGACGACAATTCGCAGCAGCGAATGAGGCTGCTCACACAGCCGATTTTCCGGTATTCCAGCCCGAAGGAAGACATCACCGACGGTGCGTTGTTCGCATTTGTGCAGGGAACCGATCCCGAAGTCTTTTTACAAATCGAAGCCAGAGAGACGAAGTCTGGAACCGCCTGGCACTACGGCCTGTCACGCATGAACAGCACCGCATTCCGCGTGCGATACAAGGATCAAGACGCCTGGGCCGTTGAAGTCGTGCCGTGGGGCATCGTGTTCAACAATCGCGAGCCGTACAATATCCTGAATCTCGATCACCTGTATCGGCCCAAAAAATAGAAACGGGGAAAGGCAATGGGCCGCTGTCGCCGCCCGTCGCCGTCCCCCTTCGTGCCTGTGCATTTTGAGATCGTGAAATCGTTACGGCACAACCACAGCGCCGCGGCGAATCGCCCGGCGCTGCTGTCCGGGTTTCAGCCCATAGTAGGTGTAAACCTGGGTGCGATAGGTGGGGCTCGAAAAGGCCGGATATTGTTCGGCGGTGTACGTCGGCACCCTTTGAAATTGCTCTTGCGGAATTTGCACGACGGCCGTGCGCTTCTCGACGTTGAATTGCGTTGCGTCCCAGGGCACCGTCACGAGCTTATCTTTACCGGTCATGACAATGAGATAGTCGACATTGCCGTTCTCGTCGAGAACGATGTCATCGACGGTTCCGGCGGACGCATTTCCCTCCAGCCCGACCTTCGCGCCCAAGATCTGCTTGGCACGAAAGTGCTGGCCATCATTCGCAGCGGGCGGCGCCTTCGCTTGCGCGGCGGGCGGCGCTGCATCTTGTGCCGAGACGAAACTCCCGAGGGTAACTGCGGCGGCCAAAACGACCGCGGCTCCTGCAACAAACTGTTTGCTCAACATGACTCGATCTCCTGTGTCAAAAAAGGGGAAAGCATGGTGCAGAGTCCGCGCCGGTGCTTCCACCAGCGCAACCCCGCCGCCGCGCCCGCATCGGTCTCGCTGATGCAATTGCCGTACCGCCTCTGGAACACGAGCAGCATCTCTAGCCGAACCGCTTGGCGAAGATGGCCTTATCGATGGTGGCTAGCGAATGACAGCCGGCGCCGGTCCATTCGCGATATCTTCGCGCGCATGCGCTCGGGGCATTTTGATGATCCTCAGTGGACCAACGTGCTCGATGAACGAACACCGGCACCCTTATTGATCGCCGCCGAGGCTGGCAGCGTCGGCCACGGGAGCATCAATCCATGCTGTCAGATCGCCCGGTCGGAAATTGAGGCTCTTCAACCAACCAGTCTGACCGCCGCCTCGACAGAGACCGATTCGATTCGAATTTCGACGTCCTCTTCCGTGGGGATCATCTTGCGGGATCGGTCGGCCGACAGAAATGAATTGTGCCGGGAAAGAATCGTTCGCTCTCCGTCGCGGCTGAGGACGACGACGTGATACGAACGGGCGACGTATTGGAATTTCTGCAGGTCGAGGTTGTGCATTTCAATTTTCTCTTGGAGTGCGGAACATGTTGCTCGAAACAACGACTGAAACTCAGGTGGTGCTCAACTGACTAATTGTTGCCGCAGCGCGGGTGAACTTTGAATCAGGAGATCCCTGATGTGCATTCGATCGCGCTGATTCGGACATCACGGGCAACCAGTCATCCAGAAAAAAGAAAAGCGACACAACCGCATCCCCAGGCGTCACGGACGAGGTAGATCGCCAGCGGGATGCGTTGTGCCGCGATTGAAAATAGCCCACTCGACGGTGCCTCGCAGCGCCGGGTCGATTACTAATCCGACAGGATGCCCCTGTCTCAATTAAGGCGACGCGGCGCCCCGGCCGTCGGTCGCGTTCCGGGCCGAGGTCTATGCACGTCGGCAGAATTCATCGTCGAGGTCCCGGTTGAGAACGGAATGGGCTTTTGTCACCTGTTCCTGCGCATTATTCCGCTCCCAGTCATTCGCGGCTCGACTTTTACCGGGCTGCATGATGCGGGGGAATGTTTCGGTGTCGTTCGTGAAGCAGAGCTTCGAACGCTGTATTCCCAAACCGGAGCTTGGGAACGAGTCCAGCGAGTCCCTGGCAGCGGCGTTCAGTCGGCCACGGGCATTCGCACGTGGGGCGGGGAAATCGAGGTGAGGCGTGCGAGCTCGCGCTCGGCGGATTCGACGTTGCCGACCGTCGTGCGGTGGGTCATGATCACCAGCGGTACAGTGCGCCGTTCGGCGTCTTCGCTGCCGGCGGCTTCGTGCTGGATCACTGAGGCGATGCTGATCCTGTTGCGACCGAGGATGTCGGCGATGTCGGCCAGCACGTGCGGCTGATCGAGCACGCTGAAGCGCAAGTAGAAGCGGCTGGCGATTTTTTCTCGAGGTTGCATCGGATAGGGGGCTGGTTTGCGCCATATTTCGAGCCGCGGAAAAGTCAGCCGTGTTCTGCCCGCGATCGTGTCGATCAGGTCGGCAACGACCGACGACGCGGTCGGCATCTGCCCCGCGCCGGGGCCCGAGTACCAGGTTTCTCCCACGACGTCGCCGACGAGCGCGATAGCGTTGAACGGACCGCGAATTTCCGCCAGCGGTGTCTGACGGCGGACGAGGGTCGGCTGCACGTGCATTTCGACCTGTTCGGCGACGAGCCGCGAGACGGCCAGCAGCTTGACGGTGTAACCCAGTTCGCCGGCGTACTTCAGATCCGAGAGTTCGAGCGTGTCGATTCCCTTGCGGGGGAAATCAGCCAGTTCGGCTTTGACGCCGAACGCGAGTTGGGTGAGGATCACCAGCTTCTGGGCGGCGTCGGTGCCGTCGATATCGAGCGTCGGGTCTTCTTCGGCATAGCCCAGCTCCTGGGCTTTCGCGAGGGCCTGCCGGTACGGCCAGTTTTCGCCGATCATCTGCGTCAAGATGTAATTGCTCGTCCCATTGAGAATGGCGGAGATCGACGTGATCTGATTGGCGGCCAGGCACTGGCTGACAGTGTTGATGATCGGAATTCCGCCGGCGACTGCCGCCTCGAAGGCGATCGTGCGCCCGAGCGCCTGGGCGCGGGCGAACAGCTCGTCGCCGTGCTCGCAGAGGAGCGCCTTGTTCGCGGTCACGATGTCTTTTCCCGCTTCGAGCAAGTCGAGCAGGATTTCGCGGGCGGGGTGAATGCCGCCGACCAGCAGCACGGCGATCTGCACATCGGGATCGCGGACGACGCGCGCCAGGTCGGTCGTCACGATTCCCGCGGGGAGTTCGATGCCGCGAGATTTCTTGAGATCACGGACGACGGCATGTTTGAGTCGCACGGCTCGCCCGGCCCGGCGGGCGATGCGTTCGGGCTGCTCGATCAGCACGCGAGCGACCCCCGTCCCCACGGTGCCCATTCCCACGATGGCGACGGAAACGGGTTGATCAGGCATGCGACGTCCTTGGCATCAGGTTTTGAGTTAATCGCAACACGATTGTGCGGTTTTGAGAACAGCAGGAAATGGACGCGGGGGTTTGCCCGCTACACTGCACGGTTTATAATTCGACGACGTTCCCAGGGAAAGAGCAGAGGCGGAGCCCCAATCGACGACATGGTTAATTCATCATTCCGGCAGCTCCGCATCGGAGCGGTCAACTACCTGAACTCGAAACCGCTGATCGAAGGGCTGGCGGAGCTCGCGCCCGAGGCTGAGCTGGTGCTCGATTATCCCAGCCGGCTTGCCGATCAGCTTGCCGCCGGGACGCTCGACGTCGGGCTGGTGCCCTCGATCGCCTGTCTCCTGGATCCCAATTATGAAGTCGTGTCGGACGCCTGCGTGGCGGCGCACGGGCCGGTGCTCAGCGTGAAACTCTATTTTCGCAAAGCGCCGCGGCTGGTGAGTCGGCTGGCGCTGGATGCCGGGTCGCGGACCAGCGCCACGCTGGCGCGCATCCTGCTCGCCGAGCGACACGGCATTTTTCCCGAGCTGGAGCCGTTGCCGCTCGACCGGTCGACGGCAGCGACTGACGCTGACGCGGTTTTGCTGATCGGCGACCGGGCCATCGATCCACCTGCCGAGCAGTTCGAATTGACGTGGGACCTCGGTCAGGAATGGACCGAATGGACGGGGCTCCCGTTCGTGTTCGCCATGTGGGGCACGCAGCGGGGCCGCGAACTGGGGCGACTGGAAGAGGTGCTCTCGCGCGCCCGCGACCGAGGCTGCGAAAACCTGGCAGTTATCGCCCGTCGTGAAGCGCCCCTCCTGGGCCTGAGCGAGCAGGTGATCATTGATTACCTGACGCAGAACCTGTATTACCGGTTGGGGGCGGCCGAGCGGCAGGGGCTGGCGCGGTTCCACCAGCTTGCCGTCAAACACGAACTTGCTCCCCGAGGAATTGACCTTGTCTTCCGACATTGCGCCTGTGCTTGAAAAGGTGGTCGTCGGTGAACGGCTGACCCCGGCCGACGGCTTGCGACTGATCGAGTCGTACGATCTCGTCGCGCTGGGTCAGGCGGCCGACGCCGTCGCCCGCCGGCTGCACCCCGAGCCGTTTCGCACGTACAACATCGACCGCAACATCAATTACACGAACGCGTGCACGGCCGTGTGCGACTTCTGCGCCTTTTACCGGCCGCCAAAGCACGACGAGGTGTACGTGCTGCCGCGCGAGGTGCTGCTCAAGAAGATCGAAGAAACGGTGGCTGTGGGGGGCGATCAGATCCTGATGCAGGGAGGCCTGCACCCGACGCTGGAACTCGAATGGTACGAAGACCTGCTGCGCGATATCAAGCAGCACTTTCCGCAGGTGAACGTGCATGGCTTCAGCCCCCCTGAGATCTATCACTTCACCAAGATCAGCAAGCTCCCGTTGCGCGAAGTGCTGACGCGGCTCAAGGCGGCGGGCCTGGGGAGCCTGCCGGGGGGCGGTGGTGAGATTCTCGTCGACCGCGTGCGGAAAGAAATCACGCGGGGCAAGGTGCTCACCGATGACTGGCT
>DASYAR010000396.1:0-3334 GCA_036501235.1 Planctomycetaceae bacterium
GAGTTCGGGTGCGCTAACGTCGATGATCTCGCCGTTCACCCTGCTATGGATCTTGTGGAGCCACGTTGCCATGTGTTGCGCGGTCGGAGTGTCTCCGAGCCACATTGGTAGATGCATGCCAGCTCCGCGGGATGCCCGTTCAAAGGTGTCGAACATTGTTAGTGTCCCCGCGCGGGCCTTGATCGAGAGTGGTTCCCAGTCGCGGATTCCCGCTTCGATCGGCTTGTAGGCGAGTTGTGCCTGCTGCTGGCCGGCATGGTGGAATACGACGAGAGCAGGGTGGAGCAGCTCTTCCCAAACCATGCTGCCGGGTCCAAAAAGTCCGTAGTCCGGTGTTCCGTCCGCTTTGTCTGACCGTCCTGCCGGGACTGGGATCCGACCACGACGAGTGCGCTGTTCGGTACCGAGAATGTCGGCATTCGTGATCTTGCCGTCTCGAGCTGTGCGGCGCACGCGTGCTCCAATATTGGCCATATCCATTCCCTTTTTCTGTGCCGCTGATTTCCCTATATGAACTCGGCCAGCCACTGCCGCGCACGCCTTAGAAGCGCGACGGCCTGCGGTGAGGTTCCCGCCCAACTCTCGAATCCGTGAGGAGCGCCTTCGACGACGTCGAGGTCCACACGAACCCCCGCGTCCCTCAGCCTGGTCGCGTAGCTGACGTTCTCCTCGTAGAAGAGTTCAATCGATCCGCAGGTGATGTAAGCCGACGGCAGCCCCGCAAGGTCTTCCCTTCGGGCGGGAGCGGCATATGCCGGAAGTTTGCTCGCACCCGAGTACTGTCCGAGGTACGCTCGCCAACTCGCCCGGTTGCTGACGTTGTCCCAGACGAAGTGGTGCAGTCCATCCAGATCGGTATCCGCCGCCGTACGGTCGTCGAGCATTGGCGCGAATAGCCATTGCGCCTTCGGCTGCGGGCCTGCGCCATCGTGCAACGCTTGCACGAGCCCTGCTGCTAAACCGGCTCCGGCGCTCTCCCCTCCGATGACGGCTCGTTCTAGGTCGACGTCGAGGTCCGGTGTGTTGGCGACGATCCAGTCCCACGCTCGCCGAACGTCATCGTGGGCTGCTGGAAACGGATGCCGGGGCGCCAGTCGATAGTTTGCGGAGACCACCACGATGCCAAGTTGAGCTGCAGTTGCTGAAGCAAAAGGAGTGTCTCCCCTCGCGCTGCCGATGACGTAGCCTCCGCCGTGGATCCACAGCAACACACCCCGATGCGTCCGCTCGGTCGGCGTGTAAATCAAGAGGTCGACGCTCTGGTTACGGACTCGTCGTGTCGCCACGCCGTCCGCCGGAGGTGTTTTTACGAAACGAGTAAGCGCTTTAATGAGCGTTCGCCGAATGGGGGTGCTCGGAGTAAACCTGCTCAATGTCTGAGACGCGACGCGCAACTCTGGTGCGACCGCATCAATCGGTAGGCGCTCTATCATTTCACAGGCATCGGCCGGTGCGACGGCACTGGAAAGGAACAACGATCGCGCATCAGATGACGGCCAGGTCTTCTAATCGCGAGAGCACAAACGTCCCTATCGCTGTAGTGCCTGGCTTGTTCGGGTGGACTCCGTCGCGGAACCAGTCGGGGTGGTCTTTCGTTTCGTCCCACAGATCGATCGATGCCACCCCCTTGTCCCGTGCAACACGTAGAACAATTGGCCTTACCTCATCCCGTATTACGTCGGCGATTATCTTGAACACAGGCGAGGTTCTCCCTTTGCGAACAAAAACCGCGGGTGGCGTCATCAAGATCACCGAGGGCGGGTGATCAAGCGCGCGGTACACGTCGATCAGCTCACCGAGTTCGCGTTCGTAGTTCGCTGAATCCCAGTTCTGCGGTTTGGAGTCGTTGGTGCCGAGCATTATGACCGTCGACATGGCCCGGCACTCGAGCGACGCACGATAGAGCTTGTCTCTGAGGTAAGGCATGTCGCCGGATTTCTGAAGGGTTCGACCGCTTTTGCCGAAGTTGAGAACTTGATAGTCGGCACCGAGATTTTTGCCGATCACTCTCGGAAAGCTTCGCTCCGACGTGAACGGCAACCGCCGACCAAAGGTAATGCTGTCGCCGACAAATGCGATCCGCATCTTTGCCGGGTCTGGGATTGGCGTCTTCGGAAATGCGTACGTCAGCACTATGAGTCCGAAGTAGAGCAAGCCGATGACGACGAGGCAGGCGAGAACAGTGGCCATACAGACAAGGATCATTTTTATTTCCGTGGTTTTTGGTGGCGGTTTTTAGGGGTTCTTCATTGGACTGCGGCACTCGCGGTTTCCGCTGACTCGACCTGAAGGTCAAACGCAGACATCCAGATCAGCGATTCCGCAATCTCGGCGGCATCCAGCGGTCGTGACAGTGCGGATTTCTGCAAAGTGATCGTCCGGTTTCGCCCCGGGACGAGGTGGAAATAGTTATCGCTAAATGTCGCATCACAGTCCTTTAGTTCGAGGGCTAGTGCGAAGATCAACGTGTCGGTCAGCAGGCTAAGTTCAAAATGGTCTCCCCGATCAGCAACAGAGATTTCCAACCCGGGTTTGTCGAAGCAATAGTGCTTCGGCGCGCAGAACAGAAGCAGGCCGGCGGACTTCTCAATGCCGTCCTCAAACGCCGAATAGGTCAGGTAAAACCCGTTCTCGCCTCCGCTGACGTGATCGGCGAAGTCGTCGTCTAGGACGCAGGCGACGGATTGCGATGGAACCTCGACCTCGGTCGCGCCGCTTGTGACAATTTGGTTCGACCCATCGAGGAGCGACCAGTCAATCTGAAGCCGTGCGCGACCGGGTGTGTCATTGTTGACATACAAGCGCACTCTGTTGTCGTCCAGAATCGACGAGATCATGACTGGGGTGAATGCTCGCTTCAGACTGTATTGCTGAGCTTTCCATCGGCCGCCGTAATCCACGCCGGACCAGGAAACCGCTGGCCAACAGTCGTTCAGTTGCCAAGCCAGGTAGCCCATGCAAGTTCCAGTCTGCCGACGAAAATGCTCCACAGAGGCGGCTGTGATCGTCGCGTTCAAAGATTGGGTCGCGTAGACGTATGCATCAAATCTCGCAGGAACACGGAACTCGCGTTCGAGGTAGGTTTCGAGGATCTGATTTCCATCGTGGCTCTTCTGGTGCCGGAGCATGACCTCGGAATATGGACTCCGGTCCGAGGGCTCCGTGAACTCGTCGATCGTCCTGCCGTCTGGATAGCTCTGAAAGCCGATCTCGCTAACGAATCGAGCACTCACCTGACGAATTTCTTGGTATGGGCGGCGCTTGTCGAACGCGAGGTAATAGTGAGCGTCGCCGCTCGGCGACCTGGCGGCGTTCGGCGAGGGGGATTTTCGGG
>DASYAR010000397.1:0-16368 GCA_036501235.1 Planctomycetaceae bacterium
CCACGCGCTCGGCCGGACGCGATCGGCAGCCCACACAAGGGGGCGAAATGTTGTCTGAAATATTATACCCGCCCCGCCCCATCGCGACTCGAACCAGCAAGCCGGTCCGAAGCTCAGCGGGTATGCCACCAGTACCACGACCAGCCCCACCGTCGCTCAAAACGCCCAGCCGGGTTTCTTGCGGTCGGTCACGGCACTTCACCTCGCTCTGAAAATCAGAAAGCCGCCCGTCACCGCTAAGGCAGCGCCCGGAATGATCAGGAAAGTGACGCCAGCAGGATGCCCGTGTCGCCCGCTGTAGAATCCCGGATACGCACAGGCTGCCAGCCAAATTCCGAACAGCAGCAACGGAATGCCTATCAGAAGCGCGACATAGTGGCGCGGCTGACCGTCACGGTTGTTCCGTTGTTCGCTCATCCCATCCGACACTTCCTGATCGCTGGACGAGGAGAGGTGAGCCGGGCAGTCTATGGTAACCCGCAAAGCCATACAAGGCTAGATTCAACCGCCGTGGCGGGATGGGCAGAATCACACTGCTCTGATTCGCCTTCGCGCCCACGCTCCACCCAGAATACAATGCCGGGCATGGCTGAGGACATCATCTTCATGTTGGCCGGCACTTCGTGGGGTGCGTGGCAAATCATTTGCGGGTTGCGGCACGATGAACCGGAACGCGCCTGGCATCGGCGCACGGACTTATTCTTGACCGCTCTGCTGATCGCGGTGTTGATCTGGATCTTCGTATGACCATTCTCCTCCCAGATCGGGCCGTCGCCTTCGCCGCGTTCTGCTTGTGGCTCGGCGTGCGGATCATCAACCGGCGCGACTGGTGGGCGATTCAGTTGTCTTTTGTAGCCGCGATCATGGCCGCGGCGGCAGGCGTAGTGTTTTTTCTGGAATACGTCGTCGCGCTCAATTCGTCGTGACCCGCCAGCTTAGCGCTGGCACGTGCTATCGGAGTGCTGTCGAAGTGGCTGCCATCCGTTCCGGCCGTCTCTGCGTAAATCCGCGTCAATCTGTGGATCAAACGACTGCTTTCCCCAGTCGCCACAACGTGGCAGCCCGATGTCAGCCCAGGCCACCGGCCTGGGAACCGGTCCGACGAAATGTGCTGAGCCCCAACGCGGGCGGCCCGAAACGGTGCAAGATATCTTCGCCGCACCAGTGCCGTTCATTGGCGTTCACGACGAACGATCGAATCGCTTCCGATTCGTTAGGGCCGTCCCGTTGGGACTGCGGTGATTGGGCTGCTGCATGAACCAGGCCGCTGGCATGGGGACGTCCCTGTGGGACTGAAAGAGACACCTCTGCTTCCGATTCACGAGGGCTGCCAGTCCCCGACGGTGTCGATCGCGCATCCAGGGGACACGAGGAACTCACATCACCAGCGTTGCAATGAACTCGCGGGCGAACCATGATGACGTGGACGGCCGCTATTACCGAGATGCAGGCCTGACTGCCGACGTTTTCGAATATCATGCCTGCGTTCCGCACCAACGCCACTTTTCGCACTCGCAAGTTCAGGATGACGGCCCCGGAGCCGTGATCGTTGTGGACTGGCTGGTACCCGGCTCGGTCTGATCCAGGGCCAGCCATCTCCCCTTCGGCGCCTTGTTGCCCCAGTAGGCAATCTGGAGATACCGTTCCGGCACAAGGTCGTCGAATTTGAATTCGCCCTTCTCGTCGGTGACAGTCACCAGGTACTGATCGACAAAGCTCTTCTGTTCGAGTTGGCCCGACTCGATCAAACCCCAGTTGAACGGATTGGCGTTGCCATTTTGCGGCGCGATGCTCGACACGATCAGGCGCACCTGGATGTGGGCCAAAGGCTTCTCGGAATGGTCGACAACTTTTCCGGCCAGAGTCGCCAGTTTGGACCGGTCGCGCTTCGCCAGCGAGATTCGCACCGGTTCCGCCAACTCGAGCTCGCGGGCCGGAACATTCGGCTCGATCGTTCTCAAGTATCCGTCCGCCTCGACGCGCAGCGAATAGGTCTTTCCGATTTCCAGTTTCTTGATCGTAAATGAGCCGTCGGTTGATTGGATCGCTTCGCTTCGCGGATCGAAGTGCGCCTGATTGCCAAAGTCGATTCCCTTCAAAATACGGAATCGAGTCACCGCCTTGCCGGACGCAGCGTCGACGATCGTTCCCCGCACCACGCCCGTCGCTTGCAGAACGACGACAACGGGTTGATCGCCATCGAGAGTCAGAACCAGGTTGTCGTGATCGGAATAATCTTCGGCGGAGACTCGGAACGCGACACCTTCAGGCAACGAGTCGAACTCGAATTTACCGTCGGCGTCGGTGCGGACGTACGGAGTATACTGCCAGGGAAATCGGGGGGATTGGGCAGAGACGCTTGCGCCCTCCAGCAGCTGGCCCGATTTATTCTCGACGCGGCCACGAATCTTGTGCCCGGCCGCCAGGGAGATCTTGACTTGGGGTGGGGCGTTGGCTGGGCCCGGCTCAATTCTTTCATGCGCCGGGGCAAGCCCGTGCGCCGTGACGAACAGCTCAACGCCAGCCTGGCCCGTGAACAAATCATGCAGGATAAATCTTCCATTTTTGTCAGTCGTCGTCGCTCGTTTCTCGTCGTGCTGTTTACCGAAATTCGCGACTGTCGCGCCGGCCAGTGGCTTGTCATCACTGCCGGTCACGACTCCGGCAATCGAACCACCGGGCGGACGACGATCCAGGACAATCTCGATTTGCTGCTCGCGCTGCGGATCAGCCAGCGTGAGTTGTTTTCTGACGGGAAGGTAGTCCTTCAGATCGACGGAGATGACGGTGGTCGTATTCAGAGGCAGATGTCGGTCGAAGAATTCCCCCTTCTCATCCGTCAGCGAGGTTTCCCCGTGATAGCCGTACGGAACGCCCTCCGTGAAAAAAATAATATGTGTGCCGCCGAGCAGCTTGCCGCTTTCCTCCTTGACGATCCCGCGCACGGTCCCGCCCGCCCCCAGGCTGAATCTCGGCGTGGGGACATCGCCGGGGCCTGACAGGTCGAATTCATCGCGCGCGCGGGCGTGTCCGGCGGCCTCGACCCAGACTTCGTACTTGTCAAACCGCAGGCCAGGGAGGACGGCGATCCCGTCGTGGCCGGTCTTCGCACTGGCTTGATCCGGGTAACCCAGCCTCGCCACGGCCCCTGCCAGAGGTTCCCGAGTGACACTCGAATTGACCGTGATTTTCAGCTCACGACCGGGACTGAGCATCAGCCGGACTGTTGGGAATCCTTCAGCCGCGGTCGCGCTCGCCGGGCGCCTTTTCAACAGTTGTCTGGGCGACACGAGGTTCGCCTTTTCGGCCCACATCCAGAACCAATCCGACGACGCGCCGGAGACTCGAAACCGGCCCGAGTCGTCGGTGGTCGTTTCGACCAATTTGTTACTTCGCAACAAGACTCGAGCGCCGGCCACCGCCGTGCCGTCTGATTCCAGAACAACTTCGCCCGTCACCACTCGCGGCTCATCGTCAGGCTCTTCTGGTTTGGTCTCACCAATCGGCGGCGCGCTGGCTGCGGGAGCTCCTTCGATTGCGACTGGTTTTTCAGAGACAGCTTCGCCGTCCTCTTTTGCCACCGGCGCGCCGTGAACGATTTGCGGCGTGTCGACATCTGTCGCGGGAGTTGAATCGCTGCTCTGTGGCGGGCTCGTGGTCGCTTTTGGCCGACCGGTCTGGGCACCAGCTGCGTTGGAACCTGGCTGCGGAGCCGATGACGAACACGCGGCGGCCAAGAGACTCAGCACCGAAAAAACACATACTGGCATCAGCCGCGAAACGGCGACTCGGCGCCGATCGGAGGTGTGAAGTGACATGCCAATATCCTCCGCAGCGTCGGCGTGCGAATTATCCCGGGAGAGTTTGCCAGCCTGCAAATCAGTCCGGATCTGACTGACAGAAAACGATATATATAGCATCGCTATATATAAGACATTTAGTCTAATTCGTCAAGCAAATTCGTGTTGTCGGTCAAGTAAAAACGGAAAGCCCTACAAACAGGCGCGATCAATTTCCGCACGGTGGGGCAGGGAGGGTTGTGCCCCCAGGCGGGTCACGCTGATTGCCGCGGCGGCGTTGGCCCAGCGGGCCGCCTCAACGAGCGATCGCCCTTCAGCCAAGGCCACGGCGAGCGCTCCGTTGAAAGCGTCCCCGGCGGCCGTCGCATCGACCGCCTGCACCGCCCGCCCGGCGATACGTTGCGAGCGCTCCTCCACGACGAGGCAACCGCCGGCCCCGAGCGTGACGATGACGTGTTTGCAGCCCATCTGCTGCAAGGCGCGGGCCGCCAGCAAGGCGTTCGATTCGTGCCCGGCATCCTCTTCGCCCATCGAAAGACCTGCCAGCAATGCCGCCTCGCCGGCGTTGGGGGTCAAAATGTCAACGAACGACAACAAACCCGCCTCGATGATGTCCCGCGACGCCGGGGCCGGATTGAGTACGGCCACAAGACCGGCCTGTTTGGCGCGCTTCAGTCCGTGTGCAACAGTCGACAGCGGCGTTTCGAGGCACGTCAGAAAAACCTTCGCCCCGCGGAACACTTCGTCCGGAATGGCATCAATGTCGTCCGGTGTCAGATGGGCATTGGCGCCGGAAGCCACACTGATCAGGTTCTGCCCTGCTTCGTCGACGAGAATCAGCGCCACGCCCGATGCGGCACCTGGCACGACTTTGAGAAAATCGCAGATCAGATTTTCTGCCTGGAAGCCGGCGAGCGCTTCGCGACCGTGGTTGTCGTCACCGACGGCCCCGATGAACGTCACCGATTCGTTGGCGGCACGCGCCGCCACGACCGCCTGATTCGCCCCTTTCCCTCCGGCCGACTGGTAGAACTCGCCTCCGATGACAGTCTCTCCCGGCGCCGGCAGCCTCACCCCGCGAACGACCAGATCAGTGTTGATCGAACCCACGACGATGATCGACGAAGCTGGCGGCATGCGGACAGATTAAAGCATCCGGGAAGGAATCGTCAAATGCCGAGGTGCTGCGGCGTGATGCCGATCGACTTTTCCGGCGGGTTGGATCCGAATACAATCCTGGGCATCACGCTTGACGCCCGTGACGCCGGCGACTTCGTATATTTCGGGAATGACCCCGGCAACCAAATTGCGTTTTCGAATGACCCGTACGGGATGACAGAAACTCACATCGCCGGCCGGGTCTTTGGCGTCGCGCCCCAGGATGTCTCCATCTGGTGGCGCACCGGCGATCTGGGCAGGAAGATCAACGTCGAGAAAACGTGGACCGTGACGAAGGAACCGATTTCCAAGCCCTCATCAAGGTAGAGTGACGCAGCTGGACAGAATGCGATTCGCGTTGGGCGTCAGGCAGGCATCCGACGGAAATCATCGGCGCCACGAACGGTGATCCGTTGCGTTGCCTGCCATGTTTCCCTAAACTCTTGGATCGTGTTGCCGGCCCATTTGACGGATCGAACGTCTGGTCGTCGGATGCGACGCGTAGGTAGAATCGTTTTCAGCAGGGAGATTTTGACGTGGCGATCGACAAGAGTCTGCGGCGCAAAGGGCGGCTGGCGCGTTCCCGGAACGTGCTCAAGCGGGAAGAACGCATCGACCAGATGAAGAGCGAAGAAACGTGGATCGCTGGTCGCAGCCCGCTCGGCCTGCCGAAAACTCGCGTCGTGAAGGTCGCTGCGAAAAAGAAGAAGAAAGCCAAGGAAGAAGGAGAAGAGGGAGCAGCCGCTCCCGCCGCCGGCGCCGCTCCTGCTGGGGGGAAAGCCGCTGCCGCTGCCAAACCTGCTGCGAAGCCGGCAGCCAAGGGGGGCAAGGGCTGAGACTCATTGGGCGCGTGCAACTCGTACCCAAGCGGAGCTTGGGAGCCAGGTATGCCCCAGGGCGCTAGCCCTGGGTCTCAATCAAACAGGTAGCTCACCGACTCGTTGCGGTGGATGCGTTTGATCGCCTCACCCAGCAGCGGCGCAACGCTGACGACCTTCAGGTTCGGGAACGTCTGCTTCTCCGACAGCGGAATGCTGTTGGTCACCACGACTTCGTGAATCGGCGCTTCGCGCAGCAGCCCCGTCGCTTTGCCGCAGAACACCGGGTGCGTGGCGCCGATGTAAATCCGGCTGGCTTCGTGGCTGTCGACGACGTTCACCGCCCCCACGATCGAGCCGGCCGTGGTGATCATGTCGTCGAAGAGCAGCGCGATTTTGCCTTTGATCGGCCCGCCGATCAGGTTGGCCTGCTTCGTCTCCGTGGCGCTGGAACGCCGTTTATCGACAATGCACAAGGAGCCCCCCAGCCGTTCCAGGTGATGCAGCGACCGCTTGATGCTCCCCTCGTCGGGGCTGACGATGACGACTTGCTCGCGCGGCAGATTCAACCCGGCGAAGTATTCGTCGAGGATCGGCGCAGCATACAGGTGATCGACCGGCACGTCGAAAAACCCTTGGATCTGCGCCGCATGCAGGTCCATCGCCAGGACACGATCGGCCCCCGCCTCGACGATCAGGTTGGCGACCAGTTTGGCGGTAATCGGCACGCGGCCCGCATCTTTGCGATCCTGTCGGGCGTAACCGAAGTAAGGAATGACCGTCGTGATCCGGTCGGCGCTGGCCCGTTTGCAGGCATCGATCAGGATCAGCAGCTCCATCACGTTTTCGTTGACCGGGGGACACGTCGGCTGGACGATGAAGACGTCGCGGCCGCGGATGTTCTCTTCGAGCTTGAGGCCGATCTCGCCGTCGGGAAAATTCCAGATGTCGACGCGCCCCAGGTCGATCCCCAGGTAGGAAGCAATCTCGGCCGCCAGTTTGGGATGCGCCCGCCCGCTGATGATCGTGAGATGTTCGTGCATGATCGGAGCCAGGCAGAAACCGGACAGAAATTAGAGGAACCGTCCCGCTCCGCAAGGCTAGTGATCCCGGCATGGAGACGCAAGGGTCTTGATTGGTATACAGAAGAATAGTATTATGGGTTCATGACGCACGGCTCGATGATTGATCCGCCGAACAGGTTCGAGAAGACGCACCGCGAGCCCGACTTCGACCATCTCGAATGGGACCAGGAATATTTGGACGGGCTGGGGAACCGATCCATCGAATACATGGTCGATACGTCGAAGAGCATCGTCAGCCGGAACGACTCGCCCGACGTCCCTTTCACCTACAGCGTCAATCCGTATCGGGGTTGCGCTCACGGCTGCGCGTATTGCTACGCCCGCAATTCACACGAGTATCTCGGATTCAACGCCGGGCTCGACTTCGAGACGAAAATCCTCGTGAAAGAGAACGCCCCGGAGTTGCTCCGAGATTTTCTGTCGCGGGAATCGTGGCAGCCGGAGCCGATCACCTTTTCGGGCGTCACCGACTGTTATCAACCGGCCGAACGGAATTTCCGGTTGACGCGTGGCTGTCTCGAAGTGGCGCTGGAAAGTCGGCAACCTATCGGCATCATCACGAAAAATGCGCTCGTCGTGCGCGACCTGGACCTGCTGCGGGAAATGGCGAGCCTGCGCCTCGTGCACGTTTTTCTCTCCGTGACTTCACTCGACCCGGAACTGGCCCGGACGATGGAGCCGCGCACCAGCATTCCGGCGGCCCGGTTGAGGGCTGTGCGCATGCTGGCGGACGCCGGCGTTCCGGTCGGCGTGATGGCGGCCCCCGTAATTCCCGGATTGAACGACTCGGAGATCCCGGCAATTCTCGAAGCTGCCAAGGAAGCCGGCGCCCGGTCGGCCGGATATGTCTTCCTGCGGCTGCCGCTGACAGTCGAACCGGTTTTTCGCGAATGGCTGCAGCGGACACAGCCGCTGAAGGCCGAACGGGTCGAGCAGCGTCTGAAACAGAGTCGACACGGGAAAATGAGCGTCTCGACCTGGGGAGAACGGATGCGCGGCGACGGAGAAATCGCCGAGCAGATCGGCAAAATGTTCCGCGTGTTCGCGCAGCGCCTGGGGTTCAAGGGGATGCCGGAGCTCGATTCGAGCCAGTTCCGGCCGCCGGTTCCGCGATCAGGGCAGTTGAGGTTGTTCTGATGCAGCACGCGACGCTGCGAGCCTGCGGGGCTTATCTCCCCGGCGGGACAGGGAAGTGGACGTGAACCTCCGGGTGCATCGTATAAAGCCGGAATTGCTTGCCGTCGTGCACGAGGATGCCGCTCGATTTATTGTCGCGCTCGGGGAGCAGGGGATTGCCGGAATATTTCTTCCAGTGAACCAGATCGCTCGAGACGGCGATATTGGTGGTCCAGAGTCGTGGCTTCTGCGGCGTGCCGCTGCCGTGGTACATCGCGTAGTAGCGACCGTCGTGTTTGACGATCTGGTTGAGAGCGATCATTAATTTGTCGTACGGTTCGGGACCAAGCGCGAGCACCGGTTCATCCTGCACGTTGGTCCAGACTTTCAGATCGGTCGACCTGGCCAGCCAGATTCCCCTGTCGGCGCGTTCATAGAACAGGTGCCAGGCTCCGTCTTCGAACCAGGCCGTCGGCGTGCCATAGGGACCTTCGGAAAGGGGCTGGCCGTTCACGGTCCGCACGTCGAGCGGGCCGACGCGCTGCCAGTCGAGGCCGTCGCGCGACGTGAGCAATTGAGCCTGGTCGTTTAAGCCTTCCGCAAACATGTAGTAGATGTCCGCCTGCCGGACGATCATCATGTCTTCGACCCAGTGCCGCTTGTACAGCGGATTGCCGGAGTGACGCGTCCATGACAGCCCGTCGCGCGAGGTGGCCAGCCCGAGCATCATCTGGGGCTGATCGGTGGCTTCGTATCCGGTGTACCACATCCGCCACAGGTCGCCGTCGCGGATGATCCAGCCGCGCTCACGAATTTTGGAATCCCACGCAGTGCCGCCGGCGCCGGTGAACACGGGGTTCTTCTCGTAAGGCCGAAAATGGGTCAGTTCCGAGGGAAATTCATCGTCGGCGCGGGCCACGGCGGCGACAAGCAATGCGGCGAACGACGCAATCAGGATTCGACAAAGTCCGCGAGGAACCGAATCTGGCAGCATGTGCGATTTCCAGGGAGAAAGTGCGCCGAGAAGCGAGAAGTAATCACGACAACGACATGCAATCCGGAGAATGATGGAGTGCTATTGGCCGACGGGGAAGGACAAGACGCCCCAGAAGAGTTGCTGCCGGTCGCCGGTCGTGCGGACTCGGTCGAGCATGGCTTCCAGATCGGGTTTGATGAAATCATTCCAGACCTGTTTGCCGTTGATTCTCACCTCGACCCGTTTGTTGATGTCGATCAGACCGTCTCCCCGCGGGATCCAGATTCGATGCCGGGCGGCGCGCGACGTCACGAGGATCGAGTTGGTCGGGGTGATCTTCGCAGAGACGATCAGCGCATGGACGGCCCGCTGCCGATTGCTCCAGTCGATGCCCTTCATGTTCTCGGGGATACCCGACAGCTCGAACCACGAAAAGGCGTTGTCGCACTCCCGCAATGTGCGGACGTTGATTTGCTTGGGAGGCGGGCCGCGGCGCAGCCGCGACATCCAGTCGAACAGCGCGTGGATCTCCGAATAGAACGTGTCGGGCCCGGCGCCCTTGTATTCGGTGTAGATCAAGTCGGTGCCGTTCATGAAAAGTTTCATCAAGTGGCTGACGTTGCGCGTGAAAAGATCGCCGTCTTTTTCTCCGACCACCGCGTAAAACGGGACGGGCTTGCTGTTTTCGATATAGTACGGCGAGTACCGATCGATGGCCCCGTTGATGGGGATGACTCCCGCGAACAGATAAGGATGCGAAAGCCCCATGTCCCAGGCGGCGTCGCCACCCATCCCGTGTCCAGCCAGATAGGCCCGGCCCGCGTCGATACTGAACCGGCGCAATGCGTCACGGAGCGAGGCGATGACGATCTGGTGGGACGCCTCGGAGTAGTCGTAACCTTTGCCGGCAGCCTTCGGAACGTAATCGGGGGCGATGACGACGTACCCGTGTCGTTGCGACTGACCGACGTGTTCTTCACTGCCGCCCCAGAATCCCTGGACCTCCTGTTGTGGAGTTCCCTGCTCGCTGTGTAACGCGACGATCAGGGGATAGGAATGATCGGCGTGGTACTCGAACGGCAACGTGACCCAGTAGGAGTATTCTTCACCCGCCTCATTGCCCGGCACCGTGATGCGCACGGCTTGACCAGCGGCCACTCCGGCCGTGTCGCCGAAGGCCGGCAACAGGGGCAGCATCTGGGCAATCCGATCGGGCCCGACTCCCTCCAGGGCTTCGAGCCGGGTCAGAAGTGACTTGCGTTCGACGGCCGCCTCGGGCGCCGATCGCAGGTAATCAATGAGCAGAAACCTCGCCTGCCAGAAGCGCAACGCCTGATCCAACTCCGTGACGGCATTCGCACTCCCGACGACCCAGCCGGAGAAGGCCAGCGCCAGCTTCTCGTCGGGCTTGAGCAGGGCATCGCCGGCCAGCTTGAAATACGCGTCGAGGCGCTCGAGATTCGTGTAATTCAGCTTTTCCGCAATCTCGGACCGGATGGGCGCGACTTCCTTGACGCGGGGGTCCGTCTTCAGCAACCCCTGCAACGTGGCGAAATCCGCCTTGCAGCGCTCGGCGCGCTCCAGCGCCTGCTCGTAATCTTTCGTCATATCGCGCACATCCCGGAGCGTCGTGGCGTCGACGTTCTCGACGGGGAATTTCTTGCACAGCTCAAATACGAGACCGTGCTGACCCGCCGCGCGCCGCAGCTTCATCTCCCGCAAGTACTCCATCGCTTGCGCGACTTGCAGTTGTTTTCGCCCCGCGGTGACCGTATCGCCCAATTCGGGAAATTGCTTGCCGATTGCCTCCAACTCTTGTTCAGCCTCTTTGAAGTACATGGCCTGGATGTAAAAGACCGCAATCTTCAGCCGATCGGTGGGATTATTCGGTTTCGTGTTCTTTCGCAGAATGGCATTCAGCTGATTGAACGGAATCGAGCTGGTGGCAATCACCGTCTCCCAAGTGTAGTTCAGAGCGATCACTTTCACCCAATCGGGAGTGATGACGGTCATGGCCTGGATGACTTCCAGGTCGCCATTCGCCGAGTTCAGAATGACTGTCCGCCGGCCGTGTGGGTCAAAAGCTTCGGGCCTTTCGGCATAACCCTGCACGGCGCTGATGATTCTCCCGCCGTCCTTCATCTTGGACTGTTCGAGCTTGAAACCTTCGGGCTTTCCCAGCTCGGCCTCGGGATTGATCGTCTCTTCTTGAGTGCGGGGGACGAAATACCGCTTGAGCGGCGTGGTGACCACATAGATCGGATAATAGGGAACGGGGCCTTCCTTGGGCTTTTTCGGACCGATGTTCAGGCTCTCGAGCTTCTCGATCGACTGGCCGCGGAGCACGGTTCCGTTTTTCAGACGGATTTCACCGGCATTGGCGGATGGTCCGTCGCCGTTCACAACCCACCCGGTGACGACCAGGCAGGTGACAATCGCGAAGCGGCAGCGCATCAGGCACAATCGGAGCATTCGGGAATTTCCTGCGGCGGCACGCGCATGAGAGATCCGAGTCATTTCCACATTATCGGGAATCGCACCGCGCGGGGGAATGCCGAACGGCCGAAAATTCCGCAGCGGAGGCCAAGGAAATCTCTCGGGACGTCACCAGCGCCGGCCGCGAAGGAATTCCCTCTTCGACTGCGCTAATCCCCCGAACGCCGGGGCGGGACGATCGAGACGAGGGTCCAGTAGAGTGCGAATTGTTTGACGACTTCCTTGAGCTTTTCCAGGTTGACCGGCTTGGCCACGAAAGAGCAGGCCCCGCCGTCGTACGAGCGGGCGATGTCTTCGTCGCGGGTGCTGGTCGTGAGCATGATCACGGGAATCATCCGCAGTTGCGGATCGGCCTTGATGACCTGCAGCACTTCGAAGCCGTTCATCTTCGGCATGTTGATGTCGAGCAGGATCAAGCCGGGCGTGCGGGCCGCACGATAGGCGCCTTCTCGCCGCAGATAGGCCAGGGCCTCGACCCCGTCAGGCACGACCTGCAGCAGGTTGAGGAACCGCGAATCCTTGAATGATTCCGTGAGCAGCACCACGTCGTCGTCGTTGTCGTCGACGAGCAGGATCTCGATCGGTTGTGGCTGGATGTCGTCCGGCATCAATCACCTGGTTTTTTCGGGACCTGCACCACGGTCGTCCAGTAGGAGGCGAAATGCCCGGCGATCAGCTTGAGCCGATCGAAGCTGACCGGCTTCGTCACGAACGAACACGCGCCGCCGTTATAGGCGCTCAGCACGTCGGCCTCCCGACTGCTGGTGGTGAGCATCACGACGGGAATCATCCGTAACAGCGGATCCCCCTTCATCTCGGCCAGAACCTCGAAGCCGTTTTTCTTGGGCATGTTGATGTCGAGCAGCACCAGCCCCGGCCTGCCCGCCGCGGCAAACGACCCTTCGCGGCGGAGAAAGGCCAGCGCCTGTTCGCCGTCGTGCACGGCATGCATGAGCGACACGGAAGGCAACTCACGGAACGATTCTTGCAACAGCAGCACGTCGTCTTCGTTGTCGTCGACAACGAGAATTTCGAGTGGTGCTGGCTCTGCGAGTTGCGTCATACGGCGGCGCCCGTTCCAAACGTAATGATGAATTCCGATCCTCCTCCGTCGCGCGGCCGGACCCAGGCCCGGCCGCCGTGCCGTTCGGCGACCCGCTTCACGATCGCCAGACCGGCCCCCGTACCTTCTATATTACGACTTACGGCACGCTGGAACAGTTGAAAAATGCGTTCTGCGCAATCTGGCGGCACTCCCGTGCCGCGGTCCCGCACAGCCAGACCAACCCCTTCAGGCCCCCTGAATTCCCCGATTTCCACGTCAGGAACCTCCCCTTCCTGCGTATATTTCAGGGCGTTCGAGATCAGATTCTGCACGGCCTGCGTGGCCCAGCGGCGATCGGCGCGAATGCTGGGGAGCGCGTTCACGATTCGCACCGACGCCCTCGTTTCACGAATTCTCGGTTCGAGATGCCGCAAGACGTCGGCGACGATTTCTCCCGCATCGACGTCTTCGGCAGGGCCGACCGTGCGCTGCACCCGCGACAATTGCAGCACGTCTTCGAGCAATCGGTCGAGCCGCTGCGCGCCGCGGACGACGCGCTGCAGAAAATCCTGCCCCTTGGCGTCGATCTTGTCGGCATATCGCTCGCTGACGATCCGCGAAAAATTCTCGATGGCCCGGAGCGGCTCGCGCAGGTCGTGCGATGTCACGTACAGCAGTGTTTCCAAGTCCTGGTTTTTGGACTGGATTTCCAGCTGCGCCTGCCGACGGCGGGTGATGTCGTGCACGAACGCCTGGAAGAAACAACCGTTTACCGTGCGCAGCGGCCAGACCGTGATCTCGACGGGAAACTCCTGCCCCTCGCGATTAAGGGCCGTGACTTCGACTCGCGTATTGAGCATTGGTCCCTCCCCCGTTTCGAAGTACCGGCGGATCCCCTGGGTATGTGCCGCACGGTATTGTGGAGGGACGATCAGATTGGCGAGCAGTCTGCCGCGCACCTCTTCACGACTGAATCCGAAGACTTCCTGCGCCCGGCGGTTCCAATCGACGACTCGTCCCTGGGCATCGATCGAGATATAGGGGTCGTAGGCGGTCTCGACGATCCGCCGGGCCCGTTCTTCACTCTCGCGCAAGGCCGCCTGGACGGAGCGCTCGCGGGTGACGTCGCGGACGACGACGACGCCCCCGCGGATTTCACCCGTGGCCTCGCGCAGCGGCGCACCGCTGACGTTGATCATCACCCCTTGCGGACGGCGGTCGTTGCGGATGAACATTTCAACGTCTGTCACCGATTCACCTCGGATGGCCCGCGCCAAGGGAAGTTGTTCCGGGGGGAAGGGAGTCACGCGATCGAGCTGAAACAAACCATAAACTTCCGACCAGGCTTCCGCCGGCTGCTCCACGGCTCCCAGTCCGATGATCTGCTCCGCGGCCGGATTCCAGATCAGAAACCGCCCCAATTCGTCGGCGACGACGACGCCGTCGTTGATGCTGTTCAGCACCAGTCTGAGGATGCCAGTCTGTCGCTGGAGGTTTTGTTCCGACTGCACCAGGGCCGCGTTCCGCTGCTCGAGTTCCCGCGTGAAGCGGGTGAACGCCTCTTCCGACCGGCGTTTGTCGGTCACGTCCCAAAACATGACCTGCGTGCCGATGATGTTGCTCGCGGCGTCGCGAATGGGGGTCTTCAAGACCTGGATGTAACGTGTTTCGTCCCCTTTCTGATACGACTCGACGTCTTCGAACATGGCCCCCTGCGACATGACCTGTTCGTCGCCGGCGCGGTATTTCGTCGCCAGTTCTTGAGGAAACAAATCGAAATCGGTCGTGCCGATCATGTCGGCGGTTCGTTTCCCCGCGAACTCGAGAAACGTGCGGTTGACGAAGGTGTATTTGCCGGAACGGTCTTTCCGCAGTACGGACAGAGGAAGATGATCGACGAGGGAGTGGTACAAGGCCTCCGAATCGCGGAGCGCTACGGCCGCCTCGGTCCTCAGCAAATCGGAATGGGCCTTGAGTTGCGCCAACTCATTGCGCTGGCGATCAACCTCGTGCCGCAAGTCGGCGTTTTCATGGGCGAGGCGTCCGGTCGAACGGTGCTGCCAGACGATGCCGATCGCCATACCGAGGAGCAGGGCATAAGCGGCGCCGAGTACTCCGAAGAGGCCTGGGGAAAGCTGGAACCACTCCGCAGCGGTAATGCCGCACCCGACGAGCCCGGCCGCGATCGCTCCCAGCCATAACACGGTAGATCGTGGACTTTGCATCAGCCGGGCCCTGTCGATCGGAAATGAGCTGCGAAGCGAAGAAATGCGCTGTCTTTCAGGTTACCCCGCCTGAACCGACAAATCAAAACGAAATCGAAAATCGATCGGAACGACCGTCGGCAAACGCCAAATGTCGAATTGGAAATGTCGCACTCCGTTGTTTTTCACCGGCACTCCAACCAGCCTTCGCGCAACGGCGATTTCGCTCTAACATCCATTCCCGAGCCTGACGCTCCCGACGCCTTCGACCCATTTGACTTTTCGACCTCTTTCCCCCGAATGTGCCCCGTGCCCCAGCGGATCTTGAGCATCTCCGGCTTGCGAGGCGTCATCGGCGACGGCCTCGACCCGGCCTATCTCGTGGACTTCAGTTGCGCCCTCGGGACAATGTTCCAAGGCGGATCAGTCGTCCTCGCGCGCGACGGACGCGCGACCGGTCCGATGGTGAAACACGCCGTCATCGGTGGCTTGTTGGCCACCGGCTGCCGGGTCCTCGACGCGGACATCACCTCGACCCCCACTTGCGGAGTTCTCGTCCAGGAACTCCAGGCGGCCGGAGGATTGATGATCACCGCCAGCCACAATCCGGTCGAATGGAATGGCCTGAAGCCGTTCAGCCCGGCGGGTTCGGTCTTCGATCAGGCGTTGGGAGAAAGGCTGCTGAACACGCTCTCGAGCAAGGCGTTTCGCCTGGCGTCCTGGCAGAATCTGGGAACGTGCGAAACGATTGCCGATCCGGGCGCCCCGCATCTCAAGCGCGTGCTGGGACTTGTCGGCGTGCCGGCAATCCGCCAGCGGAAGTTCAAGGTCGTGCTCGACTGCAATCATGGCTCGGGTTCTGTTCTGGGGCCCCGGCTGCTGGAAGAACTGGGATGCCAGGTTGAAGTTTTGGGACCGTTGCCTGACGGAAAATTCGAACACAACCCCGAGCCGCTGGAGCAAAACCTGACTGGGCTTTCAGCCGAGGTGAAACGCCGCGGGGCGGATGTCGGCTTCGCACAAGACCCTGATGCCGACCGGCTGGCCATTGTCGACAACTCCGGGCGCTATATCGGCGAAGAATTGACGCTGGCGCTGTGCGCCGACTATGTCCTGGCGCGAACGCCCGGCGCAGTCGTCGTCAATGGGTCGACCAGCCGCACGACGGCTGACATCGCGGCCAAATACGGCTGTCCGTTTCACCGTTCGTACGTCGGGGAAGCGCATGTGGCCGCGAAAATGCGGGCCGTTAACGCCGTCATCGGCGGAGAGGGGAACGGTGGATTGATCGAACCGCGCGTCGGATATGTCCGCGATAGCTTCGCGGCGATGGCCTACGTGCTGGCCGGGATGGCAACGGGACCTAGTCCGCTGTCGGGCTGGGTCGACTCGCTGCCGAAGTATGCCATCGTGAAAGACAAAATCAATTGTACGAGAGAGGAAGTGGAACCCGCCTGCGCCGCGTTACGACAACATTTTCGCGACGCCCAGGCGAGTGCCGGCGATGGGCTGCGCCTGGACTGGCCCGACCGCTGGGTCCAGTTGCGGGCCAGCAACACCGAGCCAATCGCGCGGGTGATCGCCGAAGCGCCCGATCCGACCACTGCCAGAAAGCTGTGCACGGAAACGATGAACGTCATCGCCGGATCCGGGGGCGGTCCCCCCCCCGC
>DASYAR010000398.1:0-4645 GCA_036501235.1 Planctomycetaceae bacterium
TCCTGATCGGTGACGCCCAGTGCGGTTACGACGAGCCGATCGCGGACCAACTCCTCTTCATCGGCGGTGCGATCGAACGCTTTTATTTGAGCCTCCTGCATGGCCAGGGATTGTTTGAGCGATGTCAGCTTGGCCTGATCGCGTTTTGACAGCGCTTTGTCCTTCGCACGGGCCTCCAACGGGTCGATCCGCTTCTGCAACTCTTTGATCTCGTCTTTGAAACTCTTGCAGAACTCGGCCATTTCCTCCTTCGCGGCGGCCACGACTTTCTTCTTGAACGCCTCGTAGTCGCCAATGTGTGGCGTGCTCGTGACAGCGGACAATTTGCCTTCGATGATCTTTGCGAACTTACCTTCTCCCGCGATGAACACGGCTCCCTTCGAGCCGACATTGATCGCTGTCGCGTGGAAGGGAACGGAAACTTCCTGGAGCAACTTCCCGTCTGGCGAATACGTCTGAACGAACGAGAGACCAGGCTTGGAATTCGTGGGCTGTGTATCGGTTGCTTCGGATTCAGGCTCACCGACCGCAACACACGCAAGCAGGTTGCCGTTCGCCGCCAGGCAGAATGTGTCCAGCGTCACCGGCTTGCCGTCGTGCGCCGGCTTGATGATGCGCACTTGCTTATGGGTCGCGGTTGATTGCTCGGGAGTGACTTGCCGGGGCTTTCTCGACGGGCGGTCCGATTCGTCCTCGGCGGAGTTCGGATCGTCGCTTTCGTCCACGGCAGCCTGGCGAGCTTCACCGGGGTTGGCCTTGGGCGCAGGCTCCGCAAATGCGACAGGCGACCAGGCGGTCAATGCAGATCCAAGAACGCTGCACACAACGAAAAGTCGTCGCAACATAGCGGACTCCCCCGGGGAAGAATTGATGGCAACGGGACGGCAGTCCGAAGATGCAGACCGCCGACAAAAATAAAACCGCGATCGCAGCCAATCTCAAGAAGGGATACGACATCCTGTCTCGGCTTAAGTTTATGTACCCCATTTGCCGGCGGCAAGTGCAGAAGGCATGCACCTCGGCTCCCCGATCCGCGTCGACGCCACGAAGATCCTCTCCCGCCGCGAGCTGGCCGCCGTGTTGGCCGACCCGGCGGGGCAGAATGGGGCTGGTCCGGTCCTTTTCCTGTGCCGAGCCGGCTTTGCACGAGAAATGCCATGTTGACAGGAATAAACGTGCAGGCTTCTGATTTTTTGTGCAGCCGATTCTACCACGCCGCGATGCGGTCCGGAAGCCGTCTTCCCGTCCCCGCTTCACGGCGGTAACATGCTGGGCATGGACGAGACGCTGGTTCCCATACCGGTAGGTCGTGGCAGCATTATCCCGCCCGAGTGGTGGATAATTCTCTCTCTGATGGCCGCCGCGTTCTGCGTGTGGCTGGCGGTGCGGATCGTCAACCGGCGGGAGCGATGGGCGAAGTGGACGCTCGCGTCGGTTGTGAGCGTGCCGGTGCTGTATGTCCTGAGCTTCGGACCGGCGTGCTGGACGAGTAGCTGCACAAATTTCGGCACGCGAGTCGTCTCGATCGTATATGACCCACTCCTGAGATTGTCCGTCGATGCGTACTCGTCCGAAATCCAAACTGGCTGGTTCGCCCAAGCGCCTTTCACATATTCAGGTTTGTTCTCGCGACAAGGTTGGAATTGGGTGGTCGAGACGGTCGAGACGGACGGCGATGAATTCCGTTGGGTCTGGGTCGATGCGTCAGGCCGTCGCGATTAGCTCTGGCCGTGATTGAATTCCAGCTCACGTCGCCACTCCAGACATTCCGCGCCAAATCAACCTGCCGGCCCGCTCGTCTTCCCGCTGTGCGTATGGCATTGCGACTGACACTCGACCGGTTTATCATGACGGTGGCGATTTCCTGAGCTTGCGGCGCAGGTGCTCGTCACCCCTCAGCCGATATTCCGTCCACCACAGTCTGCGAGACACGTGAAAGGATCGGGCTATGCTTCGGCACGCAGCAGTCGTCGTTGTCGCCGTTTTCTGGTGTGGGCTCTGTCTCCCTGGATTGGCAGCCACACCGAAGAAAGCTGAAAAAAACGACTCGGCCCGGTTGGGCGTCGAAAAAGTCTTGCGTGCCGAAATCGCGGGCGCCGTCAATCGGCGCGAGCAACTGGCACAAGCGATCAAAGCGCAGCCCGATTCGCCGTTCGCGCATTGGCAATCTGGGTTTGTCCGGGACGGGAAGACCTGGAAATCGTTTGACGAGCCGAATCCATCCGGCGCCAATTCCGATTCTCGTCAGGATTACGTGTCGCGCCGGCAACAGGCCGAGAAAACATTCCAAGGACAATTGGAGCTTGCGGATTGGTGTCGAAAAAACCGATTGGCTGATCAAGAGCAGGCTCACCTGACTGCTGCACTGGCGCTCGCTCCCCCTCGCGAACAGACGTCGATGTTGCAGCGGCTGCGTTGGCAGCAGGTCGGCACGCAGTGGCTCAATCACGAGCAGCTTTCGGAATGGCAGCGCACCAATCATCTGGCCGAGATTTCCCTCAAGAAATGGTCGTCGAAGCTCGACCGCATTGCCGAAAGGATTTCTGCCGGGAAGAGACCGCGGGACGCGGCACTTGCCGAACTGATCACTGTGACCGACCGATCGGCAGTCCCGGCGATCGAGTTCGTCCTGGCCGGGCAGGATGAACCGTGTGCCCAGGCGGCGATTGAGGCACTGCGACGGATTGAAGGTCCCGAATCGTCGCTGGCGCTGGCGAAGCAGGCTGTCTTCTCACGATGGCCGGAAGTCCGAAAATCGGCGTCCAACATGCTCAAATCGCGGAACTTCGATGAATTCGTCCCCGGGCTCATTTCGTTGTTGGCAATTCCGGCTCAGAAAGAGCAGCGTTTTCTGTACGATGCTTCGGGTGTTCCACTGCTGCAATCCTATATTCTTGCCGTCGAGACGGAAGACCAGTTTCGCGTCCAGGTCTTCAACGTCGTCAATCAGATGATCGATGTGGTGGTCGCAATTGTGCGGCGAGGAACGCCTGGTGTGCCTGCTGAGCGGATCGTCGTCGGGCCTTCAGTGCAGCTACCCGACGAAGTTCGGATGCTCGCGGACCGACTGTATTCCCAGGAGCGCCAACAGGACACGGTCGACGACCGAATTCTTTCACTCAACTCGCAAGTGAGCCATGTGCTCGAAGCCGTCTCAGGTATAGACGCTTCGAGTGGTCCGCGTGCCTTTTGGCGATGGTGGTCCGATCAGACCGATACGCAACTTGCAGACAAAAAGACCGTCGTGACCGTCGACGAGCAGTATGCGACCCTGTCCACCTATACTCCGGTCATGCTGCGCTGCAGTTGCTTCGCCGCCGGTACGCCGGTCTGGACGGAAGGCGGACTCGAGTCGATCGAAAAGATTCGAATTGGCGACAGAGTGTTGGCGAAAGACATTGAGACTGGCGAACTCACGTATAAAGTCGTCTTGCAAACCACCGTGCGACCTCCGAAAGAACTGACGACCCTCCGCTTTGCCGAGGAAACGATCGTCTGCACTGGTGGTCACCGCTTCTGGGGATCTGGAAGCGGGTGGATCAAGGCCCGCGACCTGACGTCGCAGACGTTGCTGCACACCGTCACGGGAAACACTCCGGTCTGGTCCGGGAAGCAGGGAGAAACGGCCGAGACTTACAACCTTGTGGTCGCCGATTTTCACACATACTTTGTCGGCAAAACCGGAGTTCTGTGCCAAGACCTGCTGATTCCGCGCGGTACAAACAGTGTCGTTCCGGGACTGCAGCGGAATTAGAATGCCGGTCACCCACGGCCGACCGAAGAAGCAGAACCACGGTTGCTGACACCTTTGATTCCTGAAAAGCTTAGCACCGATCTTCAGATCGCCACTCGCCTGTGCCGACTTCATTCGCGATCGAAAAGTCCGGTGGCATTTTCTGGAAGCGAGGTTTGGTGATGTATCTGGGACAGCGCATGAAGGTGTCTCCAGGTTTATCGCCACAGGTTTATCCGTAATGCCGAACGCACATTTTTGTCGGCGCGGGACACGGCGTCAACGGATGCCAGCGCACGAAAACCCCTGCCGGATTTTATTTGCGGGACTGGCTACGGCAGGCCGCGTCGTCGCCTCCACCGTGCGATGGCCCCGAGAATGCTGCCTGCAACGACCATGCCCAGCAGGAGCGCGAGCCACGCGATGAAGACGGCAAATTCAATATCGGGCGGAAATGCGTCAGGTCTTTTCGGTTGCCAGTCAGGCGTTCTTGTCGCTTCTTTGATGAGTCCCGCGACGATGTATGAGCCGAAGGCACCGTAAATTAGTGCTGACGATGTAATCTGAAGCGCTTTCGTCGGCCTCTGCTTGGCAGTCTCCCACAGATGGTAAAACACGGCTCGCCCCCTTCTTCTCCGCATTCTTCGAATCGGCCAGAATTGCGGCACTCACGGCGTCGTCGGTGGTCATCGTGATTTCCTGAATGGGCGGAATGTCTGCGACGGCGAAGTAAGTGCGTGGTCAAGCGTGAGGAACAAACAAGTCCGTGTACCAGAGTAGTGCCTTCCTGATTGGTTCTGGACCGTTCATCAGCAGTTGCTGAGCCGGTTCATAAGCAATGTCGATGGAATCCCGAATCGCCGTTGGGCACCAGGGTTTCCAGAAAAGCCAGCACGCGGGCCCGAAGCTCAG
>DASYAR010000399.1:0-29349 GCA_036501235.1 Planctomycetaceae bacterium
GGAAGCGATCCTGCAATTGCGGGCCGACTTTCTCAGCGATACCCGTCCGCTGCACGCGTTCCTTCGCCAGCGTCAACTCCAGGCAACTGGACAACGCCCATACCACCGGTCAAAAACCTGACTGGAGCACGTCGTGCGCCCGATGAATCTGATCGTCCGCAGTCCGCGCCAGCGAGCTGTGCCGCAGCGCCAGTTCCTCCGCGAGCCGGACGATGACGGCAAAAGCCTGCATTAGCGTTTCCGGTGGAGCGGTGAATCGCAGCGGGCCCCCGAGATAGGTCACCGGGTCGGAAATGATTTCCGGCGCCGCCGGCACCGTCCGGGGAGGAATTCCGTACCGGCGGGAGTAGGCATGCACGGCCGCCTCGAATGCCTCCGGCTGATTCTTGAGTATCTCGTACGGCTCGTGGCCGCTCCAACCCCATTCGAGCCGCCGATCGCTCATCGTGAGGTAGGCCAACTGCGTTGCGACGACCCTCTTCAGATACTGTGCTGCTGACCGAATCGGGAAATGCGCCAGCGACGCATGCGGATGAGGGACATGGTCGGCCTTGGCGTCGCCGATCCAGAACCAATGGTTTCCCTGTTCGATATGAGCATTTGGCTGCCTGGCCAGGTTTCCTGGCACGATCACTTTGAATGTGGAGAAAGTCTCGCGCACGCGACGGTGTTGAATGCGAACGACAGGATTTCTCACCTGGACGTCGTCCGCCGGGGTCGTTACGTATCCGCGCCAGGGAACCAGGAGGCATGCATCCGTGCGCTGTCCCGCGCCGATCAGCGGCATCCCCGGAGACGAGGACAAAAATTCATCCGCATCCAACGCGATGATCCATTCGGCTTGCAAGCGGTGTCCTGCTTCCCTGCAAATCAGGCGCGTCATATGCGCACGCTGGTTCTTGCCGACAGACCGCTGCTGGATCACTTCGAGCGGCAACCCCTCGTCGACCAATTGCCGCAGAATTTCCAGCGATTTGTCGTGGCTGCCGTCGTCCATGACGATCATGCGATCGGCCATGCGGCAGGTGTGCCGCACGACTGGCTCGATGATGTCCTCCTCATTCTTGATGCATGTCACCGCCACTGTGCGCATGGCCCAACCTTCCCTGGACAAGCCCAATGGTCATCCGCCGCTCGATCGAGTTCGAACGGTGCGTCAGCGGCCCACTCCTCGTAGCGCCGTCCGGTCCTCGCCGGCCGCGCAATTCGACCTAAATTGTGTATCCAATTTATATCGGCTGTTTGCCCTAAAATTCTGACGGCAACAAATACAAAACGCAGTTTTGGCGGGCTTATTGCCCTCCCACGGCATACGAGCTGCGTCGTGGATTCCCGTCAAGCCCTGAAGATGCTGGAGGACTGGCTCGTGTATGGTCAGGCGCTCAAAAAACTTGGCACGCGCGAGATTCAGGGCCGCCTCGTCGTCGGCCTGCGGGTGGCCTATGGTGGGGAATCGGCCACTGACGATCACCGGTAGTTGCGTTCACGCATCAAGTCGCACGGCCTCGAGCGGCGTATCCCTTAAATCAGCTCGCGAATCGGCTCGCGGCGGTCGAGCAGGTATTGGGGTCGTCCGTTGGGATCGGCGATTGTCGCCGTTCCGACGTCGATTCCCAATTGCCGGTACAGCGTGGCGAAAACATCTTGATAGTGAATCGGCCGATCGTGAGGCACTTCGCCCAGTCGGTTCGTCGAACCGATCACCTGCCCCATCCGCATCCCGCCGCCGGCCAGCAACGCACAGGACGCCTGCGGCCAATGATCACGGCCGCCACCCGCGTTGATCCGCGGCGTGCGGCCGAATTCTCCCCAGGCAACAACGCTCACGTCCTGATCGAGGCCCCGCGCGTGTAAGTCTTCGACCAGAGCAGTCACGCCCTGATCGAGCTTGCCCAATTGTTCGGGTAAACGCTCGAAATTTCCGCCGTGCCGATCCCAACTGCCGAACGACAGCGTGACGCAGCGCACCCCCGCTTCGACCAGTCTGCGGGCGACGAGAAATTGGTCCATCCAGTGCGGACCGGCATCTTCGCCGAATGCCGGCGCCGAACTGCCCCGTCCGTAACGGTCGCGCAGGGCCGGGTCTTCGCGTTCGAGATCGAGGGCTTCAACCAGCCGGCTTGACGTCAGCACGTCGAACGCCTTTTGCGTAAATGCATCGACGCCACGGAATGCGGCGCTCGAATCTGCCTGACGGCGAAAACCGTCGAAGCTGCCCAGCAGAGATTGGCGGTCTCGCAATTGGTCGAGCGTGACTCCGTTAAGCCGCATGTTGGCGAGCCCCTCGCCATCCGGTTGAAATGGCGCATGGGCCAACCCTAAGAACCCGGGCACGCCGGGATTCGAATAGGGAGCATGGCGGGTCGGCATCGTCAGTCCCACGAACGCCGGCACTGCCTGATCGACCGGCCCCTGCAACCGGGAGAGGACGGAACCGAGCGAGGGATGGTTGTCTTGCCGGCCCTTCGGACCGATCGGGTAACCGCTTAAACACATATCTGAGGCATGTTGATCGGGGCTCCCGTAGAGCGAACGGATGATGGCGAATTTGTCCATCATCTTCGCCAGCCGCGGCATGTGCTCACAGATTTCGATGCCGGGAACATTGGTGGCGATCGGCTGAAACGAGCCACGAATCTCTTTGGGCGCCTCCATCTTCAAATCGTACATGTCCTGGTGCGACGGCCCGCCCGACAAGTAGATCATGATGACGGCTTTGTGCGAGAGCTTCGCGCCCGCCACCGTTTTTGTGTCCGTTTCGGCCCGCAGAATCGACGGCAGAGACAATCCGCCGAGCGCGAGCCCGCCGATTTTCAAAAATTGCCGTCGCGACTGGCGGTCGCAAAGATCAACCGTCCGCCGGCTCAAGATCGAAAGCATGCAGGATTCCTTGTTGGCTCTGTGTTGTTGCCGATGTTTTATATCGACATTCGCCGATATGTCAATCACGTATTCGGTTTGCGGGTTCCCGCCCGGCAGCCGGAGACCTACTTCTCGCCGCGTCCTTCCGTGTCGTCTGCTTCGTTCGTAGCTGTGTCTTCTTCCGACGCCCCTTCGGAGACTGGCGTATTCTCTGTGGCCGAGCCCTGCGGGACGACGTCGGAATTGAAAAACGAAAACAGCAGTCGTTCTGAGCCTGATCCTGACTGGCGGGACTCAATCCCCTCGCCTGCAACTTCGTCGCCGGCCCCCAGTTTGCCCACCATGGCGTTGTCGTAGAGCATTACCCCGCGCACTCCGACAGCCAATCGCGGAGGAGGGTTCTCGAGGTTTGAGTGCGCGATCTGTTGGCCGGTCGCCCAGGCCAACTCAGCCAGATCTGACTTGGCTTCCTTACTGAATTTTCGCAAATCGGGGACGTGCACGAGAAATACGCACGCCTCTTCGTCGAGCCGACAATAGGTCAGGAACTCGCCATCAGACAGCGAGAAGAGGGGCTTTTTCTTGCGTTTGGTGAAGAAGGCTTCGCGCAACGCATGGATATTTTTGGAATACTCGGCGGCCAGGTTGATCGCGGCTTCGGAATTTCCGCGCGCGACGGATCCGGTCTTGACGGTGATCTGCGCATTGGCTGCCTTGAAGCCCGACTCACCCGACTCGATTCGCCCGGGATCCGTAGCTCGGTCGGCCTGACCCTGACGTGCTTGTTGCATTCCCTCCTGCACGCCCTGATAGACGATATATCCGAACCAACCCGCGCAGCTCACGAGCATCAAAAGCACGCACCCAGCTAGCGCCAGCAGGATCTTCGTGACTGGTGACGTGGATTTCTTCGGTGGCTGGCTGAGCGTGGCCCGGTCAAACTTGATCGGCTCTTCTGCAGGTTGTTGAGGCATGCACTGGACCCTTTCAGATGACGATCGGTCGTGTTTGGGAGGGTTGAAATCCGTCGCGCAGAATTCCCGTCGCGGCGTCGCATTTTTGTGGAGCGGCGGGCCAGAGGCGAGTAGTATACGGGAACTTTTGTCCGTTCTCCAATCGTCCACAACAAATTGCAGAAAGGCGGGAAATCGTGATCATTTGGGGCTCCTGCGGCAAAGAAAAGACGATCGCCAGAACGGAATTCTATTGTCCAAAGTGCCGCGACGAGGCTGTCGGAGCGCACGTCCGCGTCTCGCGGTATTTTACGTTATATTTCATACCGCTGTTTCCCACGTCGACGTTGGGCGAATATATCCGTTGCGAAGACTGTCAGGGGGAATACAACGTAACGGTCCTCAATCTCAGTCGCGAAGAGGTTGAAACGGCGCTGGCACCTTGGCGGTGCGACCACTGCGGCAACAGCAATCCGCCCGATTACAAGAAGTGTCTGTCCTGCCAGCAACCGAAGCTCGAAGACGACGTGTTCATCGAGTGAACGAGGGATCCCAGATGCTGGCGGCGATGTAGCGTTCGGGGCCGTTCGCCTGGTCCCAGAAATAGTAGATCGTGACGATGCGGCCGTCGGAGCGCTGCACGCTGCGCGGGTAGCCGATATCTCGACCGCCGC
Source organism: Planctomycetaceae bacterium (assembly GCA_036501235.1). Classification (GTDB taxonomy): domain Bacteria; phylum Planctomycetota; class Planctomycetia; order Planctomycetales; family Planctomycetaceae; genus JACQFH01. The sequence goes on from DASYAR010000399.1 coordinate 4,490, forward strand.
CGTCATTGCGCAACACGATCGGTTCGCCCCACGTCGCGCCGGCGTCGCTGCTGAGACGGGCGAACATCCCAAACGGCTTTGCCCGAACGCCGTACGTCAGACACAGTCGCCCGTCGGCCAGTCGGATCAAGTGCGGCGGATTGCCCTCACCCGTGTCGCGCACCGGGTCTTCGAGTTGCGACCACGACGCGCCGTCGTCCGTCGAATTCCAGGCCTCGATCCAGGTCCGCTTCGGCGGCCCGTCTTCCAGGCGTCGGAGCGTCGTCACCAGTTTTTGTGGCGCGACTCGGACGGTCGACGGCATGATCGAATAGCCCGTCGGTTCCGGACCGATGAATGAAACCAGTTTCCACGACCGGCCGCCATCGGTTGTGCGCACGCAGATCGGCCGCCCTTCTCGATTGTTGGTTTTCGACGCTGTCAGAAACAGCAAGCAGTCTTGTCTGCCATTGACGATATAATCAGTTCGCGCGGCGATGCCCGGCTGGTCGAAGAGCGGAAGGCGGAACGGACCTTTCCACGAGCGACCTCGATCGTACGAATAGTAGAATCGCGAGACACCCGTATTCACAGCCGCCATGCGGCAGGTCATCGTAAAATCGGGATGTGCGAAGTCGATGGTCACCGGACAGTCGATCGGATCGCCTTCGGTGTATCCGGGTGGGACAGTGCCATGTCGCATCCCCTTTGTTCCCAACAGCACACCCTGTGCTGCGGGGTTCTCGACCGACCATGTGCGGCCGCCGTCGAGACTGCGGGCCAGAAGGTGTTCTTCGGGCCGGTCGTGGTCGATGTTGTGCACCTCGGGGCCGCGATCCTGGTGATATCCGGCGCTGAAGCCGACGAGGATCTCGTCGCCCCAGGCCCAGATGCCGTGATTGGCAGGCCATCCGCCGAATCGGCCCGGCTGACGATAGACGAAGATGTGCTCGACGGGCTGGTCGGCGCCACTTGCCGCTGCCGTGCCGTTCGCAACGGCCGCGAGGAGCAGGAATGTTTCCCATAGCCGGTGGGGCATGTTGACGACGGGCCTTGTTCGAAACGTCGGCATTCCTGCTCCAAGTCGCATTGATACGCTGTGCCTGTCGATTTCGTCAGCTTCGAATCGTATCACAATTCGGCCGAGAGTGCCCGATGCGTGACATTCTCGAAAGGATCAGAACGGTGGTCGGAACGTCACGTAAAATTGATTCTTAGTGGGCCCGCGAATCCATTTCATGAAAGGAGTGGAGTCATGTGCAAGAAAGTGCTGACATTAGGCGCGGCGTTGATTGCAACCGTGTTGATGAGTACGCCGCAGGCTGCGTTCGCGCGCGGCGGGGGCGGTGGAGGGCATGGAGGAGGGGGAGGTCACGGAGGTGGAGGACATAGCGGAGGCCACAGTGGTGGACACAGCAGCGGACACAGTCACAGCGGCGGACATTATGGGGGACATTATTCGAGCGGCTCTCATCATGGAGGCTATGCGACGCATTCCTACGGTTCTGTCGGCGTCTCCCACGGTTTCGCGACAGCGACGACACATCATGGCTCGTTCATTGCCAGTCATTCGGGCGTTTTCAAACATCCGGGCGGCGGCTGGAATCATCAGCACCATCATGGTCACGGCGGGCAGTTCATCGGCTCGGGATACGGCTTCGGCGGAGGATTCCTCTCGTCGTTGCTCTATGGACTGGGAGGTTATGGGTACGGCGGGTACAGCACCTACTATGGCAATTACGATCCGCTGCAATTCGCCAGTCTCGTTCCGCCGCCGGCCGACGGCGTCGTTGCAGGGCAGACGATGCCTGCACCGACGAGCGCTGCCATCGCTCGCGCCAATGCATTCGCCGACAAAGGGGAGCTGGCGTTCCGCGCTGGCGACTACGAAGGGGCTGTTTACGACTGGCGGCACGCGGTGATCGACGATCCGCAGAACCCCGTCGTGCTGATGCTGTTGGGACAGGCGCTGTTTGCCACGGGACACTACGACGAAGCGGCGGGGGCCACACAGGCGGCGATGCACTTGATTCCCAAAGAGCATTGGGGGGTCGTCGTCAAGAACTTCCGCGAACTGTACGGCAATCCGCTCGACTATACGACCCATATTCGCGCGCTCGAAAAGGCCGAGGGAGAAAGACCGCACGACCCGGCCCTGCGATTCCTGGCGGGATTCCACTATGCATATCTGGGCTATCCGGTGGAAGCGATCGATCAACTCGACAAAGGGCTGAAGATCGCGCCGAACGACGACATGGCCAAGTTGCTGCGCGATGAGATGCAGACCAAGCTTCCCAAGCCGGCTGCCGCGGTGACGCCGGAGGCGACTCCGACAGCTCCCACAACTCCCTGACGCGGGAGACTGGTCCACAAGCCGGGACCACGATCGTCGTGGTCCCGGCTTTTTGTCGTGGACTGCAGAACCCAGTGCTGGCCTCGGCACGCGCCGCCTTCGGTGAATTGATTCTTCCAATTGTGGACAGGTGGCCGAAGTTGGACCATAATCGGGCACTCCTGCTGTCCATGCTCCTTTCGAGGATCAACATGCTTCGACGCCTCAGAATCGCCATCTTGCCGCTGTTCCTGTTCGCGGCGTTTTCGGCATCCCCGGAAAAGGCCTTCTCGCAAGAAGCCGATCAACTCGCGAGCTATATCCGTCTGCACTATTCCAAACTCGAGCATACGATCCCGATGCGCGACGGGGTCAAGTTGTTCACATCAATCTATCTGCCGCGCGATACGACGAAAACGTACCCGCTGCTGATGAAGCGTACGCCCTATTCGGTCGGGCCGTACGGCCCCGATAAGTTTGCCACGTCGCTCGGGCCCAGCGACCATTTCGTGAAGGCCGGGTACATCTTCGTCAACCAGGATGTGCGTGGGCGCTTCCAGTCGGAAGGGGAATTCGTGCAAGTCACGCCGCACAACCCCAAAAAGCGGAAGCCGTCCGATTTCGATGAAAGCAGCGACACGTACGACACGATCGAATGGTTGCTGAAGAATGTTCCCGGGCACAGCGGCCGCATCGGGATGTATGGGATTTCGTATCCCGGTTTCTATGCGGCGGCCGGCATGATCGACGCCCACCCGGCACTCAAGGCCGTGTCGCCCCAGGCGCCGGTCGGAGACTGGTTCTTCGACGACTTCCTGCATAACGGCGCATTTTTCCTGGCGCACGCTTACCGCTGGCTGGGGAACAACGACCAGGTGCGTTCCAAGCCGACCGGCGACCGGCCTCCAGCCGTCGTGTACCCTACGCTCGACGGATACAAGCTGTTCCTCGACGCGGGAACGATGGACAACGTCAGCAAGCTGTACCTGAAGGATGCGATTCCGTTCTGGAAGGAGATGATGGCCCATCCGAATCGCGACGAATTCTGGCAGAAGCGGGCCCTCATGCCGCACCTCAAAAATGTCGCCCCGGCCGTGATGGTCGTCACCGGCTGGTACGACGCCGAAGACTTGTACGGATCGTTCAAAACTTATCAGGCAGTCGAAACGCAGAACCCGAAGGTGAACAACGTCCTGGTCGTCGGTCCCTGGCACCACGGCGGCTGGGCGTCGGTCCCCGGAGACAAACTGGGGCAGATTTCGTTCGGCGCGAAGACGGGCGCGTTCTACCGCGAGCAAATCGAATTTCCTTTCTTCGAAAAATACCTGAAAGACAAAGACCTGCCCGCCCCCGCCGAGGCGACCGTTTTCGAAACCGGGTCGAACACCTGGCGGACGTTTGATTCGTGGCCGCCCAAAGAGAAGCGTGAGCAGCAACTGTTCGTCCGCGAAGGGGGCAAGCTCGATATGGCGGCCCCCACCACGTCAGCCGTCGGCGGAGAAGGCTTCGACGAATACGTCAGCGACCCGGCCAAGCCGGTGCCGTTCCAGGAAACGATCTCGCCCCAGATGAATATCGAGTACATGGTCGGCGATCAGCGGTTCGCGTCCCGACGGCCTGACGTGCTCGTCTATCAGACCGACGAAGTTCAGGACGACCTCGTCCTGGCCGGACCGGTGGAAGTCGATCTGTGGGTTTCGACGACCGGCACCGACGCCGATTTCGTCGTCAAGCTGATTGACGTCTTCCCCAGCTCGAGCGACGCGGCGGCGCAACCCGATTTTCAGATGATGATCCGCAGTGAAGTTTTTCGAGGCCGGTTTCGCAACAGCTTCGAAAAGCCCGAGCCGTTCGTCCCCGGCAAACCGTCGCGGATCAAGATCGAGCTGCTCGACGTAATGCACCGCTTCAAGAAAGGACATCGATTGATGATCCAGGTGCAGAGCACGTGGTTCCCGCTGGTCGATCGGAATCCGCAGAAATACGTGCCTAACATTTACTTCGCCAAGCCCGAAGATTTTCAAAAAGCCACGCACCGGATTTATCGCTCCCCCGAGCACGCGACGAGCCTGCGGTTGGGTGTGCTCTCAATGTAGTCACACTTTGGTATGCACCCAGCGTCCGCTGCGAAAATAGAGCAGCGCGACGGCCATGCGGAACGTGACGTCGAAGCACATCCCCGACCAGGCGCCGATCAGTCCGCCGGAGCAGACGATGCCGAGCAGGTACGCCACAGGCAGCCGCAGACAGAAGATGCCGGTCAGGTTGATGAACATCACGGCCCGCGTATCTCCGGCGCCGCGCAGCGCGTGCACGTACACGATCATCACCGCCAACGGAATCTGATACCACGACAAGAATCGCAGCGCGGGAACGCCGATTTGCCTGACGGGGCCTTCTTTCGTCATCAGGCCGTAGATCAGCTCGGCCCCCAGCAGGTAAACCAGCGCCCCGACGACGGCGACAATGACGCAGTGCCGCGCCGCTTCGTTCGTCAGCCGCCGCGCGCGCAGCGGATCGCCGGCCCCCAGGCTCTGACCGACCAGCGACGCGGCGGCATAGCCCCAGGCCGTGGCGGGCAAGTAGGTGAGGGCTTCGGATTCCATGCCGATCACGTGCGCGGCTGTGTAGGCTGTTCCGGCGATCCCCTTTCCCAAATGCGAAATGATCGAAAGAAACAGCCATTGCCCGGTCCAGTACAGAATGCCGTCGAGCGCAGCCGGAGCGCCGATCCGCATGATTCGCCGGAAATCGTCGGCATGCACGCGCAAGTACGCAACTCGCAGCTTGAGATGGTCGACACCGCGGGCCAGCACGCCCATCATCAAGAGGCCCCCGCAGACGCGGGCGATGAGGGTCCCGGTGACGATGCCGTCGATGCCCCACGGCTCGATCGGCCCCCACCCAAATACCAGCGTACTCGCCAGGAACATGTTCAGGATGTTGACGAACCCCAGCACATACAGCGGCGTGTACATGTCGCCCATTCCGCGCAGCGCTGCCGACCCGATCAGGCAGAAGCAGAAAAAGAGCTGTCCGTAGGCGTCGATGCGAAGGAATCTGACGGCGATTCGCAGTGACTCGCCGTCCATCTTCTGCATCTCGGCAAACAATGGCGCGAAGAACGTGAGGATGGCGAAGACGATTAATCCCAGGCCACCGACCAGGGTCAGAGACCGATTGGCAAAGCGATTGGCTTGCTCGTAATCGCCGGCGCCGCGCGAGCGGGCGACGAGCGCCGTCGTGCCGGTTCCTACCAGCGAAAACACCAGCGTCGCCAGCCAACTGATGTACGAGGCGATGCCGATCGTCGTCGTATAGGCGCCCACGTCGTGCAGGCCGGTCGTCACATGTCCGGCCAGATACGTGTCGAACAAACTGACGCAAAAATTCAGCAGTTGCTCTCCCAGAGCGGGGATCGCCAGCACGAGAACGCTCTGCCGCAGCGCGCCGGAATCGGTCCGGGGTGAGCTCTCGTCCGCGGTCCGTTCGCGAGAATCAGGCATCGTGCAGCTTGTATCCCATCTCGTTGAGTTTCGTACGGACAAGCATCGCGACTTGAACCATCACGTCATCATCGTGCAAGAGCGTGAGCGGAATCCGCTTGTCGCCGGCCCAAACGATGCAGGCCCGCTGCGATGTCTGATTCCCGCGCGTTCGACCTGTCTGCCGCGTCCGAGAATTCCGATTGTCTCCCGACTCGACTCGTACCAGGCTGATCGCCGCCGTCGGAAGTCGCTTCGTCCAACCGATCGGCCCCAGTGACCAGCGGCACGACAACGTCTCGCGCGTCAGATGCACCGTGATCGCACCGAACAAAGCCATCAATCCAAACCCGAGAGGGAACAGGCCCGCTACGAGGAACGGCACCAGGAACAATGCGAAGAGAATCTGGATCCAGGCAAACGGGCCGGCAGGTTCATGCAAGTTCTTCAGCAGATCGCCCAAGATGAACCCATACCAGCAGAGGCTGAACAGCAGACAAAAACCGGCGACAACCCATTTCGCCGTGCGATTCTGGGCCGCCGCCAGGCAAAATCGGAGCTCGGCAGGCGAATCCAGCACGACGCGAATTGCACACTCGGAGGGCAAGTCCGCGGCGGTCAGGCGCGTTCCGGCAATCGATGGCAGAGGCGGTTCCGCGAGCCCCGCTGCCTGATCGCCGTCGTCGGTAGGGTCGGCACTCGTCGGCGTCGTGGCGTCATCCGAATTCGCTGCCGCTCCGATCGCGAAGAAATCGTTGAGCCGATCGACCAGCCAGTCTTTCTCGTCGTCCGACAGCGACGTTCCGAATTTCACTGTCCGTTCCCGGCCCCGCACTTCGATCCGGTACACGGGCTGATCATTCTGCTGATACGATTCCACGAGCTCGGCCCGCGATTCACGAGTGAGGACCGCCTGGTCGACCCGCTTGCGGTTGAAGAGAACTTTCTGGAGCACAAGTCTTTGACGCTCGGCGAGCAGAAAGGTTCGCTCGAATTTCATTCGCATCCAGAACCAGGCCATTCCCAATCCCACGGCCCAGAACAGGCATAGGAAAGCGGCTAGTCCCAATTCCGGAAATGCATTTCCTTTTCCCCCGCCCATGGCGCCGAACACCGAAATGGAAGTGAACACGACCATGAACACATTCCAGAAGAAGGCAAAGCAGCCGATTCCGACTGCTGCCGTCCCACCTCCGGGAATGTACAGCACCAGCCTTTCGGCGCTGGATTCCACGACACGGATCCGGCTTTTGGGCGGCAGTGGAGGCAACTCTCTCCGCTCACCCCCAGGATCGGTCGGCGGGACATATTTCGTGCCCGGGGCAATGGACTCTTCCACCGCTTCGGGCAAGCCGAGCGACGACAGATCGGCCCCGCAGAACGGGCACTCGGCCCGGCCCGTCGTTTCGATCAGGTCCGCATGAATCTCGGCATGGCATTGTGGACAAGTGAATTCGGCCATCGGTGTCTTCCGTCGTTTAACCCGGAGCCGGGCACCGCCGCGATTAGCGGTGGTCCGACGGCGTTTTTCCGCGTGATTGGTGACCCGCAACCGCTATTTCAGTTCGCCCTACGCGCCGTCGCCGATGGCTCCGGATTAAATTTAAACAATGCCACATGATTGACGTCCAAAATAACGAATAGCCGTCCGCCGATGAAGGGCCGTAGAAATGCGGCCCCCTCAGGCGTATGATTCCCGGCGTGCCAGGTATTGCCGACATGATGTCGCGCGTCATGATTTTCATCTAGCACGGAATTTCACGAAGGGCGTGCCATCATGGAATGGAGAGGACAGCGGGAAAGCGACAACGTCGAAGACCGCGAAGACGAACCCGACATGCAGGATGGTCCGGGAGGTTACCAGGGAATGCCGGGGGGCTTTCCCGGAATGCCGGGCATGCCCGGCCGGCCGATTTTCGTGGGGGGCGGATTGGGGACCTTCGCGATCATCATTATCTTGATGCTGCTGGGAGTGAATCCGCTCGCTCTGCTGCAGCAGGGGCCCAACCAGCCGTTTCCCGCTCCTCCGCAGCAGGCGCATCACCGACGCGACCAATTGCCCCCTGAACCAGGGATCGACGAGCCTCGAGAACGAGAGGGCCGGCACGACCAGGCTCACGAAGAGCTCAAACACTTTGTCAGGGTCGTTTTGGCCGACACCGAAGACGTCTGGGACGAAGCGTTTCGGGAAATGGGCAAGACTTACCGCAAGCCAAAGCTGGTGCTCTATGCGGGACACACTCGCGCCGGTTGCGGATTTGCCGACGCCGCCACGGGCCCGTTCTATTGTCCGGTCGACGAAACGATCTATCTCGACCTGAACTTTTTTGCCGAGTTGCGGAACCGGTTCCATGCGCCCGGCGAATTTGCCGAAGCGTATGTGATCGCCCACGAAGTCGGGCATCATGTGCAGAAGTTGTTGGGAACGATGGACAAGGTCGATGCGCGGCGGTCGCGAATGAATAAGGCCGAGGCGAACCATCTTTCCGTGAAGCTTGAGTTGCAGGCCGATTTTCTGGCCGGCGTGTGGGCCAATCGGGCCAACAAAATGAAACATATCATCGAATCCGGTGACGTCGAGGCGGCGATTCAAGCTGCCAATGCGATTGGAGACGACACATTGCAGAAGCAATCGCAAGGGTATGCAGTTCCCGATTCGTTCACTCACGGCACATCGAGCCAGCGAATCCACTGGTTCCGATTGGGATTGGAGACCGGCGATATCAAGCAGGGGAATACGTTCAGCTCGTTGGATTTGTAGTGTGCTTGTCGCAGTGACAGACGCGACGGACGAAATTGCAATGGCGAGCGATCACGCCACACGACACTCGGCTATACAGGGCTGTACTTTAAGCGTTTCGACTCTTCGACCTCTTTGACCTCTTCGATTCCTCCCCTATACTGACGGCGGTTCAGGAACCGTTCTTTATCAGGTCTGGAATGCGACATGAGCGACAAATTCACACTGGGAGTCAACGGTGCCGGGGGCCGGATGGGGCAGCGGATCGTGGCCTTGGCCCATGCGGATCCCAAATTGCTCGTCTCGGCGGCGCTCGAAGGTCCAGGGTCACCGCACGTGGGCAACGACGCCGGGGAATTGGCGGGGATCGGCAAGATTGGCGTGCCGATCACGACGGTCCTGGGAGATCGGGTCGACGTCGTCATTGATTTCTCGATACCGGCCGGTGCGGTTGCCGCGGCAAAAGTGTGTGCCGAACGGCAGATTCCACTCGTTGTCGCCACGACGGGGCTCGAAGGGTCGAATCGCGAGAGCGTGCTGGCGGCGGCGCAGGTCACTCCCATTCTGATTTCGCCCAGCATGAGCCTGGCGGTGAATCTGACAATGAAACTCGTTCGCGAAGCGGCCAAGATCCTCAGGCAGATTCCTGACGGAGTCGACGTCGAGGTGATCGAGCGGCATCACCGCTTCAAGGAAGATGCCCCCAGCGGCACGGCCCTCGAGTTCGGTCAGATCATTGCCGAGGAAATGGGACAAATCGAGCATGTCCATGGCCGACATGGGCGACCGGGTGCGCGGCCGCGAGGTGAGATTGGCTATCACGCCTTGCGCGTGGGAGATAATGTGGGCGAACACACAATCGTGTTCGGCATGTTGGGGGAAGCGATCGACCTGACGGTGAAAGGGAGCACTCGCGACTGTTACGCGTACGGCGCTCTGGCCGCAGCCAAGTTTCTCGCCACAAAAAAACCAGGCCTGTATTCGATGGCCGATGTGCTGGGATTTTAGCACTTCTTCGCAAGTCGAAGCCAAATGAAGAGACGTGTGGCAAGGTCAGAGCGAAAGAGTTACACCGGACCTCGAGCGCATTTGAAGAGTTCGACGCTCGAAACGGGCGGGTTCACAGTGAACGCCAGCGATGGCCCTGACGGAGAGCCCAAACGCGATTATTTGCTCATCGTCCAACTCATCGAGGCCATCGCTGGGTTTCCGGCTGTGACGAGATCAAGTCTAGCGCGACGCGTTCTTAGCTGCAAAGCGTCCTATTATTCACGCTCTGACCCCGCCACACGCGTGGTGCCTATGTGATCGCGAGAAGCCTGCCGAGGAGCGTGGCGGGGATCAGCAGCAGCGCCACAAAAATGGCGTAATTGCGGTCCGGCTGGACGAAAAACACCAACGAGGCATCGAGCATGATCAGCGACAGAAGCATCGTGCGGATTGAGGCCTGCACTTTACCTGCGACCGGATCGGCGATCGCCACGATCAGTCGGCGGTTGATGATGACGCCGATGAATCCCAGCGCCAGGGCCGTGTTCCAACCTCGTTGCAAGGGATCCCGCCAATGCAGCACGAAGCTGATAAGAATCACCAACCCCGCGTTGACTGTCAGCAGGGCGCCGATCAATTGCTCGCGACGGCTGTTCCCAGCCTCATGTCGAGCAAACCACGTTACGCCGACGATGTACACGCCCAATCCTCCCGCGACAACCAGTTGCGGCAGCGACCAAACTGCCGGCGAACCGCCCTCAATCGCGAGCGCCGTACTCGCCCCTAGAATTACGTTCAGGAACCGGCAAGCACCCATCACGATTGGTCCGACCATCGTTGATTTGAGCAGACCGTCGTAGAGAAAGATGCAGCCGGTCAATAGGCTCGCGACTTCTAGACTCTGCTGGCCGACCGCCGCAGACAGCGACAGGCCGCCTGCGATCAATAGCGCACCCAGAATGATCGCCGCGCGAACGGGCACACGGCCGGAAGGGATCGGTCGCTTCGGCCGTTCCCGCGCATCGACCTCCCGATCGAACACATCGTTAAAAACCATGCCTGCGAGGTACAGGCACGACGACCCGCCCAGCAGCAAGCCGAATTCGCGCCACGACTCGATCCCAGCGGCGCGCGTCAGCAGATACCCCAGAAAGATATCGGCCATCGCGGTAAAAACCGCGGCTAGCCGGCACAATTGCAACCACGCGAGCAGCTTTGACATGCCGCGATGATAACGATTCGGCGGCATTAATCCCAAGCCGCCCGAGGGGCTCAGTTCGACGTCGGCGATGTGCCTTGATCATGCACCAACCACGTCATCCGCCCATTTTTCGAGCAGGGCATACTGCTTGTAAAACTCCGGCGGGACGTCTTTCCCCATTGGGCTTTTGAAGAACGACGAGAGATGGGTCATCACGCCCGACTTGCCGCGGCGATGCTCGCGCTCGGTGAATCGCAAGAGGTCCAGGACAAGCGGCGCGGCCAGCAGCGAATCGCACCCCTGCCAGGTGAATTGCAGCGTCATTTTCGTGTCGAGAAAGCCGCGGAAGTGGATGTGGTCCCAGGCGGTCTTCCAGTCGGCCATGTCTTCGATGTACTCGATCGTCACCAGCGTGCTCGGCTTATATCCGAGAATTTCAGTCAGCAAATGATCTTTCGAACGCACCTTGTTGGCCTTGTTCACGGGATCATCCAGGACTTTGCCGTCCATGTTGCCGAAGATGTTGTGTCCCACCCAGCTCATCACGTGCAGGTTGCGGGCAGCGAACATGGGGGCCAGGACGGCCTTCATCAAAGTTTCGCCGGTCTTGCCGTCGCGTCCGACGTGCAGCGCGCCTTGTGCCAGCGCCAGCTCTTCGAGGGCCGGCAGGTCGGACCCGACCGAAGGGGTGAAATTGACGTAGTCGCAACCCGCGAGCATTGCCGCGACGGCATAGATCGAACTGGCTGGAATGGGAGACTCGGCGTCGCGATCGAGCTTCTGCTTGAGGGAGGCCCACGTCAATTGTCTCGCCGCATCCGTGACCGGCGGTTCGGTCGACGACACATTCACGACGATGACGTGCTCCAGCTTGTGCTGGCGGCGAAACTCGGCAAAGTCGGCGGAAATGCGTTCGATCGCCGCGGCAGGCCGTTCGCCGCGCGTCTTGAGCACGCTGCCCCCGGCCAACGATTCAATCGTGCTGCCGACATTGATCAGCGTTCCCGTGCGGACGTTGCGGGTGAATTCGTCGAGCGACGGCTGGATCTGTTGCAGGCGATCGACGTCGAAGACACCCGATTTGTCATGCAGATACTTGGCCTCAGCGGCATAAGTCGTCTCGCGAATCTCATGGCCGCCGACCGTGAATGTCGACCAATCGGCCAGCTCAAGCGGCTGAAATCGGGGCAGTGCGCTGACCAGCCCCGCCTCGTCCGAGATCTTCTGCTTGAGCGACGCGAGGCCGACGCTGACGGTCGTGGCGATACCGCCCAGCGCCCCAATGAACCAGAGACCTGTCGTGGGTTGTGTCATCGTGGGATGAGGTTAATGGGACGATTCGATGAGGGCGGGCCCACCGGACTCGGCCGGCGGGCTTGTGAGGGAGGGACAGACAGTTGCGAGCTTCAGGTTGCCCAAATGTTGTGGACCCAGGCGGAGAGAGCTTCCTGAAATTCGCGGAGCCGGGTTGCCGCCAGCGTTTTTACACCGGACAAGTCCGCCCCCTCGGGACAGGCCGCCCGGGCAAACAGATAAAACTTGATCTTCGGCTCCGTCCCCGAAGGACGCGCGGCAAAGCTGATCATGCAGTCTGACGGGGCCGATTCGAAGAACACGAGGTCTCCCTGAGGTTCAGGCAAATCGGCGATGCGCACATTTTCCGGGAGCGAGCGGGCTTCGTGTTTCTGGTAATCGCGAACGCGAACCAATTCGATGCCAGCCAGCGTGCGCGGAGGATCGTTCGTCAGCGTGTCCATCACCTTCTCGATCATGGCCCGCCCCTTCGGCCCCTTGCACGACTCCGATCGCTGGTCTTCGAGGAAGTAACCATGCGCCGTGTACAATTCGTCGAGCCGATCGAGCAGCGTTTTGTTCTGCCGCTGCAATTCGGCCGCGCATTCGCACAGATACAGCGCGGCAATCGAGGCGTCTTTGTCGCGGGCGTACGTCCCTGCGAGATATCCGAGAGATTCTTCGGCCCCGAACACGAACCGCTCGGGCCCCTCGCGATCCATCGTCTGGGCAATGTACTTGAAGCCCACCAGCAGATTGTCGACGGCGCGAATCTTGTGCGAACGGGCCAATTCGGCCACCAGCGGAGTCGTCACCAGCGTCTCGACGACGAAATGCTGCGGGCCCAGCGTTCCCGATGCTTTGCGCTTCCGCAGGATGTAATCGGCCAGCAGCACCCCAATGCGATTGCCGGACAGGTGCACGTATTCGCCGGTAGAACTGCGAACGGCCACCCCCAGCCGATCAGCATCCGGGTCGCTGGCCAGCACCAGCGCAGCGCCGGTCTTTCGCGCCTCTTCGATCGGCGGACCGAACACGGCGGGCAACTCGGGATTCGGCAAATGATTGGGGACATTCGGAAAATTGCCGTTCGGCTCGCGCTGCGGCTCGAAGACCGCGATGCCTTCGAACTCCGCTTCTTGCAGCACGCGAAAGACCGACGTCTCGCCTACGCCATGCAACGGAGTATACAGAGCCTTCAATTCGCGCGACGCCGACAGGCTGAGCAGAGCCACGGTGCGCACATAGGCTTCGTCGACATCCGCCCCAATCAATTCGATCTTGCCCTCGGCAATGGCCTGGTCGAAATCATCGACAGGGATCACGTTGGATTCATAAACACAGTCGATGATCCCTTTATCGTGCGGAGGCAACACTTGCGCACCACTGGCCCAGTACGCTTTGACTCCGTTGTCCGACGGCGGATTGTGCGAAGCCGAGATCATCATCCCCACGTCGCACTTCAAGTGCCGTACGGCGTACGAAAGCTCGGGCGTCGAGCGAAAGGACTCGAACAGACAAACATGCAATCCGCGGGCGGATAGCACGCAGGCAGAGAGCCTGGCGAATTCGCTGGAACGCAAACGCGTATCACAGGCGATGACGGCCCGTCCACCCGGCTTGCCCCGAACCTTCTCGAGGTACACGGCAATCCCGTTCGCCGATTCGGCAACAGTCCGCTCGTTCATCGTGGCGGAACCGAATTCGGTCATCGCGCCGCGGCGCCCTCCGGTTCCGAATGGGATCACCTCCCAGAACAGCGCGTCGAGCTCTTCGAATTTTCCGGCTTGAACGAGAGGCAGGATTTTGGGGACGTAAGCAGCATAACCGGGCTCGGTCAGCCAGCGTCGCACGTTATTCAGAGTCGATTCGGCGATTTTGCCCGCTCCCTGGGCGGTCGCGAGGGCAGACAGCGCCTGCTCCACCGCGGGGTCGATCGTCGTCGCTGGTTCAGGGCTCGGTGTCGATTCACTCATTGATGCAAATGCTGCTTCGAGAAAACGGCGGGCGGGAATGCACTCTGATGTTTAACAACACCAAATTTAGCAAGTCTGCCACGCTTCGACGAGGGACGGCGGGAGACGGACTATTAGAGCCGTGCGGCGTTTATCGTAGATCACGCTTCATCTCGACACCTGTCTCATGATTGGCCGCGCGGAGCATAATCTCCCAAGACGGGGAACGAAAACTGATGAACCAGCGTCTCTATCCTGCAAACATGCGGACTGAAGTCCACACGGCGGGGTTCTGCGTCGAGATTGACGTCGAAAAAAACAATTCGAAAGTTCCGTGGCCTCCGGGCTGCGCGGATGCAGCAACAACAATTTGAGACCGATTTTCCGGGGAGGCTGCGACTTTGAGGGCGGCGGCTCGCTTCCCGGTTGTTTCTATGGCGCAAAGTCTGCACCCTCAATGAGTAATACGTGGAGAGCATTCGGCAAAATCGCTCCATTCGGGAGGCGATAGGACCCGATCCTATCCGTGATCGGTTGGGAATCGGTCGTGACCGTTGGATTTCGCAGAAAGAGTGCCGGGGATGGGGGCGCGCTTTGCAGGCTCACAGCGGGTAGGAGATCGTCGACGTCGCCGGCTGGCCGTCGAAGCCGACGAGGGCTCCGCTCCTGCGATCGAAAGACAAGCGATCCCCGCGCCGCAGGGAACGTCGAGATCTGTCGATCTGTCGCATACCGAGGCGCCGGACATCGCCGAACCGCCGTTCGATACCTTGCCCATCGCACAGATCGTGCCGCTGGAGTGGTGGAAATACGCCGCCGGGGGAATTGCCGTCCTGGGGATGAACTGCGCCCTGGTGGCGGCGGCCTGGTTTGCGCCGCAGGTCTCGGCCGTGGCAGGTCCCGCCGTCGAACGTATCTTCTCACCGGCCAATGGACCGGCGACAAAATGGTGTTCGGGCCTCTTGCTCGGGCTGTCGGCCCAAATGGCGCTGCTCATCTGGTGGGCCCGATCGCGCAGCTTGAAAGACTTCGACGGCAGCTATTGGCTCTGGACGCGAGCCGCAGTGGCCTGGCTGGCCTTCAGCGGATGCCTGGCGATCGACGCCGGGCAGACTGCGATCGACGTGGTGCGACATTTCCGCCCCGATCTGAATCAACGATATTCAGCCTTGGCGTGGTTGATTCCGGCGTCGCTCGTGGGAATTTCGATCGCTCGTGGATTGCTGCGGGAAATGAGAGGCTGTCATACCAGTCGGATACTGTTCTCTACGGCACTGGCAGGCTACGTGGCCGCAGTCGGATTCGAACTGGGACTGGCCTCCTCGATTGAGCCTCGAATGCAGGCATTGCTGTCGCAGATCGGGTTGTTGACTGGTAATGCCGCGCTTTTTTTCAGCATGTGGGTGCACGCCCGACATGTGATTCGTTGTTCGTCGGAACCGGCACAGCCCAATTCGCGGACGTGGCGGATCCCGCGGCCTCATTTCCACATGCCGCGTCTGCCGGCATTCGGAAGCCTGAGACGGCGCAGCGTCGCTGCCACGGTCGAGATGCCAGTTGCGGCTCCGAAAAGCGCTCGCAGCCGGAAACGAGGGGCTGTCGTCGCTGAGCCGGTTGCTCCCGCGGCTGCCGCTCCCGCCGCGCAAGTCCCCGAGCCACCGCCTGCCGCCGCGATTCCGCCGAAGCCGCGATTCAGAATCGACGTTCGGCACGATGAGCCGGTTGAATTGAAGGACGTAGTTGAAACGCGCGACGAATCGCCGGTGTCGTCGCCTGCCGCGTCGCCTGTGGAAGAGCCCTCGGATTCCGATCAGGATCAAAACGTCCACGATTTTCAATCGCAGCCGGACCTGCGGGGGATGAGCAAGAAACAGCGCCGCCGCATCCTGCAGGAACTGCGCGACCGCGAACGGGCCGCCACTCGTGGCTGACAACGCGACACCGGCCGGCATCCCATTCACACCTTCTCCGTGACGTGTGGTCGGATCAGCAGGACGATCACGATCGACAACAGTGCCGCGCCGGCAAACACTCCGAAAATCACGTTGAGTGGAACATGTCGATCGCGAAGAGCGCCGAAGCCCCAGTCGGCGAATCCGCCGCAACTGATGCTCACCAGGTTCATGAAACCGTACCCCGTGGCGCGCAGCCCGGGCCGCACGATCTGGCACAGGATTGGCATGTTGTTGCAGTCGAAAAATCCCCAGCCCACGCCGAACAGAATCAGGAACCCGATCGCTGCTCCCAAGGATCCCGCGTTGCCCACTCCGAACAGCGCGGGGAGAAACAGCGACATGCCGATCGCACTAACAAAGATCCGCCCGCGCACTGCATGTTTCATCCACCAGTCGGCCAACCAGCCCCCGAGGCCCACGCCCGCCAATGACGCCGCTTGCACGTAGACCACGGCGGAAACACCAGCCTGGCCTTGTCCCAGATGGAATTGCTCTTTCAGGATGTCGGGCATCCAGTCTTTTACGACCCATCCAGCCAGAGCCGGAAGCGTGAAATACAAAACCAGCAGCACGAATCCGGGATTGCCGAACAGTTCGCGCGTGGCGACCTGCGGCGAAGGTCGCGGGCCGCTCTCCGCGTTACGCGGTGGATTGCGAACGAACGCGAAAAGCGGCAAGGCATACAGCACTCCCACGAGACCGCAGACACTGAAGGCCCACCGCCAGCCGAGATGCCGACTCTCGGCCACATACCCCGCAAATCCACCGAGAATGATTCCCGCATACATCCCCATCTGATGCAGCCCCACGGCCCGCGAGCGCGTCGCTCCGACATGAAAATCGGCGATCAGCGCCAGAGCCGCCGGAATGTAAAATGCCTCACTGATCCCCATTATGGCCCGCGCCGCGACAAGCTGCTGGAACGTGGCCACATGTCCGGTGCCCCAGGTGACGGCCGACCAGACGAACAGACTGGCCGCGATCACGTGCCGGCGGCTGAAGCGATCGGCAACATAACCACCCACGGGGCTGAGAATCGCATAGACCCACTTGAAAGCTCCCAGCGCCATGCCCCAGTTGGCGCGGGTGACGATGTCGGGGATGTCGTCCATCATCGACGACTTCATGGCCGCCATCATCTGCCGGTCGAGATAATTAAGCAAAGCCACCGGGACGAGCAACGCGACGATCAGCCACGCCGTGCGCAGATTCGCGGCGGTGGCCTGGACAGGCCGGAGTTCAAGCTGTGCCTGACGCGATTGGCTTTCCACGGTCTGAAAAGTTTCCTGCCAATGCGTTTGGCATTTAAGGACATTCCGTCAACCGCGGCCGCCACTCAGCAAGGAGTTGGATGAGGGCCTTGAGTGCGTATAAAATCAACCGGGGGCACATTGCGTCAGGCACAGCCTGACCTACTCGAGCGTCTTGATGCGGATCTTCCGCCAGCGGACTTCCATCGGATCGGCGTTGTCTCCGACGCCGTGAACCTGCAAGGCGATGAATCCTTTCGGAGTCACGCCATCTTTCAGGTCCGCTGCGGGGACGTCGTTGATCCAGGTCTTGATCGAATCGCCCACGCACTCGATGCGAAACTTATTCCACTCATTTTGGCGAAATGCCTTCCGCGCGGGCTCGTTGCCTTTCAAATCGTTCAGCCAGCCCCGGCGACCTTCGTCGTAGATGCCGCCGCTCCAGGCGCGCTCCAACGGGTCGATCTCGACTTGATACCCGTGCACGCGCCCCGCCGGGAACTTGTACTTCTTGCCGGCAATCTCGACTTCCCGGTCTTCGTCAAAACATTGACTTCGAATCTGAATTCCCGAATTCAATTTGGGGTGCACCTTGAATCCCAGCTCCAGCATGAAATCACCATAATCGCGTTCGGTGCACAGGAACGAATTGCCTGTCCTGGGCACGCTCGTGCCGACGATTTCATCTCCGTCAACGGCGTATTTCGCCTTGCCGCCGCGCTGTTTCCAGCCCGACAGCGTCTGCCCGTCAAACAGCGGTTTCCACTCGGAATCATCGGCCGGCGCCGCGGCGGCTACGGTCACCAGCAGCAGCAACGAATTGATCAAGAGAGTCGGTCGCATCGCTCGTGCCTCCGGCGGTTCATTGTGAATACGAAACCTACACAATAAACGCCGGCGCCCGTCAGCACCAGTCGTGCGGCCGATTCACGTGTGAAAGCGGCTGCCGCCGGCGGGGCGATGAATGCTCGTAATCATTTCGCCCGATTTGAAGATCGAAATCGCGCCGGTGGATTGCGAAATGACGAGCGCGACCGCCGCAGTCGAGGCCGTGATGGCGCACGCCGCGGCGTGCCGGGTTCCCAAGCCATTCAGCAATTGCGGCACGGCGGCCGTCGGCATCAGCTGCACTCCGGCGGCCAGCACGACTCCGTCGCTTCTCACGATGAACGCACCGTCGATGGCGGAGAATTCCTTGATCGTTTCTTCGACGTGCGGATCGAGAATGTTGCGCTGCTGCTCGGGATAACCGTGGAACGGATTGAGCACCAGCGCCCGCGACTGGCTGAGCACGAGCTCGCTGTCGCCAATCACGAACAACGCCCCCACCGGCCGGCCTTCGCGGCCTTCGGTGGCCAATTGGGTCGTCAGATTCAAAGTTCGCTCGAATACGGCCGGCGAGACGCCGCCGCTCAAGAGGACCGTATCGGCAGCCGAAAACAACTCGGGCTCCGAAGCCAGGTCGAGAACCATGCACGTGTCGATCGATCGTGCACCATCAACGCCGGTCAGGCACACGACTCGGTCGTGGCGATGCAACAAGCCCTTGGCCAGACTGATCAGCAGCGCCACCTTCACCTGGCCGGATCGCGTCATGTGCACGTCCGGCATGGCGATGCGCTCGACATGCCGTGGGAGAGGCCGACGGCCGGCCGGCGCGCGGTGTTGTCGCGAGATCAGAATCGTGCGGCAGGCGACGGCACGAATCAGTTCCAGCAATTCGTCGTCGTTGTCGATGGCGTCGGACAAAACCAGGAGCGCCGCGGCCTTCATCTCGCGGGCCATCGCCTGAGCATGTTGAACCATCGTCCGAGAAATGGTCCGCGCCCCGGCTTTGTCGTCTGAGTCCTGTGTCTCATTGTGAACGACACGAAAGGCCGATCTTCTGGACTCGGAAACGATTTTTCGTGAAGTTGCCTGATTCGGAGTCACGGCTTGCATGTTGGTGTTCCTGTGAGATTCAAATCGAGTGGGCACATCAAGTCGCGAATCGTCAGGTCGAGCAACGACGAGACTGCTGCGCTAGTGCTGCGAAGCACGTGCTGTCGTGAATACAGATAGAATCTGGGGAAAGTAGGAGAGGTGCGATTCGCAGGCCGAGGAGGTCCCACACGGACGAAATCCGCGGGGTTCATTCCAACGCGCGACGGGCAGAGCATATATCGGATTTTTTAGTCGGCTGGAACCCGGCCGCACGTTAAATTGCTGCAAGCTTATTCGTACGAATCGTCCGGCCCAGGCCGACTCATTCGGCCTGCACGATTGCCAGATACAATAGGAACCTCTTGGTGCTGGGCCTGGTAAAGGCGTTGCGGTCAAACGATTGGGAATTCGATGGAGGCATCATTTCCGATCATTCGTCTTGACAGGTCGTCGAAGGCGGGCGATAGTTCCCCAGACATTTCGTTTGAATTACCCGATTCAAGGAGGGATTGGTGATGAAACGCCGGCTGTGCGCTGTAGGTTTGTGTCTGGTTCTGGCTTGTGCCGCCATGGCGGGTGAGGCGCCGCGGAAGCCGAAGAAAGCGGAACCTGTTCCGGCACCGGCGGCGACTGCCGTCCAACTCCCCTCCGCTTCGGGTCGCAAACAGCTCGAAGCGTTATTGCAGGCGCCTGCGAAGCTCGATTTTGGAGATCGCAAGCAAGTGACTGTTGGCGAAGTTCTCGATCGCCTGCACGAGCAACACCATCTGTCGCTGCGCTTCGACACACCGACGCTGGCGTCGCTGCTGGCTCCTGTGGGGCCGGCAACGGGAGGCTCATGCCCTGCCGTGGCGAGTTCGTTTGGGCCGATCTCCGTCATCTCGGCGACCAATTCGCTCTCACCGCAATATGATGCGCCTGGCGTTAACTACCCAGGGCAATTTTCCGCCGCGTCCAATGTGTACGGAGGCCCTCCCCCTGCGTTCGCGCAGAATGCGGCAGAAATACCCCCAGCAGCCGCTGCCCCCGCGGCAGCCCCAGCTCTCGCACCTGCGGGTACGGCCCCAGCTCGCGCATCCGCGGCTGCGGCTCCTGCGACTGCGCCCGCGGCAGACAGGCCATATTCTCCGGCTCCGGCGACGGAGGCACCTGCTGCGGCAGGACCTCCAGCCGTAGCGAATGGTGGCGTCCAGAATCCGCCGCCGATTTCGTTACCGGCCATCGATCTCGGTCTGCCTCCGTCTGTGAACGCCCCGAATCAGACTCCGAATCCGCCGAAGAGTTCCTCACCGGCCGCAACACCCAAAGCGCCGGCAGACATTCAGGAAATCCTGGCCCAGTTGCTCAAAATCGAAATCGATGTTCAGAATCTGGATCTGACCCACGTCAGCATCGCGACGGTGCTGCGACATGCGCTCGATGCAGCCCCGACGGCAGGGATCGAAGACTTCGCGGGCATGCCGATCCTGTTCACCAATGCGATGTTGCTGGACTATCTGATTGAAGACCACGGATTATTGATTACGACGCGGATGAAGGCGCTGACGACCAAGGAAACGCGAGTCTATTCGGTGAAGGATTTGCACGATCTGCACCCCGATCAGCTCGCGAAAACGATTCGCCAATCGATTCGCCCGTGGAGCTGGCGGTTGCAGATCAACGATCTGGGAGACCAGTTGAAAGGCGCCCCGCTGCCGTCCGAAATGCTGACGTCGATCATCAAAACCGGTGTGCAACTCGTGGGTGCTGAAGTGGGCATCAGCGTCGCTCCTTCGTCCGTGGAAGAAGTCTCGTCCGAAACGAAGAAATCCAACGCCGCCGACGAAGTTCGTCAGATGGAGATGCTGGGAAGCGCGATCGTGAACGGGCTGGTGACGCTGGCCCAGGCCACGATCTCGACCCTGGAGATGGTGCACTACGCCGAGCCGCCGACGGGCACGATTCAAACTCTCGGAAACAAGCTGATCATCACCCAGTCGCAAACGGCCCACCGCGAAATCGCCGATCTGCTGAGACAACTGGCGGAGGAGTAGCCTGCCGCGAGCATTGCATAGTATGGGTGTGGGAGGGACAGAGTGTCAAACTGAGGTGGGCTTCGTGCGCGCCTGAATCCTGCGATTTTGGCTTTCGGGCAGTTCACACCCAACGCCAGCGATGGCCCCGACAGCTCGTTTTGGGCCTCGTCCAGCTTGTCGGGGCCATCGCTCGGATCTCGCGCTCCGGCAATTTTGGGCGGACCTGAATGAGTTATCTGCCGTTCCGCGCCTCGTGACATCACGCGCTGGCCCCGCCACACGCGTTGTTCACTGCCGTGGGGCGCTTTTTGATTGCGCGCGGCCCTTCGCAGGTCCCGACGCGTCGTCGATTGCGGTGCGCGACTTGGGCGGGTTGCGATAATCGAGCTGGGGTTTCTGGCCCGGCCGCATGAGCGATTCGTATTTTCGGTCACCCAGCCGTCGCGTCAGTTCGGCCTTGGCGGCAGCCAGGGTCTGCGGCGAATGGAACAGGTCCCACGCCGAGGCCGCCAGGACGCGTGCGGCCAATTGCATCCCCTGGCGGCCCAGCGTCGTCCCGCCGGCGGCGCAGGCCTGCCACGTGTGCGGCGACGTCCCCGGCACCCAGCAGGCGACGTTGAAGCCCGCCGTCGGCACGACCCACGAGATATCGGCCACGTCGGTCGAGCCACGTCCAATCTGACCCGTCTGGTCAATCACATCTCCGAGGCTTTCGAGAGACTTGTGCTCGTCCAGCGTCTCCTGAATCTTGACGGCGAATTGACGTTCTTCGGCCGTCAGGTGGAGGTCGTTCAGTTCACGCAGATTGGACAGCATCACCTGAGCCAGGGCCGAGTTCGGCAGCATTTCGACGGTCCCTCCCAGATATTCGACTTCCAGCTTCGTTTCGGTAGCCAGGGCCCCCGCCTGGGCGCACAGCTCGAGCCGGTGGTAGACGCTGCGGGCCACTGACGACTCGGGGTGTCGGACGTAATAGTAGACCTCGGCAAACTCGGGGACGACGTTGGGGGCTTCGCCTCCCGACGTAATTACGTGATGGATGCGGGTGAAATCGGGAGTGTGTTCGCGAAGCAGTTCGGCGGCATGGGCGGCGAGCTCGACTGCATCGAGGGCCGACCGGCCCTGGCTCGGCGATCCGGCGGCATGGGCCGCCTTGCCATGAAACCGAAACTTGGCGGCGATGCGGGCCATCGAGGACACGTCTCCCGCCGCATTGCGGTTGCCGGGGTGCCAGTGCAAAACGGCGTCGCAATCGGCGAACAGTCCGGCCTGAACCATGAACACCTTGGCCGCGCCCCCCTCTTCAGCCGGACAGCCGTAATACCGCACGGTCCCTTTGATCTGGCCTCCTGTGATTTGTTCCGCCAGCGCAATCGCGGCTGAGGCGGAAGCGACACCGAACAAATGGTGTCCACAGGCGTGTCCGTACGTTCCGTCGCTTCGCGGCTGGCGATAGGGGACGGCCTCTTGCGAGAGCCCCGGAAGCGCATCGAATTCGCCGACGATGCCAATCACCGGATCACCATGCCCGAACGTCGCCGTGAACGCCGTGGGAATACCCGCCACTTTCCTGTCGATCTTGAAGCCGGCCTCTTCCAACATGCCGGCCAACAGGGCCGAAGATTTCGTCTCCTGGTATCCCGGCTCGGCCCAGCGCCAGATCTTGAGGGCGGCATCCCAGGCTGCGGCTTCCCGCTTGCGAATTGAATCGCCGAGCGCAGACTTCTGAGCCAGCACCCGCTGTCCCGGAACCAACGCCACCACGACGGCCGCCCACAAAACCATTCGATTGCCCATGCACACGGCCCACCTGTCTGTTGCTGTCCGGGGCGCCGGTGGGATGCCGGATGATCCTCGGTTTCGATTGCGGGAAACGGGTCGCCGAGTCGCGAGAGACAGTCAGATTCGCCGACCGGAAATTCTGCGCCCTATTATGGAGACACTTGAGCCGTCAGGCAAATGACCGTGAAATTCGCCCGTGGGCGATCGGAGCTCGTTGCTCGATGCGGCGACGATGCCGCGGAACGGTATCCGCTTGCAGGCAGCCGCGGGCCTGAGTAAAACGGATGAACATCGCTTTGTCTCTCTCCACTTTCGCATATTGAACTTTCACGCGATTCAGGTGCAAAGATGGTTGAACCGTCGGCTGAACACCACGATGACGTCGAGGTAATCGAGGAATCGTCGCCAAATACCGAACAGGTGTCCGCGGAAGCGTACTGGGGTCAGATCGAAGCCAAACTGCAGACGGGTGCGCGCTGGTTCTACTGGATCGCCGGCCTGTCGGTCGTAAACTCGCTGATCTCGCTCGCTGAAGGAGACCGCCAATTCATCGTCGGATTGGGGCTTACGCAAGTCGTGGACGCGATTGCCATCGGCATCGCGCAGCAATCCCCCGATATGGCGCTGGTCGCCAAGATCGTCGCCGGTGTGTTCACATTCTTCGCTGCGACCGTCTTCGTGGGTCTTGGATTTGGCAGCGGCAAGCGACTCTCCTGGGTCTTCGTCGTCGGCATGGTATTCTACGCACTGGACGGCTTGATCTATCTCCTGGCGATGGAATGGCTGTCATTGGGCTTTCACATTTTCGTCCTGACCAGGCTATTCACTGGTTTCCGGGCCTGTCGTGAACTGAACGCGGCTGAAAGCGAAATGGCCGCACAGGAAGTTTGACGCGAAATGATGAACAGCACCTCAGCGCTCGATCAGATCAGGACCCGGATACTATCCCGGTACACACTCTTGTTTCTCAAGACGTGGGAAGAAGAGCGCTGGGAAACCATTCTGTCTGAGCTGGCGCTTGATATCGAACGTGGACTCGTCGTCTGGTCAGTCACCGACGGCGCGCAACCTCCTTCGAGGCCAGATGCTGCCAAAAATGGCGATCCCCTCGCTTTCCTCGACGAAATCGAAGCCTATCCACCAGAGCATTTGTTTCTCGTCAAGGACTTTCATCCGTATATGACGGACCCGCGCGTCATCCGCAAGCTGCGCGATTTGACGGTCCGCCTGGGCGTCCAGAAAAAAACGCTGCTGTTCATCGGGCCGGTCGTCGAAATCCCGATCGACCTGCAAAAGGAAGCGTTCTCATTCGACCTGCCACTCCCCGGTATTGAAGAAGTCCGCAACGAACTGGCCGAGGTGATCGATCAGCTCGAATCGTCCGGGAACAAAGTTCCCGAGCTGACCCCCGAATTCGAAGAAAAGCTGCTCAAGGCGGTGCTGGGGCTGACGGCGCGCGAAGCCCGCAAAGCATTGCTGCTGGCGATCGCCGGGCGCGAACAGCTCGACGACGAGGTTTTCAAAACACTGGTGGCTGAGAAGCGACATCTGGTGCAGGGCTCCGATCTGCTCGAATTCTATGATCTCGACGAAGGAATCAAAGACGTCGGTGGACTGGAAGTGCTCAAAGATTGGCTCCAACAGCGGTCGGAGGCGTTTACCGAGCGGGCTCGCGAGCAGGGAATTCCCATGCCCAAGGGCGTATTGCTGCTGGGAGTGCAAGGCTGCGGAAAAAGTCTCACCGCGCGCGCCGCCGCGCGGCTGCTCAGCTTTCCGCTCGTGCGGCTCGACGTCGCCAACCTGCTGTCGGGCGACCGCGGCGCTTCGGAACGCAATCTGCGCGACGTGCTCAGGCTGATGGAAACGATCGCCCCCGCCGTTTTGTGGCTGGACGAAATTGAAAAGGGCTTTGCCGGAGGCGGCGAAGGGAGCGGGGGCGGCGGGCAAGATACGGTCATGA